>CAZNCJ010000008.1:0-52320 GCA_964571595.1 uncultured Caulobacterales bacterium | reverse complement strand
TATTCATATCAAACAGACAGCCTATACCGAGCATAGAAAAAATGGGCGCACCTGTTTGGGCATTTACAACATGGTGTATGAGATGGCGCGTATATTCATTACCCGTGCTTAGCCCTGAATAGAAACGATATCCCGTGCCTTCTTGTGTGGGCACGTGCAAAAAGACCCGCGCTTCTAATAAGGCCCCGTTCATACCCGATGCCATGAAGGCCTTATCTTTAAACTCGGGATATCCGTCATTAAAATGCGCGATAGTTTCGGTCGTGCGACCCAGAAAAGACGGGGCATTAACATAGCCGTGATAACCGATCTCGCGGGGCTGAAAAACGCCGACTCCTGTCTGGGTCATATTCCAGCTTTTCAGGGTCGTTTCATTTGGCGCTGTAGAGATAAGAGAGGGGTCAAATCCGCGCGGTAGGCTCGGGGCAGGTGCGTCCATAAGGTAAGGTTTGGTTCTGTCCGAGAAGTCAGCGGGCCAGTTCTGCGAGACAAGCTGTGGACGGGAAACATGCGAAACGGTTTCGATTATTGTCGCGGCCAGTCGTCGATTGGCATGATACATCATATGGCATAATGTCAGTGTCGTTTCTGTGTGTGAAATTATGCCCGTTTCGATGAAAAGCGGGTTTCCTGGTCGGGCTTCGCCGAGATATTTGATATGAAAATCCTTGGCGATAATAGTTGTATCAGCTTTGGCTTTCATGGCTTCAGAAAGGCCTAAAGTGATGAGCATCATCTGGCGGGCTTGATAGGCCTTTGTCATGTAATGCCGCATATTTAAGTGACCCAGATCGTCACATTCCCATGCCGAACATTCGCCGGCCCAGCTTTTTAGAAACATACCTGACATATCCTAGACTATATTTCGGGTCAGGCTGCGCAACTGGCACAATGGCCATAATGTTCAACGACACTGCGTTTGATTACAAAACCGCTGGGGCGACAATCAATATGGTCATGGGCATGACGTTCTTGAACGCCTTGACAATTCTCACAGATAAAAAATTCGGGATGATGGCCTTCATGGCTGTGATCACAGGCGATAAAGGCGTTTAGGGCCTCAACACGATGTACAAGACCAAGTCGGGAAAGAAATTCGAGGGCCCGGTACACTGTCGGGGGTTTTGGCGAACCATGTTCGGGTTTTAACTGATCAAGAAGATCATAGGCTTTAATCGCCCCTTTTTGTTGGCAAACCAGCTCAAAAATATGGGCTCGAAGCGGCGTGAATCTCTCGCCATGCTTTTGGGCGATTTTGCGGGCGTAATCAACGCGCTCATCTATTGTCAGGGCCGTCATATAACTCTCAATGCATCTTCTAGACCCCACATCTAGCATAAACTTTGTCTTTGTCACCACTCTGTCTTTGCAAAGGATGAAAAACAAACATTGAAGTGCGGGCCAGAATTGTATAGGAGGCTGAAAACTATTTTAACGGCGAGACGCCGAAGTGAGGAAAAAATGGCAAAAGCTCCTAAAGCTAAAGAAAATGTTTCCGTTGCAGGAAATGTGATGTTTTATGAAAATCCGCAGCCCTTATCGCGCGAAGCACATGGTAAGCACGGTGTTGTGCAATTGGACAAACCTTTTAAATTTATGGAAAAAAGCCATTTCATGCCACTCACGGCTCCGGAATTTTCCTCAGCAGCGACGTCTTATCCAGTGATTTTCGCCGGCGACACCCGGGCCCCTTTGGCGGTTATGGGCATTCGAGCAGACGAAAATCTTTTTGTGAAAGATGGTTTCTTTGATCCTGATTATTATATGCCGTCATTTGCGCGGCGCTATCCCTTTGTCTTAGCGGGTGACCAAAGCAATGACCGTTACGTGGTCTGTATTGATGCAAATGCAGAATGTGTGACGAATAAGAAACCGACACAAAAGTTTTTTGATAAAGATGATACAAGTGCATTTACGAAAGAAGCCTTCCAGTTTTTACAAAATTTTGAGCGTGACCGTCAGGCAACAGCCCAAATGGTTGAACGGTTTAAAGAGCTGGATCTGTTTGAATCCAAGGATATGTATTTTCAGGGCAATAATGCGGACGGGTCTAAGGCAGAGCGCCAAAAAATTGCGGATTATTTCGCGGTTACACATGAGCGTTTGGCCAAACTTGATGCCAAAGTGATCAAGGAGTTTATGGAAAATGGCTATCTGGCTGTGGCCCATTCCCACATGGTGTCACTGACGAATTGGCAGCGCTTGGTGAATATGACATTGCGCCGTAATGCTGAAGAAAACGCAGCCTAAGGCTACTAAAGACCGCGTTTCCTTCTCGCGACTGCATTAAATAGATATTAAACACTAACTCACGGCCAGCTTTCTTGTTTTCAAAAGGCTGTGAGGGCGCGTGAGCGCGTAACTTTTTGCGTAGTATTCTTCATGCACCTCCCCTATATGTGTGGCAGGAGCAAGCTATGCGCAATTTGCATAAAGATAGATTAAGCCAGAGTGGCCGTAAGTTTTGGGCCGCAATATGGTTTATTTGGACACGCCTGATTTTAGGTTTTGTTCTCACTTTCGGGTTTGGCCGCATGGCTTGGGCGGGCGAAAGCACCCCTGTTGACACGGGCAAGGTTGTCGCATCGCTTGTAAGCTCGCATGACGGCCTAAGTTCCGGCGATGATTTTTCTATAGCCCTCAGAACCGTACTCGACGCGCATTGGCATACTTATTGGCGAAATTCCGGGGATAGTGGCGAACCCGTATATATCGAATGGAAACTGCCTGAAACCATTACCCCTCAAGGCGAGCTGGTTTGGCCCTTACCCAGCCGTATTGCGACTGGCCCGATTATTAATTACGGCTTTGAAGGCGAGCCTTTATTTACCCAAGATTTCAAATATAGCGGGACGGCAGATACAGGACAGATCACGATAGGGGCTGATGTCTATTATCTTGTCTGCAAAGATGTCTGTATTCCAGAGCAAGCCAGTCTTAGTTTTGATCTCGCCCTGGGTGATACGCGTGAAGATATTTTATGGGCCTCCCAGATTGATCTGGCAAAAGCAGGGGCCCCGCAAGCGGACAGTCAAATTTCAAGTGCTGTGAGCTATGACGGCGAGAGTGTAAAGTTTTCCTTTAACGGGATAGACCCAAATGCCGATATATCCGATGCCTATTTCTATCCATATGATCAGGGCATTATTGCACATTCAGAACCTCAAACTATCCAAACGGGTCTTTTGGAAGATGGCCGACAAGGTCTATTGATCAGCGCGCAGCCTGAATATTTATGGCAGGAAGAGGCCCCCCAATCACTCAGCGGGGTGCTGAAATATGTGCAGGACGGCACGCCCGTGGGTAAAGTTTTGGCGCTAAAATCGGGCGCGGCAGTGCAGACAGGCATAGCCCCTCCAAAAACACCTGATCAGAATGTGACGTCTTCTGTGAGTGGTTTAACTTTATTCGGGGCTATTTTTGGGGCCTTTATTGGCGGGCTTATTCTTAATCTCATGCCCTGTGTTTTTCCGGTTATTTCGATTAAGGCGCTCTCTATTGCACGTTCCGCCCATGAAGAAAAAGTGCAGGTTAAGCGCGAGGCCTGGATTTATACGGCAGGCGTGGTTGCGACATTTCTAGCCCTCACAGTGATTTTATTGGCCGTAAAAGCTGGCGGGGCGCAATTAGGTTGGGGCTTTCAATTACAATCCCCCAAAGTCGTGGGTGTTTTGGCCGTCTTGCTTTTTGCTATCGGGCTTAATCTTTTCGGTGTTTTTGAACTGGGATCGCGTCTGCAAAATACAGGCGCTGAGCTCACGCAAAAATCCGGTGCGCTTGGCTCCTTTTTTACGGGCGCGCTTGCTGTTATTGTCGCCACGCCCTGCACCGCGCCCTTTATGGCAGGCGCGATTGGTTATGCCTTGGCACAACCCGCTCTTGTCACGCTTTTAGTCTTTTTGTTTTTAGCCATTGGTTTTGCGCTGCCATTTTTATTAATCGCTTATGTGCCGGGCCTTTTATCGCGCTTGCCAAAGCCGGGGCCGTGGATGGAACGATTTAAAGAAATTCTCGCCTTTCCTATGTTTGCCGCCGCAATCTGGCTGGTCTGGGTTTTAAGTCTGCAAAGCGGAGCACAAGGTGTGTTATATGTTCTTGCCGCTATGCTTAGTCTGGCCTTTGCAATCTGGGCCTTTAAGGGGCGTAATCTGATTTTACGCGGGCTTGGTCTTATCGCCTTTGTTTTAACCGTGTTCTTGCCCGTAAGTTTAACCAGCCAAGCCACAATAAATTCACCTGTGAAACATGCGGGTGCAGGTTTTGTAGAGCAAGCATGGTCGCCTGAAACCGTTGAGACGCTCAGGGCGGAAGGCCGAGCCGTCTTTGTCGATTTTACGGCCGCGTGGTGCGTCACCTGCAAAGTCAATGAACGTTTGGTCTTAAGTCGGGCTGAAGCCAAGAACTTGTTTAAGGATACGAATACGGCCTTTCTTGTGGCGGATTGGACGAATAAAAATGATATGATCGCAAGGGAGCTGGCAAAATATGGCCGTTCCGGCGTGCCGCTCTATCTCGTTTTTCCACCAAAAAAAGCGGGAGAGACAGGTGATCAAAAATCCGTGAGAGCTGAAATTTTGCCTCAAGTTCTCACGCAAACTCTGCTAGAAGAAGCCATTATGAGGGCTAATCTCCCCTAGAACCACTGTCAACGACGGCGTAACTGGGGCAGGGTAATATATAAACTTTAGGAGACGTAAATGAGCTTAACACGTTTAGGATTAACGCTATTGGCTGTGCCAGCCTTATTATGGGGCGCAAATGCCAGTGCCAAGATTGCCACGGGTGAAAATGTTTCGGATATGACGGTTGTCGACACACAGGGTGTGACGCATAACCTTTCAGATTTTGCGGGTCAGAACGTTGTTCTTGAGTGGACAAATCACGGCTGCCCTTTTGTTGTAAAACATTATAATCCGAAATATTCCAATATGCAGAATTTGCAAAAATTAGCCGCGGCTGATGATGTGGTCTGGCTTTCTATCGTCTCATCTGCACCTGGCAAGCAAGGTTATGTCAGCCCAGATCAGGCCAATGACCTCACCCGAACCAGAGACGCAGCGCCTGCGGCTGTTATTCTAGACCCAGCAGGTAAGGCAGCCCGAACATTTAGTGCTAAAACCACGCCGCATATGTTTGTCATCGATGCCGACCAAACCTTGGTCTATCAAGGCGCAATTGATAGTAATAGCAGTGTGTGGGCTTCTTCTATTCCGGGCGCGACAAATTACGTTCAAGCCGCCTTAGATGACCTGAAAGCCGGAAACCCTGTGAGCAAACCAGAGACGGCGCCTTATGGATGTTCGGTAAAATATGATAGCTAGGCAAGATCTTTTTCTATGACGTTTAACCCCGCCTTGTGCGGGGTTTTTTCTTGTACAAAGCCCGTCTTATTTCCTATCACCATGAGGGCTGAAGTGAGTCGTGCCTTGCTGATAAAACGGGAGTCCATATGTCTGTTCGCGAAGAATATTTTGACCGCCTGACTGAACTGGCCGGTAAGATGGGGTCTATTACGGATTTGTTTAAGACAGAGCCAGACAGGATATCTGAATTTGTCATGCAAGTCGGGCCTTTGCGGGCTGACTTTTCCAAACAGGCGATCAGCACGCATACACGCAGTGCCTTAATAGATATGGCGACGGGATGCGGGCTAGAGGCTTGGCGAGAGCGGCTCTTTGCTGGCGATCCCGTGAACAGTTCAGAGAACCGCGCCGTCTTGCATATGGCGCTGCGCGGTGTGGGTGGGTCGCGCTCTGTGCAAAAACAAGTTAAAAACATGCGCAAAAAAATGGCCGATTTTGCCGATGAGGTGCGTGCGAAAGGCAAATTTAAAGCCGTTGTCCATATTGGCATTGGCGGGTCTGATTTGGGCCCGCGCCTTGTGGCTGATGCCTTTGCAGCCACGCAGACCGCTGGGATGGATTTACGCTTTGCTGAAAATATTGACGGCGCGTCAATCAATGATGCTTTAGAAGGTCTGAACCCTAAAACCACATTAGTGGTTGTCGTCTCGAAATCTTTTACAACGCAGGAAACCCGGACAAATGCTGAAAGTGCGCGGGAGTGGTTACGTGCGGCATTGGGTAAAACATCCGGCGGGCATTTCATTGCCGTGACGGCTAATCGTAAGGGGGCCGAGGATTTTGATATTCCGTCTGATCAGATTTTTGATTTCTGGGACTGGGTCGGGGGACGTTACTCTGTGTGGTCAGCCGTCGGCCTGTCTTTACAGCTGGCATATGGCCCGAAAGCTTTTGACGCATTTCTTAAAGGGGCTGCGGAAATGGATAAGCATTTCCGTGATATGCCTTTGGAAAAAAACCTGCCGGTTATGCTGGCGATGACGGGTATCTGGAACAGAAATATTCTGGGTTTTTCTTCGCAAGCCGTCATTCCCTATGCGCGGCGATTGCGCAAAATATCCGCCTTTTTGCAACAGCTCGAAATGGAGAGTAACGGCAAATCCAAAACGCGCCAAGGTCAGGACACAGGCCTGACATGTCCGATCATTTGGGGGGATGAGGGCACAAATGGTCAACATGCTTTTTTCCAATGGTTACATCAGGGAACGCCTGGTGCGCCTGTTGATTTTATTGCCGTACTGACAGACCATGAAGACAGACCTGATCATCACCGTAAACTTTTGGCAAATTGTCTGGCCCAATCAGAAGCGCTTATGCTCGGAAAGCCAAGTTATAAGGTCAAAGAAGAGTTATCTGAAACAAGTGAACTTGCCCCAGAGGCGATAGACATATTAGCCCCGCAAAAGAGTTTTGCAGGCAATCGCCCCTCAACGACCATCACACTTGAGGCGCTTTCACCCTTTGCTGTCGGGCATTTAATAGCCCTTTATGAGCATAAGGTTTTTGTCCAAGGGGTGATCTGGGACGTCAATAGCTTTGATCAGTGGGGGGTAGAGCTTGGTAAGGTCTTGGCTAAAAAGATTTTGTCAGAGCTTGAAAGTTCCAAGAGCGGGGAACATGATCCCAGCACGTCTGCCTTAATGAAATTGATCGGAAAGAGCCAAGGCGGGACCTCTTAGGCCAAATCTACATATATAGAACAGGACGCATTACAGACGAAATTCTGTCTTTGCCCTTGAACCCCTAGTCTGGTTACGCCACATAGTGAGCATGAGTTTAATCGCTTCAAATTTAAGTCTGACTGACCTAGATAGCCGCGCGCGCAATGTTTTTCGTGATATTGTCGAAACCTATCTCGAAACAGGCCTGCCTGTAGGTTCGCGCAGATTGGCGCTATCCGGGGACTTAAACCTCTCACCGGCTTCCATTCGTAACACGATGGCCGAGCTGACCCGTTACGGATTACTGGCCGCCCCTCATGTGAGTGCGGGCCGTATACCAACGCAGATCGGCTTGCGCCTGTTTGTTGATGGTCTGTTAGAGATCGGGGGTATTTCATCGGTTGAGCGACACTCAATAGAAAAACGCATGCGGGCAGGGGGGCGTGACAGTGAACAAATATTCGAGCAGGCCTCTACGCTCTTAGCAGGGCTTGCGGGCGGGGCGGGGCTTGTTTTGGCACCAGAAGAAGATCAGGATTCGGGCGAGCTAAAGCATGTTGAATTTATAAATCTGGACGTCAATCAGGCGCTTGTTGTTTTGGTCTATATGGACGGGCGGGTAGAAAACCGTCTTATGCGCCGCCCGGAAGGTCTATTGCCGGCCTCCCTGGAAAGAGCCGGGAATTTTCTTTCAGCCCGCTTGAAAGGCCGCAAACTTGATGAAGCTCGCGAAGCTATTTTTGCCGAGATAGAAGCCGGTAAGGTCGAAATCGACAAGGCGGCGCAAAACCTGATCAAGCAAGGGTTGGCGAGCTGGGGCGGCGAGGCGGATAAAACTTCCCGCCAATTTGTCAAACGCAGTCTCATCGTGCGCGGGCGCGCGCAACTCTTGGATAATTTTGAAGCGCAAAGCGATTTGGAACGTATTCGCCTCTTATTTGAGGATTTGGAGCGCAAAGAGGAACTTATTACTTTACTGGACCAGACAGATGTCGCAGATGGTGTAAAAATTTTCATCGGTACGGAAAATCCGTTATTTTCTTTATCCGGCTCTAGTGTCGTAGTGGCCCCATACCGCGATAGTGATCAGAATATTATCGGGGCGGTCGGGGTCATTGGCCCGACACGTATTAATTATGCGCGGGTTATTCCCATGGTGGATTATACCGCGCAACTTGTCGGGCATATGTTGGGCAAGTCTAGAAATTGAGTTAGAATTAGAGTTTAACGTCATAAATTGGAGCGAACTATATTATGACAAATAAAAAAGCCAAAAAGGGTGCTGATAAGGCGCGCAGCGAGGCCGAGGCGATCATGGATGATTTGCCAAGCGATGCCGAGCTTGATGCTTTACAGGCGGAGATCGATAAAGCCAAAGAGGCGATTGAAAACCGCGAAGAGGCAAATACTCAGACGCCTGCGCAACGCATAGAACAGTTAGAAACCGAAATCGCGACCCTAAAGGATCAGGCGCTACGAGCTATGGCGGAGGCTGAGAATGTAAAAAAACGCGCGGAGCGCGAAGTGAGTGCGGCTAAAACTTACGGCATTGAGCGCTTTGCCATGGATGTACTGTCTGTGCATGATAATCTTTCTCGCGCGCTCTTATCTCTGGAAGGTAAGGCGAAAGCTGATCTGGGCGAAAATGCCCAAAACCTGCTGGCGGGTATAGAGCTTACAGAAAAAGACCTGATTTTGATTTTATCGCGGCACGGCGTGAAACCGGTGGACGGCGTCGGGGCAAAATTTGACCCCAATGTGCACCAAGCCGTCGCGCAAGTCCCTTCTTCTGAAGACAAAGGAAATGTTGCCACAGTGATGCAGACCGGATTTAAGCTGGGCGATAGAACACTCCGCGCGGCCATGGTCGCTGTTTCGACAGGCCCGGCTAAGGCTTAACTTAAATCACAATGTGAGGGCATAATGTCCGATATTGATAGTTTCCTCAAAGATGTTCCGCCAGAAAATCTGGCCAATGATCCGGTCTTGCGTAAGGCTTTTATCGTAGCGCTTTTGGCCAGTGATTTTTACCTGCCTGTTGAAGAAAGCGAGACAGAACAAGCCGAGCGCGGCGGTGTATCTTTACAAGCGGTGAAAATTCACGACATCGCCCATGTGCTTATGTTTTCCAATGAGGTGCGCCTCAAAGAGTTTTGCCCTACGGGTACGCGCTTTGCCCGCGTGGTCGGCAATGCTTTGTTTCCGTCTCTGGAGGGTCAGTTTGGTATTTTAAATCCAGGTCCGTCCGGGCTGATTTTAACGCCAGACGATATTGCAGAAATTTTGGGCAAGCCCGCTAAGGGGTCGCAGTCTCCTGCTTCTGGTTCAGAGTCTGAAGGGGGGCCGAGCTGTGGGTCGACAGGACATGTTCACGGTCCGGATTGTCAGCATTAGCCTGTCCTTGAAAGAGGGGCTTACTATATTCGAAAACAGACGGCTCACCGAGATAGAAAAATTCCTTGTCTTTCAAGATTGCCTCAATGAGGAAATCAAAAACGGCTCGAATACGTGTTGAGCGGGTCAAGTCTTCATGCGCCACAATCCATAAATCTTCATGATGTGTGTGATGGGGCAACATGCGGACAAGTTCGGAATGTTGCTGCATATAGCATAAAGGTAAAATGCCGATCCCGTAACCATGCCGGATAGCATTTATATGTCCATAAAGACTATTGGACCTAAAGGTCATACGGCCATGTGGGATATAGGTTTGGCGGTCTTCCATTTTAGGCCATAAATAGTTTTGATCATCGGTCTGCATAAGGATGCAATCATGCGAAACAAGATCATCTTTGCTCACCAGTTTTTCAGGCCGTCTTTTGACATAATCAGCGGAAGCAAAAAGACCAAAGGCCACATCGGCGACTTTGCGCCCGATCAAGCTGTTTTGGTGGCCGGGCCCCGTCCAGCGTAAGGCTATATCAGCCTCTCTTTGCGCCAGATTAGCGCTTTCATAACCTATCGTCATGTCTAGCAGGATATCTGGATGGGATTGGCGAAATTTCTGAATGGCAGCAGGCACCCATAACGTACCCAGGCCTTCAGTTGCAGATATCCGTACAGGACCTGCCAGTGAGTTTTCCAGTGTGGCGGAACTGCGCGCAATGGCGGCGGCTTCATTTTGCATGCGGTGAATATGATCAAGCATGGAGCTGCCAAAACTCGTCGGAACTAATGTGCCGTCTTTTTTAACAAGCAAGGGTGTGCCGAAATGTGTTTCAAGCGCGCGTATACGTCGCCCGACTGTTGGCTGGCTCATGCCGAGTTTGCGCCCTGCCGCCGTGAGACTGCCTGTTTCGGCGACTGCCATCAATATTGGATAATCTGACCAGTTATTCATTCGTATATGTATACATAATATACGATATTTGTCAATTCCATTCTTTTTTGTTCGTTTCTATATGCCTCATGTCACATTTTAGGAGATCATCATGACATCTACATCTTATAAAACCAAAACTGGAGCCCGTGCCCTTATTCTAAGCCTCGCCTTAGCTTTTACGACCTTCGGGTTTAGCCCCGTATTCGCACAACAGGCCGTGAGCCCGGCCTTTCAGGTTAAGACGACTTCTGATGGATCAATTCGGGCTGGCGTTCGTGCGTATAAGAAAGGGAAGTATGAAAAGGCTGTGACCTATCATCTTGCAGCTTTAAAAGCAGGTCTTTCACCAAAAAGAGCCGGTATTGCTCATAGTAATCTCTGTGCGGCTTATGGTGAGTTGGGTCAAATGGAGGCGGCTAAAACAGCTTGTGCAACTGCGCTTGAATTGCGCCCTGAATATGCGCTAGCTTTGGCCAATAAGACCGCTTTGGGTGTTAAATTAGCGCAAAACTAATTATCTCATGCGTTATGAGGGACCGCTAGGTGCGTATCCCTAAAGGCTTGGCATTTGAGATCAGCTTTCGATTTCAAATGTCAGGCCTGCTTTTTTTACAAGTCTTTCAATTAGCTTATGGCCCATGGCAGGGGCAGGTGTGTAGACACCGCCGGGTGTGTCCGCCCGGTCAATATCAAAGGCCAGACACAGCGCAGCTTCCGCGATAATTTTCGAGGTGGACCCATAACCCGGGTCTTTATCGCCTGTGACGCCCGCAATCATTTTATCGCCGTCTTTCGTCTCACCGATAAACATCACGTCATATCTACCGTTTTCGCGCTCTTCTTTAGAAGGGCCTTCGCCGGGTTTTGGTGGATTATCGCCAAATACATTTTGCTTTGCGACATAATTGGCCGCCGCTTCACCGGCTTCACCATCGCCGGTAAAGACCATTTCATCATAAATAAAATCAGCCCCGTAAGCATGGTCCATTAGCGCGTTAGACCGGTGAATGTTTTTCGTGTTTATAGAGGCCATAATGAAGGGGGCTGACCATGATTTCAGGTCTTCTTCATAAATCGGTTTATGGCCTGTAGGCTGGGCAGGGCCGTTAAAATCCGGACACAGTGAAAACGGGTCTTTAAGCCAAGAAAGCACTTGGGGTTCTTTTGAGGCGCGGGCCATTGTGGCCATAAAACTCGCAGCTGTTCCGCCGGAAAACGTGCCTTTCATTTCGCGCACCCGTCCGCGAATGGTCGCACAAGGCGCCCCAGTTTTTTCTTTAGCGGCCTGTTGGAGATATAAAACACCCATATCAAAGGGGATAGAATCAAAACCGCAAGAATGGACAATACGCGCCCCGCTCTCTTTGGCGGGGGCTGAAAATTGATCAACCATATCGTGCATCCAGGCCGGTTCGCCGGACAGATCAACATAATCGGTTCCCGCCTTTACGCAGGCTTCTACCAGGGGTGTACCGTATAGCTGATAGGGGCCGACGGTTGTCAGCACGGCTTTGGTTTTGGCCGCCATTTTATCAAGGGAGGCGCTATCAGAGCTATCGGCCACTATAAGCGGGACGTCTGCGGAGATACCCATTTCGTCCCGCACATTTTTTAGCTTGTCTTTGGAACGGCCAGCCATGGCCCATTTTACACTCGCGCCGTAAGTTCCATTGACATATTCAGCGACAAGACGCCCTGTAAATCCAGTCGCACCAAAAATAACGAGATCAAATTCTCTATCAGCCATGTTTTCACCTTTTCGTTCTTATGCATTTTGTTGCATAATATCAGAGTTTAGACAAGCGCTCATGCGCTTACGGGTTTACGTCTTGGGACTGTTAATTTTATAGTCCCTCTATATCGCGGAATTGTTGGCGATCTTATTGTGCCAAACCAATAAAAGCGGCAGGCCAAGCTCAAGGGCCATACCAGCTGTTTGCATAGGCAAGCCGGGGCCGACGGTGAAATGGGAGTAAAGCCGGGCCAAGCCGCCTATAAATATGGCGAGCACCAAAAGGCGCAAAGGCGTTTTGTGTTTCTCAATATTGGGCAGCATCCACCAGAGCAAAAATGACAGGCTAAGATAAAATGCGCCCAGATAACGGTATTGATTATCAAGCGAGTTGGTGACGTGGGCGGGGTCTATGTGCTGGGCGGGACCAAAAATGATAGCCATAAGACCAAAATAAAGCGGAATAAGGCTGAGAATAAAGAGAACAATTTGTAAGCTACGTTTCATAATATTTCCTATTGCATAAGATTAAAGCGTTTACGGGCGAGTGTTTTGGCCGTCAGGCTACTGACATACATATAGCCGTCAGGTGCAATAATTCCCCCCGTAATTCCGGGAAAGTCCCCGCTGGGGTCTTGCCATGTTTTTATAACATTTCCGTCCCCGTCAATCTGGATGATGTGACCATAATCGACGGCACTTGGGCGCATGAATGCGGGTAGGCGCATAGCGATTTTACGCGCCAAAACCTTATTGGCATTATCGTCCAGCCATTGTGATCTTTGACTGATCAAACCCAAAAGATAGGTCGGCCCCACGCCCTCGACCTCTGGCCCGGGATTTATATTATCTGGAAAGCCCGGCATATTATCAAGGATGATTTGGCTCTGACCGCTTTTCGGCCCCGATACCCAGATACGGTGCACACTATATGTGCCGGTCTCATTGACCAATATGCTTTCCCCGTCGGCATGCATGACCACCCCGTTTGAAAAGGTAAAACCGTCTTTAACGATCCGTGTAGTTTTCGTAGCAGGATCATAGGCCAGAACACGTCCCGTTCCGTTATGCTCCATAAGCTCCAAGAGACTGGCCGATAAAGTGCTACCATTATTTTTAGCCCCGAATTTTGTTGAGGCATCGGAAAAATATATCGTACCGTCTGGGCCAATATCCAGATCATCGGCATAATCAATAGAGCTGCCCTCAACACTATCCGTTAAAAGAGTGATCTCACCCGAACGCGTGACAGCCAGTAATCCCTTATGGGCGTCGGCAACATAAAGGACGCCGTCATCTCCGAACTCGACACCCAGAGGGACTCCGCCCGTATTGGCTATGACCTTATGGGATTTGTCAGCCGGATTAATTTCGATGATCTCGCCTTTATGACCAGAAGCATAGACACGCAAGCCGTCCTCGCCTTCCCAGATATCGACATCCTCAGGCCCGTAAGTCTCGCCAATGGATAAAAGCTCAAGACCGGCCAGACGTGTATTGGGTGCGAAATCCCCGCTATAACCTTTAGAAACGGGCGCGTCCCAGGCGACAGGCGATATGGGGATAGGCCATAATAAAAGATAGGCCGCGCCTAAAATGAGTACACTTAAAATGACTTTAAGGCTCTTTTTCATTTTTCTCCCCGTATATTCTCTCCCGTTATTTTTCACGGGTTAAGCCAAATGAGCATGGCTGAGGGTGTTTGACAAGCCTGATTAAAGCTTCGGATAAGAAGGCCGTGTTTAGGTTTTGTCCTGAAGCGCAGCAATATTCTTTTCCCAATTACCGCCGTCGAATTGGATTTTCTCGGAAATTTTAAGGCTGTTTGGGGCGATGCAACGGTAATTTATACTATAGCTATCCGGGTGCGAACGCGGTTTATAGAGGGGTTTTATACCGCAGGTTTTACAAAACATATGGCGGGCTTGTCCTGTGCCAAAACTATATTCGCTTAGATGGTCTTGACCCGAGAGAAATGTTAAATCTGTCTGTTTTACAAATATATGCTCATAGCCCGTCAGCGAACAAATAGAGCAATTACAAATCGTCATGGACATAGATTTCGGGGCTTGAAACTCAAAGCTCACAGCGCCGCAATGACAGGCCCCTTTATGGGTGACAGTCTCTTTAGTCATGATGTCTCTGCCCTCTATGAGGTGAAATCATAATCATGCGCGTTTTGTAGCCATTTTTTATAGACTTTGGTTTGTTTGGACGTACGCATTTGTTGTTTGACTGTGGCCATAAGCGGGCTTTGTTTTTGTTTTATATCTTTGCCGTCGCCCAGACGGTAAAGCTGTTCCTTGGTGAGGGCCATATTGGCAAGCCCTGCCAAAGCCTTATTCTTCCAGCTTGCCGTGTTTAATTTTATCTGTGTGTTCTGGCCGGCTTTCCAGTCATTGGCCAGTTGCGGATTAAAGCCAAAGGCCCGCGCAATTCCGATAATATCCACCCCGCCGCCGTCCAGTGCGTCTTGTGCCGTCTTTAATTTAGTCACACCCCCCGTGACCATAATTGGCATTTGCGCGACCCCTGCAATATCACGGGCAAAATCAATGAAATACATTTCGCGCTCAATCGTGCTTTGGGCGCGCCCATCTACGGCCATACCCATCATGGCCGCACTTTCATAACTCCCGCCAGAAATTTCAATAAAGTCGACATCTTCGCCGTTCAACCAGCCGACAACTGTTTTGGCGTCATCAATATCAAAGCCGCCGCGTTGGAAATCTGCGGAATTAAGTTTGATCGACACACCAAAATCTTTTCCGACACGTGCGCGAACGGCTCTTACGGTCTCAAGTAAAAAGCGGGCGCGATTTTCCAATGGTCCGCCCCATTTATCTTCGCGTAAATTGGTCAGAGGCGATAAAAACTGCGCGATCAGATAACCATGGGCGGAATGAAGTTCAATACCGTCAAATCCTGCCCGCTCGGCCAATGCCGCCGTATCAGAAAAGCGTTTTATCAGTCCTAAAACCTCGTCACCTGTTAAGGCACGGGCGGGGGCAAACATTTTATCAGCCGGGCCTTCAAGTGTGACTTTCGTATCAGAGGCCGAAACGGGTTGTGTGCCTTGGGCGGCATAGACTTGCCGTCCGGGGTGGCTGATTTGCATATAGACTTTACCGCCACCGGACTTGGCGATTGTCGCCCATTTTTTAAAGGCGGCCTCGATCTTTGCGTCTTTGAACATGCCGTGTTCCAGAACAACGCCGCCCGGCCCAGTCATCGCTGTGGGGTCAACCATTACATTACCCGTCAGGATCAGACCCGCCCCGCCTTTGGCCCATTTGTCGTAGAGATTAAACAAGGCCTGTCCGGGTATTTGTCCGGCATCGGCCATATTTTCTTCCATAGCAGCCTTGCAAATCCGGTTTGGAATGGTTTGGCCATTTGGCAGTGTGAGGGGGGTGAAGATGAGGGTCATAGGCATTAGGATGTTTGTTTTTCGATTAGACTAAATACATTAATGCCTTCAGGCTCAGGATTTGAAAAGCCCTAAAATTAATTCCGAAGCTTTTATTTGCCTGCATAAATTCTATTTTTGGCTAATTTGAAGTGCTGAAAATTATTGACAAAATGGCGTGTTATGCTCATTTACAAGCTAGGGTATAAAATGGCTAGAAGGGGAAATCTGTCATGAAATCGTATCAATTACATTTTTATTGGCCTTAGCCATATCAATATCGGCCTGTGCAACGGTTGATAATCCGATAGATAGTACCTTATTGACGAGCCTTGATCTTGATAAGGTAAATGTTGCATTCGAACCGAGTGTAGATATTCCACAAAAATTTGATGAATCTGTAGAAAAGATGATGACGAATAAGGCAAATATGCCTGCGGTTCAAAGATTTGAAAGCTATCTTGCACAACCTCATATAAGTAATCAAAAAACTTATCTCGCCGAAAACTATATTGGGTTTAGAACTCAAGAAGAAATCAATAATAGTATTGCTCCGACCATGCATGGATCGCGGGATGTTGATTTAAATATCACGATTAAAGAGGCTTACACACCCGGATATACGGCGAAGGTCTTACTTGGCGCAAATAACGGGATTAAATATGATCTCGATCTGGTAGATTCAGCCAATAATAATACCATCATTGATTTTGACGAACCTATGGTGATTGCGAGCACAAGATATACACCAGGCGCTTCGAGATATACTTATGGTACAAGTAGTTCGGCTATAATTGGAACATTGATTTCATCTGCAATAAGCACATCTCTAGAATCCGATCTTGGTTTTCTTGAAGCTATGGCTGAATCTGTTTCTCGCCATACAAAAGATGTTCTGACCAGCGAGAAAGTAAATCGGGAGGTTGGAGAACGGCTTCGTGAGAACGGCAAAAAACTCATGCAGAACTAGTTGCAGAAAGAGTTAGTGCGTCTGCGGAACTATATTCACCCGTCGCATTGTCAGATTTATCCGGCCGCCTTTTGGAACAAGAGTGCTTTGCCCGTAAAAAATCTTGCTGACCCCGTGATGGCAGAGCCGCGCTGCTCCTGCGAGAACCACCACATCGCCTGAAAATAATTTCAATCCTTGTGTCGTCCCGCCGCGTTTTGGACCGCCAAGGCGAAACAGGGCGGGGTCGCCCAGAGAGACAGAAACAACGGGGGCACGCAGATCATTTTCGTCATTATCGACATGTAGTCCCATTTTAGCGCCCTCCCTGTACCAGTTGATCAATGTGGCTTCGGGCAAAGCTGGGAAGTCAGTAACGTCATGCCAGAGGCGGGCTAGAAGGTCGGGTAAGTCCGGCCAAGGTTTGCCCGTTTTGGGGTGCACAGGTTCGTAACGATATCCTTTATCCTTATCTGTCACCCAACCCAGCGGGCCGAAATTACTCATAACGACGGATAAGGGCGCACCTGTGCGCGGCATTGTAGGCTGATAGAAAGGGGCTTGTTTGACGGCCTTTGCAACAGTTTCGATTAAAGCTTCTTGTTCTTGCGGGTTAAAATATAGCGGGTAATGGGCAAAGCCTTGGGGGAAGTTGTCCATTGTTCAAAGACTATTTTTTTCGTCATATCGGCTATCGCTCGCAATTACGGCTTTTACGCTCGGCCTGTCTTGGGCACGTTTGAGGTAGGCTTGTAAGACGGGATAATTAACAGGCGCAATTCCTGCACGTTCGCTGAGGAATAAAGCCCATGTGAGATAGGCATCGGCGGCACTAAATTGTTCGCCCAGTAAATAAGGTCGCTGTGAGAGCTGCGTTTCTAGCACACCAAACCGCGCGGGCGCTAAGGCTCTAATACGGTTTTTGACGGGGTCTGTCGCCTCATTATAAAAGACGATGCGGAAAATCTGCTTATGTAATTCGGTGGCACAAAAGCCGATCCAGCGCAGCATTTGGAAATATGCATCTGTGCCGGGCTGGCGTTTAAAGGTCTGATTTTTTGAATGTGATTGGATCCAGAGCAAGACGGCCGAAGTTTCCGTCAGTAATGGGCCGTCCGGAAAGGAAAGCGTCGAGACTTGGCCAAGAGGGTTTATATCGAGGAAAGACGTGCCCATTTCTGTTTCATGCGTGTTTAAGTCCACATGGATAATATCCAGCTCCAGCTCCGCTTCATGTGCGGCGATACGGGCTGCCATAGAGCAGGCAAAGGGCGTATGATAAAGTGTGAGAGTATTTGGGGCTTTGAGTGCTGGCATGCCCTATTTTTATTCCGATTACAGAACAAGTAAATAAATATAATCGAAAATGGCCTGATATAAGGGGAATTATAGAAATAATTTAGAAAAATGCAGGGTAGCCCTTGCACCGTTCAAATAGATACCCATATCGCAATCAAGCAGGATAGTTGTTAAACGTAATTTTCTATCCGACCAGTTTAATAGATGGGGCATAGGGACCCTTTTGATTAGGAGCAGGCAATGTCAAAGGTTATTGGAATTGACTTGGGAACCACCAATTCATGTGTGGCTGTTATGGACGGGGATAAAGCCCGTGTTATCGAAAATTCAGAAGGGGCGCGTACAACGCCTTCTGTTGTCGCGTTTACCGAGGACGGAGAGCGTCTCATTGGTCAAACCGCGCGGCGTCAGGCGGTCACAAATCCCGAGCATACATATTATGCGATTAAGCGTCTGATCGGTCGCGGTATGACCGATCCGGCGGTTAAAAAAGATATCAAACATGTGCCCTATAAAATTGTGAAAGGCAAAGGCGGTGATGCTTACGTTAAATCGCGTGAGAAGGATTTCAGCCCGTCTGAAATTTCAGCCATGATCCTCACCAAGATGAAAGAAACGGCGGAAGACTTTTTAGGTTCTGAGGTCTCACAAGCCGTGATTACCGTTCCGGCCTATTTTAATGATGCCCAGCGCCAAGCGACAAAAGATGCCGGTAAAATTGCGGGTCTTGAGGTCTTACGGATTATCAATGAGCCGACAGCGGCAGCTCTGGCTTACGGTATGGATAAGCAAGACGGTAAAACGATTGCTGTTTACGACTTGGGCGGCGGTACATTTGACGTTTCTGTGCTTGAAATCGGAGACGGTGTTTTTGAGGTGAAAGCCACAAATGGTGATACGTTCCTCGGCGGTGAAGATTTTGATATTCGTATTGTCGAATATTTCAATGACGAGTTCAAAAAAGACACAGGCATTGATTTAAAATCAGATAAATTAGCCCTGCAACGCTTGCGTGAGGAAGCTGAGAAAGCCAAGAAAGAACTCTCATCAGCTTCGAGCTATGAGGTCAATCTTCCTTTCATTACAGCAGATGCCTCTGGGCCTAAACATTTCAATATGAAGTTGACACGCGCCAAGCTCGAAACACTTGTCGCTGATCTGATTAAGCGAACAATAGCGCCGTGTAAAAAGGCCTTGGCCGATGCAGGGCTCAAAGCGGGCGATATTGATGATGTTGTGCTGGTTGGTGGTATGACGCGTATGCCGGCTGTGCAAAAAGCCGTGAGCGACTTCTTTGGTAAGGAGCCTCATAAAGGTGTGAACCCTGACGAAGTTGTCGCCATGGGTGCCGCTATTCAGGCCGGTGTGCTACAAGGCGATGTTAAAGATGTCTTGCTACTAGACGTGACCCCTCTGTCTCTGGGTATTGAAACAGAAGGCGGGATCTTTACGCGCATGATTGATCGCAACACAACGATCCCGACCAAGAAAAGCCAGATTTACTCCACGGCCGCTGATAATCAATCCGCTGTGACTATTCGGGTCTCACAAGGTGAGCGCGAAATGGCAGCCGATAACAAGCTGCTCGGACAATTTGATCTGGTGGGTATTCCGCCAGCTCCGCGCGGCATGCCGCAAATCGAAGTGACATTTGATATTGATGCCAATGGTATTGTAAATGTTTCTGCCAAGGATAATGCGACAGGCAAAGAACAACAAATTCGTATTCAGGCCTCTGGCGGATTAAGTGATGCCGATATTGATGCTATGGTCAAAGACGCGGAAGCGCATGCCGATGAAGACAAGGCGCGTCGTGAATTGGTCGAAGCCAAGAACCAGGCCGAAGCGCTTACACATAAAGCCGAAGCTGACCTCAAAGAGCATGGCGAGAATATTTCTGATGAGCAAAAAGAAGATATTGAAACGGCTATAAAAGAGGTACGCGAAACCGCCGAAACCGACGATGTTGACGCGATTAATGACAAGCTCCAAATCCTTACTGCAGCCGTTATGAAAATGGGTGAAGCCATTTATGCCAATGCCGCTGCCGATGAAGACACTGGCCCGACAAGTGCGGCTGCCGATGCTGAGGATGACGATATTGTCGACGCTGAATTTGAGGATGTTGAGGACGCTGAAGAGTCCTAATCAAGCCAGATAATGTGACGGTCTTTCGACACATGTGCTTTAATTTACCAAGCCGGACGCCTGACATTGTAAAATATGTGCGTCCGGTTTTTACTTATTGCTCGTGTGATCAGCCGATATGATAATTCTTTCAACACAAAATTTTCCGCCCAGTTCAGGGGGTATTCAAACCCTGATGCACGGCTTTGCGCGTCATGCCCAAAACGCTTTGGGCGGCCCTTTAAATGTGTTTGCAGATCATTGTACGGGCGCGCAAAATTTTGACCACGCTGAAAACCCAGCATATAGCATAGAGCGTTTTAGCGGTGTCAAACCTTTACGCCGCCGCGCCAAAGCTCGCAAAATTATGCAAGCGGTGAAAAGCGGCACGGTGAAGGCGGTGTTTACGGATAGCTGGAAAAGTGTCGAGTTTCTAAAACCCGATATCAATGTGCCTGTGATCTGCTTTGCTCATGGAAATGAATTTCCGCAAGTGGCCTCAGATGTTACGCGGGCTGATAAGCCCCCGCCATCCCGAAGACGAAAAGAGGCCCGTATCAGTAAAGCCTTCAAAACGGTTAGCCAAGTCATCCCAGTCTCACACGCCACGCGTGAGCGGATTGTCAAATATATACCTGACACGGCGTCTATTCATGTCATCCATCCACCTATTGAGGCCTTGCCAGAAATGGGTGTAGATGCGCGTAAAGTGGCAGTAGACTTATGGCCTGCCTCTGGTGTGCGCCTTTTATGCCTCTCGCGCCTGATTGCATGGAAGGGTGTGGATATGAGCCTTAAGACATTAACGCATTTGCGGGATCAAAATATAAAAGCGCAATTAATCATTGCGGGTGACGGGCCGCAGCTCAGCGAGTTAAAGCAACTGGCCCGTAACTTAGGCTTGTCTGAAAATGTCGCCTTTACGGGACGTATAGAGGGGGCGGAAAAATATGCACTGATGCAAAGCGCAGATATTTTTATGCAACCAGGCCGTAAGATCGGGGATCAATGTGAGGGTTTCGGAATTACTTATTTAGAGGCTGGACTGGCTGGTCTGCCCTCGATTAGCGGGAATGTTGGCGGGGCGGTAGACGCGGTTGAGCACGGCGTGACGGGATTATGTGTCGATGGTAGCAATTTGACATCTATTCAAGAGGCGACAATATCACTTATTAAAGATATGGATTTACGCAAGCGTTTATCAAAGGCGGCAAAACAAAGGGCAGAGCAATCACTGTGGTCTCAGAAAATATATGAGATAACCCGTTTGATTGATGAGGGTATAATAAATGGCTAAACGCGATTATTACGAAGTTTTAGGCGTTGATAAAAACGCGGACGAGAAGACAATGAAATCGGCTTTTCGCAAAAAGGCTATGGGGTGCCACCCGGACCGTCATCCCGATGACCCGGAAGCGGAAGCCCGCTTTAAAGAATTAAATGAAGCCTATGGTATTTTATCGGACGGCCAAAAACGTGCTGCTTATGACCGTATGGGGCACCGTGCATTTGAACAAGGCGGTGGTTTTGGCGGCGGCGGGAGCGGCGGGTTTCAGGACTTTGGTGACATCTTTAGCCAGATTTTTGGCAGCGGTGCCGCGGGCGGTGGATTTGCCGATATGTTTGGCGGTGGTGGCGGCGGACGCGGCCAAGCAGCCCAACGCGGCTCTGACCTTCGCTACGAAATGGAAATCTCCCTAGAGGAGGCTTACGGAGGCAAAGAGGTTGAGATAAAGGTGCCGATTGCCGAAGATTGCGAACGCTGTGACGGTATAGGCGCTGAGCCGGGGGCCAAAGTGGAGCGCTGCGGAACATGCGGCGGGGCGGGGCGTGTGCGTACGCAACAAGGCTTTTTTACAATGGAGCGCGCTTGCGGGACATGTGGCGGGCAAGGCGAATATGTTACAAATCCGTGCAATGAATGTGACGGAGCAGGACAGGCAAGGGTGCAGACGGATATTGAAGTCACTATCCCGTCCGGCGTTGAGGACGGCACGCGCATACGCCTGTCTGGTCAAGGCGATGCCGCGCCCAAACGCGGCGGGTCAGGTCAGCGGGGGGATCTTTATATTTTCGTCTCTGTTACGCCCCATGATATATTTGAACGCAAAGGGGCTAATCTTTTTTGCCGCGCCCCGGTTCCTATGACCGTGGCGGCTCTGGGCGGTGATGTGGAAATCCCGACCATTGATGGTGGACGTTCCAAGATTAAAATTCCTGAAGGCGCGCAAACAGGTAAGCGTATGCGCTTGCGCGGGAAGGGCATGAGTGTGCTGCGCGGTAATCAGCGCGGAGACATGTATGTCGAGCTTTCAGTTGAAACACCCTCAAGACTGACAAAACGCCAGCGCGAATTACTGGAAGAATTTTCATCAGAAAGCGGAATAGAGACTAGCCCGGAAAGCGCAGGTTTTTTTGATAAGGCCAAAAATTTCTGGGATAATCTGACCGATTAGCCGCCCGCCCGTGAATATGCAGATGCGCCGTACCCGTTTCGTCGGGCTTTTATCCTGTTTGGCGGCTCTTTACGGGGCTATTCTGGCGTATCGTCTCTTTCACAGCCAGACGGATGTATTCTCAGACATACTCAAATTTTCAGCCTTGGTTTTTTGTGTCACAGTCCCAGTGTCCTATATCTGGTGGACGCTTATCACGCGTGCAAATATGGGCCACCTTTCTAATATATTTAAAGGTGCCCTGGCGGGACTACTCAGTGCGGCATGTATAATTCCTATCCCCGCATTTTTAGGTGGCTTTAAACAAAGTTTTAACGCCCATCATGACGGTGTACTCGCACTACAAGCGGGAGTTCAAAATTTCCTATTTACTTTTTCACTGGCCGAGTTTTTAGCCCTGCCCATGAGCGCTGTCCTCGGGGCCTTGGTCATGCGTATTGATTTATAAGGGCTTAAATCTAACTATTTGAGTTCTAAGGCTTAAGACGATATAAAGTGGTCAGGGGAGAAAATTATGTATCGTAAACATTTCATTGGTTTACTGGCTTTGATGATCACAGCTTGCGGTGATAAGGTGCAGACTTACGTGGATGTACAGGACGCATCCGGTTTTGGAGCCGATATAGCTACAGAAGCGGCACCTGCACCCCAGCTCTCAGCAACTTCCCGCGGAAAACAATCTACTGTGCCGGTGTCGCCTCCCCAGCCGGACTCACAAAACCCCATTCAAGAAAGCTTTCTGGCCTATAGGTATAATTTCGGGTTTTCTCTGCCCGCACGTCATGTTGCGTCAAGTGCGAAGTCTCATGCAAAAATGTGCCAAGACGCAGGCCCAGAGAAATGTCAGCTCTTAAATTCTTCAATTACGGCTTATAACGAGGATAATGTCACAGCTAATTTATCGCTCAGAGCCGAGCCTCAATGGCTGAAATCCTTTGAAGAGGAACTCAAAAGTTCGGTTGATGATGCCAAAGGCAAGATGGTGAGCAATAGCGTCAATGCCGAAGATTTAACCCGGCAAATATTAGATACAGATGCGCGTCTTAACGCCCAAAAGACATTACGTGACCGTCTGCAAAGATTACTGGTCACGCGCGATGCGAAATTAAACGACTTATTGGCCTTAGAGCGTGAATTTGCGCGTGTCCAAAGCGAGATAGAAAGTGCCACAATGACTTTAGGCGTACTGCGTAAACGTGTCTCTATGTCAGTTGTCAATATTCACTATCAAAGCCAAAGCGTTGCCGTCAGCCAAAGCGCCTTGGCGCCGATTGGCCGTGCGCTTAAAGGATTTGTCGGCGGATTTTCCCGCGGACTTGCAAATGTGATTAATTTTCTAGCCGCGATTTTGCCGTGGCTTATTCTCGTTATTCTGCCCGCCTTATGGATTTTACGGCGATGGTGGCGAACGCGCAAACAAAAATCTTAAAATCAGCTACAGTCTGATACGGCCAAAGCCTGTATCACAACCCTAATGCAAAATGATCCCGACTATCAGGTAAAATAGGGTGGAGATCGCACCGCCAATAAGGGCGTAAGGCAGTTGTGTGCGCATATGATCAATATGGTCATTGGCGGTCGCCATGCTGGTAATGATAGAAGTATCCGAAGTAGGCGAGCAATGATCCCCGAATATGCCTCCTCCAAGAGCTGCGGCGATCATAAGGCCTGTATGAATATCCAGTGTCAGCGCCAGCGGGATAGCAATCGGGATCATAATGGCAAATGTACCCCAGCTTGTTCCAGTCGAGAAAGCAACAAAACAGGCACTTAAAAAAATCAGGGCCGGTATAAAAGCGGGCCAGATCAGGCCGTTGAGTGTCTGGGCAATATAAAGACCTGTACCAAGCTCGCGGCACAAAGTCCCGAGGGCAAAGGCCATCACCATCAGAACGGCGAGGGGCAACATGCCGGACATGGCTTTCATGGAAATATCGAACATCTCCCTTATGCTGAGCCGACCAGAGAGTTTGTTCATCACCATGGCCAAGGCGGTGGCAAAACTTGTCGCGTAAAGAACCGAGGTTGAGCCGGAGCCGGCCTGTAGGGCAGCGAGCCATGAGCTATTTTCCGGGGCGGCTCCGCGTCCAGTCATAATTAAAAAGACAGGCATTAAAATCACCATAGTGGCGATCGGCATTACCATATAGCGCGCCTTTGGTGTCACGCCCTCTTTGGGATGAACATCCAAGCTCTGCGTGCTCATCATGGGTTGGGCTCCTTGTCGTAATAAGGCCCCCGTTTCGCGCGCTCTTATTTCGGCCTGTTTCATCTCGCCAATATCTCGGCCGGATATTATGACAAAGATCAGAGTTATAATCACAAGCATAGGATAGACATTAAACAGCGTCGCGCCGAGTAAAGTTCCAAAAGGGTTTTCGATATTTTGGGTGAGCAATAATCCGCTAATGAAAGCGCCCCAAGCATTAAACGGGATTAAAATACAAGAGGGCGCAGAGCCGCTATCGGTAATATAGGCCAGTTTTTCACGTGGTATTTTCAATTTATCAAAGACGGGACGATAGAGCGTACCCACGGTTAAAATGGAGATATTACTTTCTATAAACAGGAGAAGACCGGTCAAAAGCGCTAATAGCTCCAGCTTGCATCGCTGTATCCGGCTTTGCTTTTCGGTCTGTGTTTTACGGGTCGTGTTTTGTAAAACCGACAGCAAGCGATTGACAAAGCCTTCTACCCCGCCCGAGCGTTGGATAAGGGCGATGAGCGCCCCGACAATGAGGGTAAATAATATGATGCGCGTATTGCCCGCCTCGCTAAAGACATTGACAAAAGCATTGAGGGTTTCAAAGGAACCTGTTAGCGGATTGCCGCCTGCCAGAGTGATATAACCTATCCACAAACCAGCAAAGAGTGACAGAAAGACCTGGCGCGTAATGAGGGCCAAGGCAATTGCGATAAGTGGCGGGAATAGGGATAACGCGCCGAGGCTTATCGGTTCAGTCATAAAAGCTAAGGTGTGGTCGCGGCTGTAAAGCCGAGCTTGTCCCAGTCAAAACTATTTGGATCCATTTGGACGAGTTCCCCAATGGAAACAGGGTTTTCTGGATTAAACGAAAGATCAAGCGTTCCGCCGTTCTCAATAAATTTGCCCATGGCTTTTGAGGCCTGAGAGATAAGATCGCCTTGTGCCTGTGTTTTTGCCCCGAGACCTAATAATAAAAGGGCGGCTTTAGCTTGTGCGCGCAGAATTTTTTCTGATGTGCCTTGTTGCTGGGCGGCAAATTTAAATCCGCGGTCAACCAGTGAGAGATCTTCTAAAGATAAGCCTAGCGAATGGACTTCCAAATCATAAAATGCTTCAGGAGTTTCATTAAGATCAGCACCTTCTTTTTGCAGCCTGGTTAAAGCTTCGGTTATCTGTTTAAAATTTCCGATTTTTATTTCTCGCGAAAACCTGAACCCGTCTTTAAGTTCAAACAAACCTTGATCCAAAGCCGTATCTTTGGCTTTATTTAAGCGCGTATCTCTGCGGCCTTGAAAGACGAGTTTTTCATATCCTATATCATTTAAAGACTTTCTAGCCTGTATAATGCTCGGGTTTTCAGAACCTTCACCAATGGTCAATGTTGCTGGCTCAAACACCTGATTGACAATTAAAACATCACCGTCATTGCGTGATTGGCTTTGATAACTTGGAGCGTTAAAATCCAGACTATCAAAATTCACATTGAAATTACTGAATTCTAGAGTGTCAAATGTCTGCTTATAAAAATCGAGTGAGTTTAAAAGCATTTTTGAGGGATCATTTGCGCGTGATCTGATATTCTTAACATCATTGGCCGCGATAACTGCACGTACGATTTCCATATCGATACCCGTGCCTGAGGCTTCGGCTAAACTCATAGTAATATCGGATAGTTTTTGGGCGCCTTTATTGGGTTTGATGGCCTGAGAGTCTTCAGACATTTTGGTATTTATGTCTTTAATTAAAAACACTGCTTTTTGTGTCTCTTTATCTTCGGCCATGCCAAGAGATCCAGCCTTTAGATTTACGTCCGGTGAAACCAGATTGATATTTTCCAGATAAAGCGCCCCGAAGCTGCCTTTCGTTTCCAGTTTTACAGCGTCCTCTATACGGTCTTTATCTGTGATTGTGTTGAGTGTCTGACCGATATTAGACGTCAGTTTTTGACCGGGATTGCTGATTTCTAATCTGGCAATACTGCCATATTCTTCCTCTGATTTTTTAAGTTCAATCCCTTTCGCGCTTAACCTATCAAAATTAGCTTTATCGTCTTTCATATGCACGCCGAGGAGTTGTAAGGTTTTAATTGTGAACTCGCCCTCATCGGATTGGAGGCTCCTGACATCAGTGTAAGTATAATTGCCGTTCTCACCTGTCTTGGAACTCCATTTCAGCGCGTCTGACGCGGAACCCAGTCCCATAGCATCTAAAGCCTGCTGAGCCTCAGTATTATCGGTTTTGCGGGGTTCGACCTCTAAGAGCGCCTCAATCTGGGCACCAGCGGTTGATTTTAAGCGTAATGGCTCGATTTGGGATAAAGTTTTTTCAGTAATAGACTTGTCCTTGGGCTTACATGCCCCCATCGTAAGGCCGATTGAGAGAATCACTGTGGATGTCAGGATATGAGATTTGAACATGACGAGTTTCCTTCAAAAACTTAGGCGTAATCCAAGCTCTAACACAAAGCCGACAGAGTCCAAAGCAAAAGACCAGTTTCGTGACAGTGATGACCCGCGCATTCTCTATAAAATCTCGGATCGAGCCAAAAATATAACCCTGCGGGTCAATATTTCTGATCGTGAAATTCTGGTCACGGTGCCGGGTGAAGGTTCGATAGCCAAAGCAAAGCGCTTTGTCGCCAAACAGGCTGACTGGATTGAAGTCCAGCTTGAAAGCTTGCCGCCCCCTCAGCCCTTTATACCGGGCGGAAGTGTGTTAATGCGCGGAGAGCTTTACCAGCTTGTCAAACCTGAGGGTCGTGGGCGGCCACGTGTAAATCACGCAAGTAAGGTGATAAATGTGCCTTCGCCTGATCTTGAAAGTTTTTCAGGACGTGTTCGACGTTTTATGATCCGCGAAGCCCGCGAGGAACTTGAAGCGGCCTCTCACCATTATGCGGATTTGGTCGACAAGCGCGTGGGGAAAGTTTCTATTCGAGATACCAGCTCGCGCTGGGGGTCTTGCATAACCCGAAAAGGGGAGGGCCATATTTCCTATTCATGGCGTTTGATTTGCGCTCCGGAATTTGTTTTGGAATATGTGGCCGCGCATGAATGCGCCCATCTTGTCCATGCTGATCACTCGAAAAATTTCTGGGATTTATGTGCCGATATTTATCCTGACATGAAAAAGGCCAAAAAATGGTTGCGCCTTAACGGGCCTTTATTACATGCGGTGGGTGCAGAGTTTTAAGCGTTTAAGGTAGCGCGGCCTCTACGGTTTTAAGCAGATTATCAAGAGTTTTGCGCGGCGCTTTAGCCACAGGTTTGCGTGACATTGGCAGGGGCACAAAATCTGTACCCTTGGTCGCAAAGCTCATAACGTCCTTGAAAATGCTGGCAGGAAGTTGGCCCCCCGTGACCTTATTCATGGAGGTAAAATCATCATTGCCGACCCAGACACTTGTGACTAGATCAGGGACATAGCCAACAAACCACGCATCCCGAAAGTCATTTGTCGTACCGGTTTTACCGCCGACTTCGCGGCCCTTTATTGCCGCGCGGCGTCCAGAGCCTTTTTCTATGGTTGCGCGCATGATACGGTTCATATGGCCGAGATTATCGGAGTTTAAAATTGGACTGAACTCAGATGTCTCGCGTGTATAAATCGGTGTGCCGTCCAGAGTGGAAACCGAGACAATGCCGTACGGGGTTACGGATTGCCCCCAATTGGCAAATGGCAGATAGGCGGCGGTTAAGGTGAGCGGCGTTGTGACTTGCGAGCCGAGTGTTAGGCTAGGCAGGTCTAGGATATTTTTAAAGCCGAATTGTGTAGCCGTGCGGGAGATGTGCGAGCGGCCAATTTCTTCGCCAAGTGCAATAGCCACGGTATTAATGGAATAAGCAAAGGCACGCTCTAAGCTGATATAGCCTTTGAACTTTTCGTTGAAATTTTGCGGTTGCCAATCCCCGATCTCTATGGGGCTGTCCTCGCGAATATCCCACGGCGTTAAGCCGTTGCGAAACGCGGTGAGATAAACAAAGGGTTTAAAGGCCGAGCCGGGTTGACGTTTGGCTTGGACCGCGCGGTTGAACTGGCTTTCCTTATAGGAACGCCCGCCAATCATCGCCCGAACTGCGCCCGTTCCGTCAAGTGTGATAACACTGCCCTGCTGGGCGTTTCGGTCAGGGTCAAGATGGGCGTTAAGCGCCATATGCGCCGTTTTCTGGATATCTTGATCCAGTGTTGTGTAGACGAAAAGATCGCGGTTCTGGCCGTCAATAATGGGTTCGAGATCGTTCCATATCCAATCTGCGAAATAATTGGCTGTTTCTTCCGAAATACGGGGCTTGATCTCGATCGGCTCGGATAAGGCAGCGTAATGTTCCCAGCGATCAATCATATCTCTGTGTTGCATCACACCAAGGACTGTGGCTGTGCGTTTAGCCGATATGTCAGGATTCGTACGCGGGTTATAGCGGGAAGGGGCCTTTAGTAATCCGGCTAAAAGGGCGGCTTCCGGCATAGAAAGATCGCTTGGGTCTTTGTTAAAATAATTTTGCGCAGCCGCGCTCAGCCCCCACATACCGTCCCCGAAATATACCCGGTTGAGATACATGTTGAAAATTTCGGTTTTTGTGAATTTGTGCTCCAGCCATAGGCTTAGCATCAGTTCTTGGACCTTGCGCTTTAAAGAACGCTCCGGAGTAAGAAAAACATTTTTGCTGAGTTGTTGGGTGAGAGTTGAGCCGCCTTGTACCACTTTGCCGGCGCGTAGATTGGCAAGTGTTGCTCGTATAAGGCTTAGCGGGTCAATCCCCACATGGCGGTAAAATTTTCGGTCCTCTGTCGCCAGAAAGGCCTGCGCGACATAATCTGGGAGAATTTCTACATTAACTGGCGGGCCAGCTTTTGAGCCCCGAATAAGCAAAGGCCGTCCGTAACGATCCAGAATATGGATACTGGCTGGACGCGTGGGTGTCCAAAGCGTTTCAGGATCAGGCAAGTCATGGGCGCAATAAGCCATAATGCCCAATGCCGCCGTACCGCCCCAAACACCCGTTAAGGTGAGTGCGGTGAGTGCGCGTTTCAACACAGCAGAGGTTTTCTTGCCTTTTAAAGGGGAATTGTCATTCAAACATACGGTTTGAGGGTTTGATGTTGAGGCCCCATCAAAACTGTTCTTGGTGTTGTCCATGATCCCGACAATGTTTAAATATAATTTACCATATTGGCAGGATATGATTAAGCGGGCATTAAGACGCGTCTGCAGGCTGCGTAAGAATAGCAGCCTGCTTTTATCTCAAATCTGGATGCGCTCTATTTGGGTAGAGGATTGGCAGGGCCAGCCAGACCTTGGGTCTTTCTTGCGCCCTCGCCGCGAGCACGCGGTGTATCTTTAACGGGACAGAAACTAAGGACAGTCGTACCTTCGGCACGTGCCTGTTGGCCAGGTTGAATGAAATCCAGTGAACCGTCAGCGCGTTTTGCCAGAATAATATCCAATTCCTCGCCGCGGTCTTCATAAAGAGACGCAAGTGTATATTCCTCAGAGAGATTGGTTGAACGGAAACGCCAGCCGCCCCACCAATCACGCGTTAACGCATCAAAGCTGCGAGGACGGGAAGAGAGCGTACGCCCGCGTGAGGTAAAGGCGATGCCATCTGAGGCATCTTCGTCAATCTCCTGACTGGCGACTTGAAAGACACGGTGGCGTCCCAGTTCAGGGGCAAATTCCACACAAACCAGCGCATTATAAGCATCATTCGGAGTGGCAGCGATAAGGTGATCAAAGGCGGAGTGATCCAGTCGGTAATCCGCGTTTTCCGATAAGACTTCCCCGTAAAATGTGGCATGGCCTTCAAGTTTGGCGCCGCGCAAACGTCGCCAATTCGTATCGGCAACCAAGACGCCAATATCCATTTCCTTTAAGGCTTTGGCGAGACCCAATGACCAAGGATTAGCCCCGACTATCAGTACGCCGTGTCCGCCGCCGGCGGCAAGACCGAGCGCCTTAGATAGCGGGGTGATGAAGAAGCCGGCAAATAAAACAGTGGCAAAGACAAGCGCAAAGGCCAGCGGGACAAATATCTCGCCGTCAATTCGGCCTAAGGCCTGAAGCTCGGCGGCAAAGAGGCCCGCGACCGCTACGGCGACAATACCGCGAGGTGCAATCAGAGAAACTAAAAGGCTCTCACGCCATGATAGGCCTGACCAAAGGGTCGAAATCATCACCGCAATAGGGCGCACGACAATCATCATCGCCAGTACAAAGGCAATAATACGCCAATCAGTTACAAAGGTTTTGAGAACATCAGGGGTCAGCGTGGCCGTCAGGATAACAAAGACACCGGAGACAAGAATAATCGCAATATTTTCTTTAAAGCGGCGCATTTCTACCATAGAGGCGAATTTGGTATTGGCCATGGTCATGCCCAAAGCCGTGACGGCAAGAAGCCCAGTTTCTTCAGCCATTGTATTGGCCAGAACATAAATCACTAACACCCAAGCCAGAACAACAGGCGCTTTAAGATATTCGGGAATGTGACCGCGCCTAAAGGACCATGCCAGCCCATAGCCTGAAATGATACCGACAACGCCGCCCAGAATGGCGACAAAGGCTAGTTTGACGATAGCAAAGGTTACGCTATCGCCTTGCAAGCTAAAGCGTATGAACTCATACCCCCCAACGGCAAAGAGCGCGCCGAGCGGATCATTGACGATACCTTCCCATTTAAGCACATTGGCAGGGCGGGATTTTAGGTGGGCTTGTCGGAGCAATGGCATAATCACAGTTGGTCCAGTCACAACGAACAGACCGCCAATCATGGCTGAGAGATCCCACTCCAAGCCTAAAATATAATGCGAGGCCCCAGCGCCTAATAGCCAGGCAATAGGGGCGGCAACAAAGACCATTCGGCCGACCGCATGAGAGGCATCCCCCAAATCTTTAAATCTGAGATTAAGCCCTCCTTCAAACAAGATAATCGCCACCGCTATTCCGATCATAGGTCGGTAGAGATCCCCGAAATCCTCTATGGGGTTTAAACGGAACATTTCTAGGAAATGTTTTAAGGGCTCGGGTAGGCCTGATCCGATAAGTGAACCCAGTAGCGGTCCGAAAATCAATCCGGCAATGGCCATAAGGACGATTGCGGGTTTTTGTAACCGCCATGCCAACCACTGGGCTCCAATACCCAGAGTGCCTATCAAAGCAATCTTGAAAGGGAGTAGATTTACAGCATGATGTGCAATATCAACGGCCATGGTAGTCCTTAATTTTAAAAAATAACGGTTTAGATTTTAGCTTAACTTTCGACGCGCTGAATATCGAAGCCGATATCATTGGAGCCGTAAGACCCGTTATCATAATGATCAACGCGCCCTGTAAACCATTCCAGCACATATTCATAAATGGCATCCAGCAATGTTGTGATACCCGCCTCGCTGGTGGGTAAGTCAAGTATATGTTCACCGGCATCCTCAATTTGAATAAACATTTTATCGCCCTCTTTGCGACATGTCAGAATCAGTCGCATGAAATCATTATCGCCGGAAACCTTTACTGCAAGCCCAAAACTCATAGGTTCTAAAGGTAGAAAGCCCTTCCCCGCGACTGAAAAGGCAGCAGAGCCGTAATTTTGCGCTTGAAATGGGCCTTGTGGGGGCACAACGAAAACACATTGATGTCCGGGGTCCAGGTTTTCACATAAGGCTGTGCGCAATTGCTCGGCAATAGACCGAATTTGGGAATAATTATCAAAGCTGCGCTCCCCGTAAATTTGGGCGGCTTGCGCTATTTTTTCCAATCGTGTCTGGGCCATAACCCTACATCCTTAAAATACGTAAAATCTGCTTAAGTGCCCTTAATATAGACTGTCGCGGGCGCGCATACCAAGCGCAAATTGCCGCTTATTAACAATAAATTTACCATAATTGGTCGCATTTATGCGGCTGGCATAGGCTTTGCTTGAATAGGGGTATCTGACCGCAAAGCCGATAGGGTATCATTATGAGACATACAGCCAGTAAAACGTCCGTTATAAATAGTTTTGTTGTTAAAAAAACGGCCAGAAAAAAGATAGGCACAGCCTTGGCTTGTGCATTTATTATGCCCATGATGAGCGCCTGTGCAGGTCTTGGCGGCCCGCATGATGACTACAGGTTCGAGCATTCTAGTGCGCTACAAGGCCCCGTTAAACTTAGATCAGCGCCTCTGCCCGCCTATGTCTTTGATCATCACGATAATGGCGATGCTGCTTTAAATCAGGCCATGGTCCAGCGCCGTTTCGGTACGCATATCGGCCTTGCCTCTCATGGAACTTTACCTGCCACATTTTCAGGGCCACAAACATGGTCCTCACAGGAAGAAACAATTGGACGTTTCTCTCCAGAGCCGAGTTTTAAAACCTCTCCTAAATATAGCGCCTCGCAGAATATAGCACAGAGCAGGACGGATGATATTTCATTTGTTAAAACCGGCGGCGGTAGTAATTACGCAGATTGGCAAGCCTGTGATCGAGAAGTCAATGGCGCCTTCATCGATATAGGCGGATCATTTCAACTTCAGCCGCAATTTGTCCAGTGCATGCGCTCGCGGGGCTATAAACCCGAAAGCGAGGTCATACACGAATTTGAAAGCTCTCGTAGCGCGCCTTAAACGCCGCCCAGTCAATGTAACATCTTACGGTGTCGTCGGCCTTGAATGAGGCGTTATGGGGAGTGGTGCAGCTTTTGCCGAATAAGCATAATATTGCGTGTAAATATTGGGCAGGCTCTGACCCATAAGATAGCGCATTATAAATACCGTATTTCTAAACTGCGTGCGCCAGATACCGTATTTTTCAAATCTGCGGGCCGAAGTCGAAATTTCAAGCGCTGATTTGCGAATACAGCCCAGTGCTTTAAAGGCTTGTCGCAAGGCGACATCTTCCATAATCGGATAAAGTTTGAGATCCAATCCCGATTTGTGCTGAAGTCCGTGATAGTCAGATCTGCGAAAGAAAAATCCCTGATCGCCAAATGTTGTAAATCGTGTTTCAAAATGTGCGATTTTAGAAAAACAGGCCAAAAATATTCTATCACGTTTACTAAGTGTGTTTTTTTGACGGCTTTGGGTAAAGCGCAGAGAAAAACTACCCATAACATTTTTGGGACGACTTAAAATACGCTTTATTTCGGATATACTCTCTGGGTGGGGCAGACAGTCCGCATGTAATATCCAGCTATATTCACCTTTGGCATGGTCCAGCCCTGTTTGGATTTGACGGCCGCGCCCTTTCGGGCTTCTCAGCCATTTAATTGGCAAATCTGTATCTTGCGCCATATGCGAAGGCGGGGTGGCTCTTAAAGTACTATCGACAATCAGAATTTCAAACAGATCAAAGCCTTTAAGGGCGTTTAGCAAAACAGATAAGGCGGCATCATCATTTAAAAGCGGTATGATAAGACTGACATTTGGCCCCGCACTTTGCGCAGCTAAAACCACATTCTTTTGTGCCTTGTGTGTCTTATCCATTTGCTTTGTTGTCATAATCTATCCTCTGATCTTTCTTTAAGTCAGATGATAGGGTGTGTCAGTTAACGTATCCTCACAAAACTGGGATAGGGGTGTGTAGAATATTGAAACGGCCCTAGCGCGTTTCAAGCGCAGACATATCGTTCTCAGAGAGCTGCTTAAGTGTGCGCAGCACTAAGGGCATATCCTTGCGCGTGCCCCGTCTTAATAAAGCCCCCGGTACTGGGAATTTCGGCTTTATCCGCGCGCGGTAGCTAAGGCGGGTCATCCCGTTACCAATTGGTGTGAGGTCCCAACGTCCGTGTTGAATTTTCATATCGCCGCCCAAACGTGCAAAACGCATATGGCTGGGTTTATAAAACTCGGTCTTAAATTGCGTTTTCACGAGAGGCAATAAGGGGGCGGGACGCAAGGTTTGTTGTCGCACATCCCACAGGGGCGTTTCACCTTGTGCGCTGGTCTGTAAGACTTCACAGCTTTTAAGGCTTTTGATCACCGTCTTATTGCGCTCGCAATCTATCATAATCGCCCAAATGATCTCAGGACTGGCCTTAATATCAATGCCCCCGAAAATATCCGCCGCCCCGTCATTTATCTTTTTGTCTTTCCAGACACGCAGGATCGCTTGTCCGGCGTTTAATTGTAAAATTTCCTCAGCCGAAAAATCCGGCTGGGTGAGAGGTGTGACCTCTAGATCCGCCGCTTCTGAGTGCCTTGTCAAGCCAGCTGCATTTGATTGTGCTAAGCTGGGGGTTGCGAGAAGCAAATTTACGAAACCCAGACACATTAATAATCGTCCCAGAAAAGAACGACATATAGAAGCGCGATTTGAGATCATAAGGCGCTATTAACGTCGCTATTTGCGCCTAAAATATGATAATGACGTTTCGCATTTTGCGTAATCAAAGCCCACTCACTATTTTTCATCCGGGCTTGGTGGCGACGAAAAGCCTGCTCATGGGTAAAAATTTCAAAGACATGAAAGCGGCTTGGTTTATCGGGGTCCTGCCAAAGCTCAAAACGCTGGCAATCGGACTCTTGGCGCGAGAGGCGAATATGGGTGCTCAAGCCGCGTTTCACAGCGGGCAAGTCGGCGCTAGGTATGTCTATATGTCCGCCGAGAAAAACCGCCTTTGGCATCTCAAGTTTTATAATAGACATCAGGCCTAATAAGTAATTGGGAAAGCGGGGCTGCCACCCTAAGCGCGTTTTGGCCAAATCATTGGTGACACATTTGGTTTCCGTATAAAAACTGCGCGCCATATCCGAGATTTGCGCGACCTCATAATCTACACGTTTAGGAAAAGGGGCTTTGATTAAGGCGGCTGCAAAATCCAGAACGGTTTGCGGCGGGGCGGGGTTTCCATCTGATAGATTATAAATCATCAGCGGATCAGGAGATTTTATCGATAACATTAAGGCTCTCGCAATATCGCGTACCTCTATGCGGTTGACCAAATGGCCCGGCTTTATGACGGCGCGGGCCTTGCCTTGTTTGATCCGGCCAAAAGGATTGCGTTCTATTCCGCCAATTTTTGGGCCGTATATTCCCGCCAGTCTGAAAATATGTATGGGCAGTCCGGTTTCAAGCCAAGCAAGTTCGGCGCGCATACGGGCTTTGCCGCGCTGGGTTGTCGGATATAAGAGAGCCTCTTCATCTACCCATCCCCCTTTTTGGTCCCCGTAAACACTTGTGGCCGACAGATAGCCCGCCCATTTTAAGCGATTGGCTTTTTTCTTTGTGTGTAATGCGGAGAGGTGCGGTGCTAAAATTTCACGCCCGCCGCGCGGGGCGAGCGAGATCAGTAAAACCGAAGCTTGATAAAAGGCGTTTTCAACCGCTTGCGTTAGCGCCTTATCTGCTTCGTTAAGTTCAAATAATAAAGGTGTAGCGCCAAGCTCTGTTAATACTGGAAAAGCGGATGTGTCGCGTGTTGTGGCAATAACTTCATATCCGGCTTTGATTAAATCCGGGATGAGCGCGCGCGCGCAATAGCCCGCCCCCAATAGCAGGGCTGTGGGCTTAGGGGGTGTTTGCGGGGATGAGATTTTGGTTTTTTTCATATGTAGTTTTTAGGCGACCTGTCTGACTTTTAACACTATCCGGCATTGCCGAGAGAGTTTCTGCTGATTAAAAGCTCTATTATGAAATCTCCTACACCATGTCCGCCTGTGCGCCTAGCACGCATCTGGCTTATCGCCTTGATAGGGACGATTTGTGGCAGTTTTGCCATGCCGGCTTTTAGCGAAAATCTGACAGCACAATTTGATGCCCGTCACGAGGCCTGTCTTGAAGCCATCGCGGATGATGCGGATACGGCCTATGAAAATGCCATGATCTGGCGTGATGAGGGCGGCGGGCGTCGGGCCCGTCACTGCGAGGCCATGGCCTTATTTGCGGTGGGACACAAAGAAGAGGCTGCGTTTCGTCTCAGTAAATTGGCGAAATCCCCAGATGGCGGGACAGAAGATATGCGGGCTGATTTTTATGCTGAATCAGCCAATTTCTGGCTAATCGCCAATAATCCGCTAGAGGCCTATACGGCAGCAACGGCAGGTTTGGATATTAAAGAAACACATTTGGATTTACGCATTTCACGCGCGCGCGCCTATGCACTGCTTGGACGTTATGACTATGCCGAAATTGATCTGAGCTCTGTGATTACGCTGGACCCGACCCATGCGAGTGCTCTGCGTTACAGAGCGGATGCGCGGCGCAATCAAGGTAAGCTAAAGGCGGCCAAATCAGATATTGAAAAGGCTTTATTGGCCGACCCGACAAGTGTTGAAACCGCGATTGTACGCGGTGAGATCAATGAAGCCATACGGCTCAAAGCGCTAAAATAAACTGGTTCTATTTAGTATGCTGATTACTTTAGGGTGCTAATTACTTTAGGATGCTAATTACTGGGAGCTTGACGTAACAGCCCAGAGCATGGCTTTTGCCCGTCCGCTAAAACTTTCATCACAAGCCGCGATTTGACTGTAACGTCTGCGAAGTTTGCCGGGTATTCTGCCCAGCGAACCGCCCTTGCGTTCCCCGAAACTTTCCGTTGCGCCGTAAATTTTTGAAAGCGCTCCCGCAGGACCGCGCAGGGCCAGAAAGCCCGAACTTGTTTGAAACGGGTCGCTCGCATAATGGCGTTTATAGCCATCCGTTCCCGCCCCCAGATCAAGGCGCTCATATCCCAGTTCAGGGCAGGCATCGATGAGAGCTTCTAGGAGTTGAATGCCCGGGCCGAGATTTTGCACCTCATTATTATAGGCGACAATCCAGCTGTGAAAAACTTGTCCATCAGAGAGACCCAAATCGACAGCGGCTAATGTCTCACCGAAATAAAGGGCGTGCATATCGCAACGCAATCCGTTCATTTTCTCACCGTCTTGATTGTCCCAGAGCGTCTTAAGCAATTGGCGTGTCCACTCTACAGACAAAACATCATATTTCCCCGTCTCGGTAAATTTCTGGCGTTTCCACGCCATGAGTTGATCATAAACCGCAATATCTTGGCTTTTAAATTCAAAGCGCCGCGGGCCGTAAGCCTCTTCGGCTTTGCGAATACGTCGGCGATGGCTTTTAAGGTGGCGACGATAGGAACTATCTCGGCCCGCCCGCCAAGCCTCTGGGCCTTCCGGTAAGGTCATCATGGTGGCCTCTGTTTTTGTCTGTGTATAGGCAGACATGTGCTCAGCTTCGTCAATGAGATTGCTAAAATGAAAGGCTCCAATACCGCATTGTTCTAAAAACTCAAAAGGATCGAAAGCGGTATTTTTTGCGGCGATAAAGCCGTGATAATCCGTCATGGGCATCCCTATGGGACGGGCAAAACCACCATGACCGGATTTTGAATTTTGAAAGGGTAAAAAGACGATCGGGTCTTCATTATCGTATAAAATCCCTACCTTTACATTTGGGCAAAGCGAGGCGACTAATTGCGTATATCCCACATGGAAATATGGGCTATAAAGCGCTGGATTTTCCGCTTTGATACGGTTCCACGCCTCAATTTCGCCCAAACTCAGATCTCTGGGGTTTTTAACATCCAGACGTCTTAATGATTTTGTAGACAGTCCCACATTCACACCTTGATTTATTTTCTGAGGGTTTTGATAGCAAAATTTAGTTAAAAAACGCCTTAATCCGATACGGAATTTTGCGTAATTTTATCTGGAATAGCTCGGAATTTCAGGCAATAGTGAGTTATGGGTTCCCGTCACGGACATTCTCACGGCCATGCTCTCGGGCATAATCATAGCCATCATTCTGGCGATGAGAGCTGTGCCCATAGCCATACAGGCAATATCAAGAAGTTGACCTTTGCCTCTATCTTAATCGGCTTGTTTATGGTCGTGGAAGTTATAGGTGGTGTGATCTCGGGCTCCTTAGCCTTACTGGCCGATGCTGGACATATGCTGACGGATTTTGCCGCGCTTATTTTGGCATTAGGGGCGTTTAAGCTGGGGCAAAAGCCCAAAAACAACAGATTTTCATTTGGTTATGACAGATTTTCCGTCCTCGCCGCCTTTGTGAATGCCCTCACACTTATAGCGATTTCGGTCTGGATTGTGATTGAGGCGATTAGGCGGTTTTTCATGCCGGGCGAAATATTAACAGGCCCTATGCTGGGCGTGGCGATTATTGGGCTGGCTGTAAATATTATTGTCTTTTTCATCCTGATTGGCGGGCAGCGAGATAATCTGAATATGCGCGGCGCCATCTTGCATGTGATTGGCGATATGCTCGGCTCGGTGGCTGCGATTCTGGCCGCTTTGATCATCATGCTCACGGGCTGGCTACCTATCGACCCTCTTCTCTCGCTTCTTGTCGCGGGACTTATCCTACGCACGGCTTGGCCCTTGTTAAAAGAAAGCGGTCATATTTTACTCGAAACCACGCCCGCGCGACTAAATCCTGAAGATATAGCTGCGGATTTACGCGACCATATTGTCGGTTGGGGCGCACTTAAAGATATGCATATCTGGTCGATAAGCTCTGAGCATTCTGTTATGACAATACGCGTCTCGATTATAAATATGGAAGACCAAGCCGCGATTATAGAGGCGATTAAAATCCGTCTGAAAAACAACTTTCAGATAGGTGAGGCGATTATTGAAATCACCCCGCCAGATGCGCAGAGCTAATTAGCCCCGCCTTTTCTTATCACTTTGGGCTTTACGCCTTTTAGTTGATTATTCCGCCGCTTCGACCTTATCCGGCCAAGGGGCTTGGGCTGTACCTTTGGTAACATAGCGCCCATTTATTGAAGCCTGAATTTTCTTGGCCTTATCACGCGGATTATAAAACTGGCTGGCCCATTGGCGTAATTTGCCAAAAGGCCCGTCGCCAATCACTTGCAGGGGCTGTATGGCCGGACGCTTATGTTTCCAGACATCGAAATCCTGATTAAAGGCATCATGGCTGGCTTGTTGATAGGCGGCAACCGCGCCGAGATCTTCCTCACTCGGCGGGGCTTTGGGGACTTGCACCATCAGACCGTGCCAGACTTTCGTAACGCCCTCATCGACTTGTGTATTTGCGATAAATAATATCGAATTATAAAAGCCTTCCATTTTCGACATGAGCAGGCCGGGCCCCGTATACCATGTATAAGTGTCCAGAATATCGTCAGATAATGTTTTGTGACCGGCAGAAAAAATCTGGCGCACAATATGGTCCTCAAATTCATTTTCAAATTTTTGTAAATTCATAGAGCCGTGAATGGGAATGAAATGGGCTTTATCGACCATATTATCCAAAGCCTCAATCGGGTGCAGATCAATCTGGCCCATATAATCGACTTTCCAATCCACCCAATCCGGCTGTCCCCATTGCTGGCTAATATCCGGGAGGTCGTAATCAGGCTCCCCGCCTTCCGGATCATACCAGACAAAAACCAGACCGCCCCATTCTGTTGCCGGCATGGTTTTTATACAGGCGGCTTTCGGGATGGGGGCGGGGGAATAGGGAATATCTGTGCACTCACCGGTCTCGCCGCTAAATTTCCACCCGTGATAGGGACAGCGAATACCGTCGCCTTCAATTTGCTCATCATCTTTGACAATATAGGAGGTCTCATTATGTCCGAAATGCGAACCCATATGCGGGCAATAGGCTTCCACGACATAAACCTTGTCGTTTTCGCCGCGATACATGACAAATTCCTCACCAAAATAACGCATGGCTGTGGGTTTGCGCGTGGCGTCGCTGGCCTGCCCCACCATGAACCATCCGCGCGGGAATCTAAATTCGCCTAATCCGTAATCTTGTGCAGTTGCCATAATGACCATCCTTTATGCGAAGTCTGGCGCTTTCTTGACCAGAACACAATGCGTAAAATTATCCCTATAATACTACGCAATATTGCCCTGTGAGTAAATAGGCTAGGGTGTTTTGCGTAATTTAACTGAATATATATGTTCTTTTATGTGTTTATGACTAGCCCATATTTATGTTTGATCACGAGAACGCTATTGGTCAGCATGCGGGGCTATGCTAGGTTTTAATCAAACAAATAGCCCACGTCACATAAGGATAAGAACATGACCGTGCTAAATATAAACGGAAATAAAATGACCTTTGACGGGGATGAAGAGACCCCCTTGCTCTGGGCTATACGTGAACAATTAGACTTAACCGGGACAAAATATGGATGCGGTATCGCTCAGTGCGGGGCGTGTACTATTCATATTGACGGCGAGGCGGTTCGCTCTTGTGTATATCCAGTATCCGCCCTTGAGGGCGGCGAGGCGATTACAACGATTGAAGGATTATCAGAGGACGGCTCCCATCCCGTCCAGCAGGCTTGGGCAGAACTGGATGTGCCTCAATGCGGCTATTGTCAGCCCGGTATGATGATGGCGGTTGCGGCTTTGCTTAAGGAAAACCCGAAGGCCAGCGATGCCGATATTGATGAGGCGATCACAAATATTTGTCGCTGCGGGACATTTGTGCGTGTGCGCAAAGGCATACATCTTGCCAAGACGAAATTATAGGAGAGCTATTGTGAAAAATTATATGCAAACAAAACAGCTCCCACAATCTGGACCCGCATCTAAGTCCACCTTTTCCCGCCGTGGTTTCATAGTCGGGACCAGCACAGCGGGGATCGGTCTTTCCTTAGGGGTATTAGCAGGGTGCTCAAATGCAGGACAAGATAAGGGAAATGGCGCGGCAGCGGACTATAGTCACCTGCCAGATAATCCCGAGGTCAATGCCTGGGTGCATATCCATCATGATGACACGGTGACAATCCGCATAGCGCGTTCTGAAATGGGCCAAGGCACGATTACGGGACTGGCGCAAATTGTAGCCGAAGAATTGGGCTGTGATTGGGAGAAGGTTAGATTTGATTTCCCAACCCCTGGCGAAAGCCTCGCGCGGGACCGGGTTTACGGTGATTTTAGCACAGGCGGTAGCTGCGGTATTCGCACCTCTCATCAATATATGCGCGAAGGCGGCGCGGCGGCGCGTATGATGCTTGTGCAGGCTGCGGCGAATGCGTGGGACGTTCCTGCCTCTGAATGCCAAGTGGAGAACGGCGTGATTTCGCATAAGGGGAGCAATCACTCTGCCCGTTTTGGTGAAATGGCAGAAGCGGCGGCGAAGCTGGAGGCCCCGACAGAGGTTAAGCTCAAAGATCCAAAAGACTGGACACTTATTGGCCAGCCGAAACACCGTCTGGATACAGCGGAGAAATTAACGGGAGCGTTGAAATATGGCTCTGATATTGTCCTGCCCAATATGCTAAACGCCAGTATTAAAGCATGTCCGATTTTAGGCGGCACGCTGAAATCCTATGACTCTGAGGCGGCCATGGAAATGCCGGGCGTTAAGAAAGTTATGGCTTTGGGGGATAAGGCGGTTGTCGTTGTCGCCCAGACATGGTGGCAGGCAAATCAGGCTTTAAGTGCCATGCCGATAGAGTGGGACGGCGGAGAATATGGCAGCTATAGCAGCGCCGATATTGAAGCCTTACTTGATGACGGGCTTGAAGCTACAGAAACATTTACGGGCAATCAAAAAGGTGATGTCAAAGCCGCGCTGGCGGGTTCTGCCAAAATCGTTGAAGGCCATTATAATTTTCCCAACCAGAACCATGCCACAATGGAGCCGATGAACGCTACTGCAATTTGGACGTCTGATAGGCTGGATGTGTGGTGCCCGACCCAAAATGCGGAAACGGCTCTTGCCGCAGCCTCTAAGGCGGCTGATCTACCGATTACGAATTGTGATGTTCACAAGGTTATTCTTGGCGGAGGATTTGGGCGGCGCGGTATGACGGATTATGTCACTCAAGTTGTCCAGATCGCCAAAGCTATGCCGGGGATACCCATTAAGCTGCAATGGTCGCGCGAAGAAGATATGCTGCACGGCTTTTATCATCCGACAACCAAGGCGAAATTACGCGGTGGTTTGGATGAGAAAGGAAATCTGACAGCCTTGGATATGCAAATCTCGGGTCAATCTATTCTGGCCGCACTTATGCCCCAAGTCATGGCTGCTGCTGGCGGGGATATCGCTCAGTTTCAAGGTCTTGCGCCCTCTGGGCTTGATCCGCGCCTTGAAGACCAGACGCTTAAACACAGCTTTCCGAATTTCCGTATTCACCATGCTATGCGCAACCCGCCGATCAGGCCGGGCTTCTGGCGCGGGGTCAATGCCAATCAAAATGCGATTTATCTGAACTGTTTCCTCGATGAAATGGCGTATGCCGCCGGGCGGGATAGTCTCGACTTCTTCCTCGAGCACCTTAAAGACAGCCCGGAAATGACGGCCGCTTTAAAAGCCGTGGCCAAAAAAGGCGGTTGGGGCCAAAAAGACGGTTTGGGGCGCGGCCTATCTGCCTTTCACTCCTTTGGCAGTTATACCGCCGCCTGTGCTGCGGTCAGCGTTACAGAGGATGGTCGTCTCAAAATGCACAAAATAACGGCGGCCACAGATTGCGGGACGGTTGTGAACCCGCAACAGGTAGAAGCGCAAGTTCAAGGCTCCTTTGTTTACGGCCTCTCAGCCATGCTGCACGGCGAGATCACCTATAAGGACGGTCAGCCCGAACAGACAAATTTTGATAGCTATCCTTCCTTGCGTATCGCTGAAATGCCCGAGGTTGAAACCTTGATAATGCCTTCAGGTGGTTTTTGGGGTGGTGTCGGGGAGCCGACAATTGCAGTCGCGGCGCCGGCGGTGTTAAATGCGATTTATGACGCGACCGGAAAACGCGTCAGAAAATTACCCATTAAGGATCAAAATCTCCGCGCGTGATAAGGGCTGGCTATATGAGTGCTCTTGTGGTGGCGGTGCTTTTGGGTTCGGCGTGTGAGGCAAACCCAGCCAAGACGAACGTCCCATTAGAGGCCGATATTCGCCGCGCCCAAGCGCTTAGTCTTAACTGCCAAAGCTGCCATGTCGCAAATAGCCCTTTCAAAGACGCAGGCTCTATTCCAGATTACACCCATCTATCTCAAGAAGATTTAGCTGGCCGACTTATCCATTATAAGACAACAAATGACGGCAGCGTCATGCACCGTCTTATGTCGGGCTATAGCCAAGCGGATATAGAGAACCTTTCGCATTATCTCACCCGTTCAGCACAGCGCGGTACGGATGAATAGGCGCGATCTCATAAAGTCTGGCCTGATAGGTTTGGCCAGTCCGGCAATCGCCCGCCCAGCTTTAGCAAAAAACCAGCCTCGCATTGTCATTATTGGCGGCGGTTTTGGCGGGGCGACTGCGGCCAGAACCTTAAAGTTGCAAGCGCCGCATTTGGATGTCAGCCTTGTTGAACCCAAAACCCATTATATGGCCTGTCCGTTTTCCAATCTGGTGATTACAGGCGCGCGGTCGATGAAGGCGCAGAGCTTTGGCTATGAAGGCTTAACCCGCTTGGGTGTACGGCATCTCAAAGACTGGGCCGAGGATGTTGACTCCGCTCGGCAAGAAATCGTCTTGGGCGGCGGGGCGCGATTTGGTTATGACCGCCTTATTCTCTCCCCCGGTATCGATATAAATTATCAGGCGATTGAGGGCTATTCCAAAGCGGCCTCTGAAGACCTTCCCCATGGCTGGCAAGCGGGTTCGCAAACGCGTATGTTACAACAAAAATTGCGCAACCTGCCAGACGGCGAGCTGGTGGTTTTGTCTGTCCCGCCCGCCCCCTTTCGCTGTCCGCCCGGCCCTTATGAACGCGCCAGCTTGATAGCCCATTATCTTAAAACCCATAAGCCGCGTTCGAAATTGCTCATCTTGGACGGCCAAGAAAAATTTTCCAAACAAGCCCTGTTTGAACAAATCTGGGCGCGGGACTATCCGGGTATTATCACGCGTAGGCCAGCCTCGGATGACGGGGCAGTTATCGCGGTGGACGCGGCGCAACATATGGTCATGACAGAGTTTGACGAAATAAAAGCGGGACTAATCAATCCTATCCCGCCCCAAAGTGCGGGCCTGATAGCCAAAAGGGCAGGGGTGACAAACCGCTCCGGTTGGTGCCCGGTTAATAGTTTGGATTTTTCCTCAAATTTGCAAGACAATATATATGTCATAGGTGATGCGATAATCGCGGCCCCCATGCCGAAATCCGCTTTCGCGGCAGGTTTGCAAGCCCGGCTGTGTGCTTTGCAAATCATCCGTTCTTTTAATGATGTCCCAGCGCAGCCGACCATTTTGGCCAATATTTGTTATTCCTTTTTATCTCCCGAACAGGCGGTTTCGATAACGGGAGTTTATCAAAATGAAGGCGGGGAGCTTACTTCCGTTAATGGGGCAGGTGGTCTAAGCCCGCTTTTAGGGGAAGACCCAGAGGGCGACCAAGAGGCGCGGCGCAGAGAAGCTGCTCATGCGAGGGGATGGTTTAAGCGTGCCCTCCAGCAGGCTTACGGCTAGGTGAAAACGGTTTTTCATAAACGGGCTTTAGCTTTGGCTTTAGGCTTCACATTTGCGGGTTGTTATCCGTCAGATAAGACGGGTTCTGATACCCCGCCTGATAAAGTGCAGATCAATGGCGCTAAAATAGTCAGGCCATTAAGCGTGCAAGCGGGTAATGCTCAAAGAGGGCAGGCTTTGTTTGCACAGCGCGAGGCGGGGCATTGCGTTCTGTGTCATCAAATTGACGGGCTTGAGATTGCCTTTCAGGGCGGTGTGGGGCCTGATCTCTCACAGATTGGCGCGCGCTTTTCCGCAGAACAATTGCGTCTGCGTATTGTAGATTATAGCCAAATTAAACCAGACGCCCTTATGCCGTCTTATTATAAAAGCGCAGGCCTTCATCAGGTCGAAGGGCGCTATGCGGGTAAAACAGTGCTTTCCGCTCAAGAGATTGAGGATATAATAGCTTATCTTATAACCTTGGGTTCTGATAACCTGGGTTCTGGGGCGAAATGATAGAGATGAAAAAAATTGTGCCTCATAAACCTACCGGCCCCTCGCGCCGCCAAATATTACGCACCAGCATATTAGGACTGCCAGCTTTGGCATGTACCCAATATATAGGGCAGGCTTACGCTCAAACGCATTTATCAAAAACTGATCTATCCGAGGCGGATAAACTTCAGGCCCATATTGGCCAAGCCCAAGGCGGGCCTGATATTATGCGGGCGGCGATTTCGGATATGTTCGGAGAAGGCGAGATTAAGACCGGGCGTGTGACGTTAAAAATTCCGCCTATCTCTGAAAATGGCTATTCCGTTTCAGTAGATATTGAGGTCGAAAGCCCGATGAGCCCGCAGGATTATGTCAAACAAGTCGCTTTGTTCTCGCCGCGCAATCCCGTGCCTTTAATCGCTCAATATAAGTTCACGCCGCAAAGCGGGCGGGCGCGTATTCGCACGCAAGTTAGGCTGGCTGGTACGCAGACCGTACATGCTATTGCCGAGCTTTCGGACGGGACGTTATGGCGTGGTACGGCCTCGCCATTAGTGACTATTGCCGCCTGTATAATTTTTTGAGGTTATGATGAGAGCTATTCGTCTTAAAATTCCTCAAAATGTGAAACGCGGCGAAGTCGTGGAGCTTAAGGCCCGTATCAATCATGATATGGAGAGCGGCTATCGTTTGGACAGTTATGGTAAGCGCATTGCCAGAAATATTCTGACCCATTTTGAATGTCGCCTAGAGGGGCGTTCTATTTTTAAGGCAGAATTTGGCCCGGGGGTCGCGGCCAATCCGCTTATCAGTTTTTACATAAGAGCAGAAAACTCTGGCGAGTTAGAATTTAGATGGACAGAGCAAAGCGGAGACGTTTTTGTTAAAACCACCCAATTTGATGTGAACTAATGGTGCGCGCCCTCTACATGTTTCTGGGCTTATGTCTGATATTTTTCGGGCTTACAGCTTGTGAACCCTCCGCCCCGCCTGATTTGCTGGCGGATGATGCAGGCTTTGGCATAAAACCTTCCGAGATTGTTTCGGGTGATGCGTTTTTAACCCCTGAGACCCGCACAGCCCAAAACGACCCTTTTGAAAACCCCGGATTTTTATGGGTCGATAGCGGGGCGCAAATCTTCAAGCAAGACTGCGCGGGCTGTCATGCGAGGCTAAATTCTGACAAGTCGGATCAGGAAATAGATGGGAATGCCCCTAGGCTTGACGGCGTTTTGGTTAAATACCCCAAAGTCGAGCCGCGCACAGGCGAGCTGATAAATCTGCAAGGCCGGATAAATCTATGTCGTCGGTTTCATATGGAGGCCCCTCCCTATGATTATGAAAGTCGCGCAATGCTGAGCTTAAGCGCTTATCTGGCAAACCGATCTCGCGGCGTCAGCCGGACTTCGCCTTTGCCAGAGGATATGAAAGCCTATTTTCAGCAGGGTGAAGAGTATTATTTTACCAAACGCGGCCAGTTCAATTTTTCCTGTCATCAATGTCATGATAAAAATTGGGGCCAGACAATGCGGGGGGACAAAATCTCACAGGGACACGGGACAGGTTTTCCGACATATCGCAATGCGTGGCAGGGGCTTGGGTCTTTGCACCGCCGATTTAGGGAATGTGATATAGGTGTGCGGGCAGAACCTAATATTTTGGGCGGGCCGGAATATACATCCCTAGAGCTTTATCTGGCCTACCGCGCGCAAGGTCTGCCCATAGATGCCCCGTCCATGCGGCGCTAATCAGCTTACACTATGATACGGGAATATTTATTCGTTCGGAGCAGTCCGGTCATTGCGCCATTTAATGATCAGTATATAGATGATCAAACCAGTAAAGGCGATAATAGGTACAACCCATTTAAATTGCTCCCCCATGACCTCACCCAGAACATGGCACATGGTAAAAATAGTCACCACATAGGTAAAGGCGGTCAGGGAAACGATGAGGCAGAATTTCAGATAATTTATTTTAAACAACCCGCAAGCCACATATGTCGGTATGCGTGCCAAGGGCAGGAAACGGGCTGTAAATAATGTCGCGATGATATTTCTTTCAACTTTTCCCTTGAGAGAGGAAATATGCCTTTTTTCGACAAAATTACGTGCGCGCTCATTGCGCATAGCCGCCCAGCCTATCCAGTATTTCCAGATATCTGACAGGATTAATCCCGTCAAAATCGTCAGAAAGATAGGGATTGTCTGGGTCATTTCATTGGTTGAAAGGCTGGCTGCGCCGATAACGGCTGCATCTTCTTGTATAAAGGGTCCGATAAAGACCAGAAGATAGGTCAGGAAAATGGAAGAATCAGGCATTGCAAACGTCATAGCGCGGTTTTTTTAGGACTTGCACTTAAAAATATATGAATATTTCAATTCAGGGGAAATTTTAAATTGAAATTCATATGATTTTCATGGCCTCTCCATATTGCGCTTTGCGTTTGTGCGTGACATAAGCGCTCGCAAATTGAAGTAGTTTCAGGGCCGGACATAGTCTTTGGCCCAATTAAACGATTATAATGGATAGTGACGATGCAGGTCGAAGAAATTAATGCCGAAGGTCTTAGCCGGACTTATGCGATAAAAATCCCGAAAGCGGATCTTGAAGAAAAATTAGTGGCCAAGATTGCAGAAATGCAGCCGCAGGTCAGTTTGAAGGGGTTCCGCCCTGGTAAAGTGCCTGTGTCACATATTCGTAAAATGTTTGGCCAGTCTATAATGAAAGATGTGGTTGAAGAGACTGTCGCTGAATCTAGCCAAAAGACGATGGCTGATAATAAGCTCCGCCCGGCAGGTGAGCCTAAAATAGATTTACGGGCCAATGGTCAGGACGTCACGACAGGCAAGGCCGATCTTGAATATCAAATGACTATTGAGACAATTCCCGAATTTGAACCCACGGATGTTTCAAAACTGAAATTTACGCGCCTGAAGTGCGAAGTCTCAGATGCCGATATTGACGAGCGTCTGGGCCAGCTGGCCGAGGGTCAAAAGACGTATAAGAAGAAAGCCAAAACGGCTAAGGCTAAAAAAGATGATGCGGTACTGATTAATTTTACAGGCCGGATTGACGGTGAGGCTTTTGAAGGCGGAGCGATGGAAGGCCATCAGCTTGTTCTCGGCTCTGGTTCCTTTATTCCCGGATTTGAAGATCAGTTAATTGGCACAAAAGCGGGCGAAAAACTCGATGTGAAAGTCAGCTTCCCTGAAAATTATCAAGCTCAAGACTTGGCGGGTAAAGAAGCCGTTTTCGAGACGGAAGTCCTAGAAGTGCAAGATGCGACGGACGCCAAGCCCGATGATGAATTTGCTAGCAAGTTTGGCATGGAGAGCCTCGATAAGCTCAAAGAGACATTGAAAGAAGGCATGGATAATGAATATGACGTGCAGTCTCGTATGAAGCTAAAGCGCGCCATATTAGATCAGCTTGATAAAAAGCACTCTTTTGAATTGCCGCCTACAATGGTTGAATCAGAGTTCCAGTCTATATGGTCACAAGTTCAAGCCGAAAAGGAAGCTGGCAATCTCGACGAGGAAGACGCCAAGAAAACGGATAAGCAGCTTGAGAAAGATTACCGTAAAATCTCTGAGCGTCGTGTGCGCTTAGGTCTTGTCCTGGCTGAAATGGGTCAAAAGGAAGAGATTGAAATCTCGAATGAAGAATTACAGCAAGCCATGATCGCTGAGGCGCGGCGCTATCCGGGCCAAGAACAGCAGGTTATTGAGTTCTACCAGAAAAATCCGCAAGCGATTGCTCAACTCCGCGCTCCGATTTTCGAAGAAAAGGTTGTCGACCTGATTATCGAGAGAGCGGAAGTCAAAGACAAAAAGGTCAAAAAGGACGTTTTGTTTGAAGAAGACGAAATGATCTAATCTGGTCACGCGTTTCGTAAAACGCACCTAAGTTTAAGCCTTCCGAGAGAGATCACCGGAAGGCTTTTTGCTGTTTAAGGTTTCGCTTGCTTATATGCGAGCCAAAGCGCCCAAAATAGAAAACAAAAAGCCAGAGCAAGCGCGAATACAATAATATAGGTAATGAATACCGGCTCACCATTTCCAGCAGCGCGCTGTGCATCGCTTAAGGCTAGACGGCCAAAAGCACTCCGCCAGGCAAATCCGGCACCAAATCCCCAACTTGCCGCGAGCAGGCCTGCCGCGCTGCGGGGTCTGAGTTTTAAGGATGTGAGTGCGCCAAATAAGGCCAAAGCGATCCAGATATAATCCACGATCAAAGCCTGTAAGGGCTGGCCCCAGCGAAAATGGGCGTAAGTCTCAGCAAAAAATGCAAGACAGCCAATATCAGCGTGAGAGAGGCTAATATGGTTTCTGATTTATGCCGCATATAGCTTCATAAAATGGGGCCTAAAGCGCGGCGGCAAAGCGCTCAAACAGATAGAGACTGTCTTGTGGTCCCGGACTGGCTTCCGGGTGATGCTGGACCGAGAAAACGGGTTTGTCTTTTAAACGTATCCCGCAATTAGAACCATCAAACAGGCTGACATGGGTTTCTTCTACCGTTTCGGGTAGGCTTTCACGGTCAACGGCAAAGCCGTGGTTCATGGATACGATTTCAACCTTATCCGTTGTATAGTCCATGACGGGGTGATTAGCCCCGTGATGGCCCTGATCCATTTTAATGGTTTTCGCTCCCAGTGCGAGTGCCAGCATTTGATGGCCTAGGCATATGCCTAATATGGGTTTGTCGGCTTTGATAATATCTTGAATAACGGGGATGGCATAAGCGCCTGTTGCAGCCGGGTCACCCGGCCCGTTAGAGAGCACAATCCCGTCTGGGTCCAGTGCGAGTATATCCTTAGCAGATGCGCTTGCCGGCACAACGCTGACCGAGAGGCCCTGACTGACCAGATTGCGTAAAATATTGCGCTTTACGCCGTAATCAATCAAGACGACTTTCTTTATGCCGTCCTTATTTTCATATCCTTCTGGCCAGACCCAGCGCGCCTCGCGCCAGTTAAAGCTGTCTTTAGTGTGGACATTTTTCGCCAGATCAGCCCCGACAAGACCGTCCCAGCCTTTTGCTGTTTGGGTCAGAGCTTTAATATCGAAATTACCAACTGGGTCATGGGCGATAACGCCGTTTGGCATGCCTTGATCGCGGATAAAAGCGGTGAGGGCGCGCGTATCTATGCCGGAAATCGCAATAATCTTACGCGCCTTTAGCCAATCATCCAAATGGCTCTCAGAGCGCCAATTAGACGGTGCCGTGATAGGGGCTTTGAAAATCGCGCCTTTTGCGGCAATTTGCGCGCGTGCGGTTGAGGCTTCCTCGTCTTGGATATTTGTGCCGGTATTGCCAATATGGGGGAATGTAAAACAGATAATCTGATCGGCATAAGACGGATCGGTCAGAATTTCCTGATAACCTGTCATGGCCGTGTTAAAACACACCTCTCCGACCGCTTGGCCGACATGGCCTGCCCCATATCCGTAAAAGACATCTCCGCTTGCGAGAACCAAAACGGCACTTGGTTTGTCATTGAGATTATTTAGATTGTCCAATAGGTCCATAATATCCAATGCCTTTCGTGAGACTCACGACATAAATCCTGCAGTGTTTGGCGTAAGCGGCTGTAAGTTTCAAGAGAGAAATTCTCATAATTTGCTTGGCGTGACGTGAATTTGTCTATAATTTGGCTTTTTAAAGCATCGGGGTGCAATAGTGGGTAAGCATGCTGGAAAAGTAAAGCGACCCAAAATTCTTAATAAGAGACTGACTTATATCATTTTAAAGGTAATTTATGTCCCCTCAATCTGACGCATCTGAAAAACTGTCTCTACGCGAGACGATATCTGGCGCCACAAAATCTGCGATGAAATCCAAAAAGCCATTAAGGGTCTCTACGCTTCGCCTCGTAAGCGCTGCGATTAAAGACCGTGATATTGCTGCGCGTTCTGAGGATCGGGGCACGGGTATTGATGATAGTGAAATCTTGTCGCTTTTGGCAAAAATGGTCAAACAGCGCGAGGAAAGCGCGAAAACCTATGATGATAATGGCCGGCCTGAACTGGCAGATAAAGAGCGGGCGGAAATTGAAATCGTGCGCGAATTTATGCCCAAGCCGCTCAGCGAGGAAGAGATGACATCCGTTATCGCCGAACTGGTCGAGGAGATGGGGGCTACGGGGCTTAAGGATATGGGTAAAATAATGGGCCGCCTAAAGTCCAGCTATGCCGGACGTCTGGATATGGGCAAGGCGGGCGCTTTGGTCAAAGGGCATTTATGTGAGTAGGACGCGCGCCTTACTTTTTATGCCCAATCTGCATACCAAGCGGCGTGCTATACCTCACCGTTAATGTCCATGCCTCACACACTCATTTTTATGCGTCATGCCAAATCCTCATGGAAACATGCGGGCCTTGTTGACCATGAGCGGCCTTTAAACGGGCGGGGGGAGAGATCTGCTAAATTAATGGCGCAGGTTTTGACCGCGCGCGGTTATGCCCCTGACCAGATTTGGTCTTCTGATTCTGTGCGCACAACCCAGACGGCAAAATGGCACATGCGCGGTATTCCGGGCGCGCAGCTTGTGCGCTATTTCCCCGAATTTTACCACGCTAGCCCGGATGATGTTTTCGAGGTTTTATCCAAGCAGGACGCCCCGGAAGGCTCTCTTATGTTGCTTGGCCACAATCCGGGTTGGGCCAGCTTATATGAAATCTATACGGGACGGGCGCAGGCCTTTCCCACTGCGGGCTGTTGCGTGCTGGGATTAAAGGAGGGTGCGCCCGCAGAGCTGTCTTGGTATGATCCGCAAAATTGGCGCTTAAAGGATTTTATCACCCCAAAAGATTTGGGGCCCTTGGCGGATGAGCAATCCTTAGGCGAGGGGACGTGAAAGCGGTGCTGACCGCCTTTTGGCGGCTGTTTTACGCCTTTGCTTTTTACCCTATTTTGATCGGGCTTTTTATCTGGCTTTATATAAAAGACGCCCATTGGATATTTGGCGTAATGAT
>CAZNCJ010000007.1:39881-52926 GCA_964571595.1 uncultured Caulobacterales bacterium | reverse complement strand
TGCAACCTGCCGCTTAGAAGGCGGCTGCTCTATCCAGTTGAGCTATGGATCCTTAAATCAATAGGCGCCTATTTGCCCCGAAGAGACTAATGTGTCCATGGTAATTTTCGGTCATAAGCAAAATTATCTGCATAGCTGCGCCGAATACGTTTGAAATCCTTGGTTTTAACGACCCTATGCGCGATATTGTTTTTCTTTGCATAGGCTATCGCAGCCTCTAATGAATCAAATTTCAACTCAATCTGAGCACTCATATCTGTAGAGCGTTTTGTGCCTGTCAGCGGATCAATAATAGACTTACCCAATTTTTTAGGCACTTCTAATATCCATAGATCATTATGGGCGCGACCTGACGTCATAGCGGATGGTGCGGGTTGATAGATTTTTGTAAACATGGCCTGCGACTCCTGAGTTCATGGCTCAAATAACGCTCTTAAAGCCCTATGTAAATCACTTTAGTGATTAGCCAGGCGTTTTATCGGTCGCGGAGGTGTGGATAGCTTATTGGCCCTTATGAAAAGCCGTATTCAAAATACCCTTTACGTCCTGCAAGGATTGAGGTTTAGGGATACTTTCTATTTTTGAGCGGACTTTACCGGCGGTAGCACTCGATTCGATTTTATTGAGCGATTGATGGGCCACATTGCGGGCCTGCTGCGCCATATTTTGAACCTGCGCAGCTGCTTGATCACGATTAATCATGGCACGATATTTGTCAAGTTGACTGGCAGAATCGCTATCAGCGGATGCAAGGTTTTGCTTTTGGCTTGCGGTTAATCTTGCTCTTAATTCCTGTTGAGATAAGCCACCAGATTGTGTCGTGCGTGCTTGGGCGGGATTTCTCTGCGCCGGATGTGCTTGTACTGAAGATTGTGTATTAGCCTCTCTATTGAAATTGCGTGTGCGCCAATTATGAAAGACCTCGCGCATATAATCAGGCGACTTTTCACCCTCTTTCCATTTTTGTGAGAAGCTCGCACTCGAGCTGTGCGGACGTAATTCTGCTGCCAGCGTGTTGAGGATTACTCGCATAGGCAGGTTCACACTCTCCCCAAAGATCATGGTTTCCGCAGTGCCTAAAGACGGCAGGAAGGATAGCAGTTGCTCTGCCCCATCAGGCACAGCTGCTTTTACAAATTGTTGGTCTAGTTCATTGCTCAAGCGCATGGAAAATATAGTCGAACATTGAGAAAGCGTTGAAGGTTCAAGCTCTGATGGACGCTGTGAAATAATTGCCAGACTAACGCCGTATTTACGGCCCTCTTTCGCGATACGTGAAATAGCCCGGCGCGTCGATTTAAAGCCCATACTATGGTCGGCCGGAATATATCTATGTGCTTCTTCACAGACCAATAAAATCGGAATGGACCTATCACTCCACATTGCGAGTTCAAATGCCAGACGGCTTACGACGGAAACAACGATATTAAGCGCCTCTGAGGGAATGCCGGAGAAGTCCAGAATAGAAATGGGTTTGCCTGCAACAGGTATACGGAAAATATGGCCGCAAATATTTTCAATTGTGTCTGGCGCAGCTTGGTTTTTAAAAACAAAAGCGTAGCGCGGGTCCGCCATGAGCGCCTCAATACGTCTTTTTAAGCGCTTATACGGGCCTAAATTGGAGTTGTTCTCCAGCTTGCCCATATTATGGTCGAGCAAGCGTAAAAGATCGCGAATACGGTAAGGTACAGGAGAATCCAGTGAAATATGGGCTGCTACTCTGTGTAATTCTTTTTCTATATCTTCCAGCTTGACCTGAGACGTAACGTCTTGAGTCACGCGGGAGCGTTCAAATAACTGTTTTGCCTTTAGAAGTATGTCCGAGAGGACTTCCACTTCCGCGCGGGCGTGATCTTCAATTTCACTGGTGAATAATTCCACCGTTTCTTCGAAGTTGAACATCCAGACAGGCAGGTCCAGGTTTTGGTTGCGTATAACATGGGCTTTATTTCCAAAACTCTTGGAATATTCATTATGCGGATCAAACAAGACAACGTGACCATATGGGTTTTCTTTCAAAATGGCCTGCATAACGAGGGCCACCGTACAGGACTTACCAGAACCGGTAGAGCCTATAATGGCGAAATGTTTAGACAATAAATCATCAATACGCACACGGGCTATGATCGAGCTATCTTGCTGTAATCTGCCGACCTCTATATCGGCTTCGCCCTTAGTCGAGAAAATTAGTTCCAGATCATCGGTAGACATATTGTAGACGGGTTCATTCAACACGGGGAATGAACGCACGCCGCGGTAAAACCGTGTGACTTTGGTTGTTGGATTGGTCGTAATCTCACCCATAATATCAAGGCGGGCCAGACAACCGTCATTCATGCCCTCTTCGTCTTGGGCGCCAATTTGTAGAGACGATACCATAGCCACGACAATCGAACTCGTGGTTTTGATCTTCAGAACCGTGCCCAATTGCGCCATATGGAGCAAATTATTGCGAATAACCATTTTATTAATGGTGATCATCGCCATGGATGAGCCAACGGAAATAACCCGCCCTATTTCAATTTTCTTATAAACCTTATTTGGGCTTGGGGCATTAGCAGCCGCCTTTGGTAAGTGTGCTTGGCTTTGCATAAGCTAATCCTCTGGTTAGGATAGAGCTAGCCAAGGATAGTTATTAAAAACTTACCAGATTGGCTAAATGTGGGATAGTTACCGATTAAATGCAGTGTCTATGGCCTATTTCGTTCTATATTGTCTTATTTTCTATAAAAAATGGGCTTGATATAGACTTTTCAACTATTGCGTTGATTGCAAAAGGAATCATGAATTTCTGGTGTTTAGGCCTTGGAATATTTCATATACCAGTCGCTAAATTGTGTGCAAAACTTCTCTAGTGGTGAGAATGGTCCCGGTCGGTAATGTTCTGACTTCACTCCCTCCGTCATAGATTTGCAAAGCACAACATCTTCGGCATTGGTGACGCGCCAAACATCTTTCAAATGCTCTTCCGTGTAATCAACACCCTGCATGGCCTCCTTATGTACAATCCAGCTTGTATAAAGTGTTGAGCGCGTCGCATCGATAGGCAGAACCCAATTTGTAGCAATATGATCTGACGTGAAATGTATCCAAGCATTGGGGTTAAGCCAAATGGAAAGTGTGCTCTCATCATAGCCCGTCTTAATGTGTGGGCCGATAGGTTTTTTTGAGGCGGGTTTTCCGTCAAAGGTAATGGATTTAAAACCCTCGGCCAAAGGATATCTTGCTAGCCGGCATTGATCCGAGACAGAGAAGGCCTGTTCTTCCCATTTAAGCCCCCTTTCTTCCCAGCGCTTTTGCGAGCGGCTTAGCAGCGCATTATATTCCGGTGTCATTGTGCCGTTAAAACTCGACGCATCAAAGAGCTGTAAAAGCTGTTTATGGTTTTGCGCGCAGTGATTACATTCTCTGTTGTTTATCATCACTGATAGCCAACTCGATTCAACGATTTCACGCTCGTGAAACGCTAACTTATAATCTGATCCGCTTAAATTAAATGCTTCTAAGTAAGGGCGGGTGAGCTTTTCAATAATATCCAAATCTTCTCGGGAAGCTTCTGGGGTCAGGCAGGCAAAGATCATACCATTGACTTCACTCACGGATATTTGGTTGAGATAGACCTCTTTACCCTCTGGTGTGTTTTCAAATCCGTCCGGCATACCCGAGCCCTTCACAAGAGCGCCATTGGCCATATCAAAAGCCCATTGGTGGTTGGGGCAGATAATCCTAGCCCCGCATTTGCCTGTATGCCCCTTAACGAGCTGTGCGCTTTGATGTGCGCAACGATTAACAAAGCCGCGCATTATGCCGTCAGCTCCGTGCACCAGAAAGTAACTTTCCTCAAAAAGTGTAAACTGGAAGTAATTACGAACTTTTGGCAAGTCGCCACGCATGGCCACAAAAAACCATTTATTATGATGCAATCGTTTTGCTCGCTCGACGTCAAAATAGACATTTCGTGGAAAACCATAACCGGATTTATAGGCCATTTGCTTGCCTTATTCTAAGAGCATAACGTCAATTGTTGAAGCAAAGCTAAAACAAGGTACATCTACAATCAACTTCAACTATTCTAATGTTCTCGTCATTAAACTGGCAGCCCTGAATAATGACCAATTCCCCTATTGGTTGAACTGTGTTGCTGTCCTTCACTGTATAAGTTAAAATTCATATGAAAGGGAGTTGATATAATGAGGCAATTTTTGAAAGTTTTAATAGGTTTTGTAGGTGTGTTGGCGCTTCCTCTGACAAGCCATGCGCAGTTTGACGAAATCATCGTGACAGCTACGCGCTTGTATAACTCAGCGAGTCCCGGTATGTTTCTTGAGAAACGCGGTAGCTTTTTATTGCTCGAAGCCAGAATGGTAAACGATACGCGCAACCCTGTCACACGGCGCAAAGAAATGAATGTTACATTTGATCGCATTTTAAAAGCCGCAAAACAGAACCCTGACGTAGAACTATCCCTTGTTGATGATAATGATTTTGTCGTGCCGCTAACGAAGGATGTTTTCAATGCAAATATCTTTAGTGGTTCTAGGCCTGATACGTCAGCTGCTAAGATTCTGCTTAAAACGAAAATTCCTGAAGATAGTGTAGATGCTTTTCCACTTCTGACTAAACTTGAGAAGTTTGTTGAAAAAATTGACGATGCGTCAAGTGAGGTTGATGGTCGGACAAATTTTGATGAAACTGGTGAAACCTCAATCAGCGTCGTCGATCCCTATCAATATCGCGGTGAGTTGATGAAGCACATTATGGACGAAATTAATTTTGTCACAGAGGGGCTTAACGGCGAATATGTAGCCCATATTAAAGGTTTGAGCGAGGAGCTGGATTGGTCTCGATTTGGCGAGCTAGGCCTTGCCTTCTACATTGCCTATAGTTACGAAGTTTTGCCAAAATCATTACATGCGATTACAATCTTGGAATGAATAGAAAGGCTAGTTCAGCCTCGCTATTTCCGCCAATATTCAATGGGTTCTCCATATCGTGTATGCGGCGTGCCAATATGGACAACGGGATGACCACCGCAAGCGGCTTGTAAGGGGGCTAAAATTTCCGGTTTTGTAACCTCCCTTATCCCGTCACCCCAGCCGGCCCACTCCCCGACCCGTGCAACGTGATCAGAATTTGAGAGACGGTTTTTAATGATGATAAAGCCTTTCTCATCCAAGGTTATGCCGACCTCTTTATGAAAGCGCACAAGCGGGTCCTGTCCTCTCGGCTTATCAAGAAAAAAACAGCCATCCCGTAAAACAATCCGGCCCACGGTCAGACTTGTCAATACGATTCCGTTTAAATTATCCGCGCGGGATAAATATCGAATATGCGGCTTAAGTCTTGAGTCAATGGCCTCAACTGGTTCAAAGGGCTTTATAAAGCTAAGTTTTACGCGGGGATCGGTATGTAAATCTTGCAAGCCTTCAAGTTCGGCGAACTCCTCGCGCGTCAACCCCGTATCAAAATTTGCGTATCGCTCATTGACATGGCTGGATATAACAGCGTGCTTTTCCGAGAGGCGTTTCCTGACAGTCTTTGCATAAGCCTCAAGCTCGTCCCTTGTGTAATAATTATCTGAGGGTTTGAAAACGGGATTGGTTGTGTAATTCGCCAATGTCTGCGCGGCATTAGCCTTAAACAATACAACGTAATGAAGCGCGGGTTCCCAAACGAGGTCCATCGCGACGAAATTATCCGGCTGTTCTTGTTTAAGTCTGTCTTCTAATGCCCAAGCCTCAGCGCGGTGCAGATTATAGGCTTGCTGACGCAAAAGAGCCTCTGATCGATCAACTGTTTCAATCGGCCCCGTTTGGACAGGAGGCTTTGTTTGGTCTGGGCGCTTCATATGCGGTGCACGTTCAACCGTGGCATATCCTGCGGGGTTCAGACTAAATTTCTTAGGGCTGGTCGTGACGCAAGCCGTTAGCAGGACGGCCATTAGTGTTACAGAAAACAAGTTTAACCTTGGCATGTGCGTATCATAACACACAATTTTACCGATAGAAAATTTAATGCAGATAAGTCTATGGCCTCTTTTAGCCAAACATATCGTCGGGTGTTGGGAGATTTTAAAAAATGGTCGGGGCGGCAAGATTCGAACTTGCGACCCCCTGTTCCCAAAACAGGTGCGCTACCAGGCTGCGCTACGCCCCGACGATTTTTACGCGTTTTATAGATTACACACGAAAGTGCAAGCCTCGTTTGCGGCTTTTCTGAATTTTTTACTGCGTACCAAAAAAGCTGTGCTTTACAAGGTCACCTGGTTCAATTCCCAATTCCCGCGCGCGTCCGCCAATTAATTCAATAACGCCCTTCACAGGAGCTTCTGATGAGGCGCTGCGCAGCGTATATGGTTGATGGGAATGTTCTATTTTGAGTATTTTCCCATTTGGGCGCACAAATAAAATATCAAGCGGAATAGGTGTGTTCTTCATCCAGATTGTCTGGACTTCCAGATTTTTGAAAGTGAATAACATGCCCTCATCACCCGGTAGGGCTTCTTTGAACATATAACCGTGGCGTTGTTTTTCAGGCGTATCCGCCACTTCCACGTTAAAACTGTGCGTGTCGCTCTCAGATACGATCTGCAAAGCCTGTTTAGGACCGAAGTCTACCGGATTAGGATCGCTAGACTGTGCAAAGGCTGTTTGCGCAAAGCTTGTCTGCGTAGCAAAAAATATCAAAGCGGAAGCAATAAATCTTTTCATATGCTCGCAATAGCCAAGGTTATGAGAATTGCCAAGTGTTTTTACCCTGCAGGCATGGCTTATCTCAGTTAAAATCGATCAAAATGACATTTTTATAAAAAACAGACTTGAAAGCGCGGTCGAGCCTCTATATATCCGCTCTCGCTGCTAAGGCAAAGATGTTTACGCGGTCCCTTCGTCTATCGGTTAGGACGCCAGGTTTTCAACCTGGAAAGAGGGGTTCGATTCCCCTAGGGACTGCCAACATCCACTCGCAGCATTTCAAGTATAAATCTGGCACGATAAGATATCCGTTTAGGGTATCCGGATAATATCCATAAGTTCGAAATCTATGGAGACGCGCCCTTTCCATTCATTACGCTTGAGGCGTCCTGCTACATGTACGCGCGGCGATGTTGGATCGAGCAATATCTCGGATAAGCCCGTCTCCTCCCCTCTAAAACATATGCCTGATAATCTCGCCCCGCCTATATCCTCAAAAGAACAGCGTATATGACCCCCACGTAGAGCTTTCGTATAAGCGATGCGCATGTTCTCAAATGCAAAGACAGGCGCGGGATTGCCCGCACCGTAAGGACCAACGCTATCAATGATATCCAGCAGTCCAAACTCTACAGCCGGTACAGTCAGCCAGCTATCTATATTCAAAGCGAGGTTTTCACCCGCTCGCATGACATCCGCGTCAAGATGTTCGCAAATAAAAGCGCGAAAGGCCTCAATATTTTCGCGTTTGACAGAAAGACCGCCTGCCATGGCGTGACCCCCGCCGCTCACTAAAAGTCCGCATTGCTTGGCCGCGACAATGGCTCCGCCCAGATTGACGCCCTTAATCGACCGACCAGACCCCTTACCTAAGCCCTCATCATTGATCCCGATCACAATAGCAGGCTTCGTATATTGTTCTTTAAGCCGCCCTGCCACTATGCCGATAATCCCCGGGTGCCAGCCCTCCATGTCCACAATGATAACCGGATCATCCTTATGTGAACTGGCCGCCTGCAATGCCTCCATAAGAATGCCGGCTTGCATGGCTTTGCGTTGCGTGTTTACACGGTCAAGCTCTGCGGCGTGGGCATAGGCAAGTTGCGCGTTCTCAGTGGAAAGAAGTTCAGCCCCCATATCAGCGCGCCCTATCCGCCCGCCCGCATTTATGCGCGGTCCAAATACAAAGCCTGCATGATAAACATTAAACTGACCGTTTACATTGGCGACATCGGCAAGCGCTGAAATGCCTGTAATGTGGCCTTGAGATAAAACTTTCATGCCTTGGGCGACAAAGACGCGGTTTATGCCCGTCAGGCTTACGACATCACAAACAGTGCCTAATGCAGTTAAGCCTAATAAATTCATAAGGTTAGGTGCGTTTTTTAAGCCTTTATCCTTGGCTTTTCTGTTAAGGGCCACAAGCAACATAAAGACAACGCCCGCAGCGGCCAAATGCCCTAACCCACTTTCATCGTCTGGCCGGTTAGGATTTATGATGGCTTGTGCATGTGGAAGTTCGCCTTCCATAAGGTGATGATCCACCACAATAATAGGCAGATCTATCTCTCTGGCAGCTTCTAGGGCTTCTACGGAAGCGGCGCCGCAATCGACTGTAATGACAAGCTCAGCGCCATTATCTTTGAGTTTATGAAAGGCATCGACAGAGGGGCCGTATCCTTCTGCCACACGGTCTGGAACATAAAGATCAAACTCGGCCCCCATAGCCCGCCCCCAGCGTATAAGCTGGGCTGCTGACGTACCGCCGTCCACATCATAATCAGCAAAGACAGTGATGGATTTTTTCACCAGAATGGCCGCAATGATAAGGTCTGCAGCCTTGTCCATATCCTGCATGATGGACGGGTCAGGTAATTGATCTTTTATGCGGGGCTTTAGAAAACTCTGCGCATTTTCGGGCTCTATATCTCGTCCTGCCAGTAATCGCGCAGTTAAAGCGTCAAGTCCGGCATGTTGCTGTAGTGCAGTTGGGCGGTCCTCATCTAGGCAGCGATCTACCCAGTACTGATTGCGTACTGATTTTAACTTCTCTACCGCGATGTTAGACCCCACAAGACCATCTGGCTTTATACGGGACGGTTAGAGCGTAGGCGCTGCACTGAGCGGTCTACAGAGTTCATAACGAGGGTTTCCGTACTCACACGCCCATTTTTTATCCGGACGCCGTCAAGTAAACTACCGGGTGTTACCCCTGTTGCGGCAAAAATAGTCGGCCCACTTGCCAGACCGTTAAGGTCATATTTCTTGTCCAGATCATCAATCCCAGTACGTCTGGCGCGTGCTACCTCGTCATCATTTCTAAAATGTAAGCGCCCTTGCATCTGTCCACCGACACATTGCAACGCAGCCGCCGCTAAAACGCCTTCTGGGGCTCCGCCTTGGCCAATATACATATCTACTTGCGTGTCAGGGTCTGTTGTATTGATGACGCCTTGAACGTCCCCGTCCGTAATGAGCAAAACACGAACTTTAGCATCCCGTAAGCTATTGATAATATCCATATGACGGGCGCGGTCTAATACGCAGACCGTGAGCTGATCGAGCTTTACGCCCTTGGCCTTTGCAAGGGCTTTGGCATTATCAGCTGCAGACTTGTCTAAATCTACCAAGCCGGGTGCGTAGCCCGGACCTATCGCGATTTTATCCATATACACGTCAGGCGCATAGAGCATTTGGCCCTTGGGTGAAAAGGCCATAACGGCGAGTGCGTTCGGCATAGCTTTTGCTGTCAGGGTCGTGCCCTCTAGCGGGTCTAGGGCAATATCAATGGAAGGACCATTTTTAGTGCCGACTTCTTCACCGATAAATAACATGGGCGCCTCGTCACGCTCCCCCTCGCCGATCACGACGCGGCCATCAATATCCATAGCATTCAGATAAGTACGCAAGGCGTCAACAGCGGCTTTATCAGCCGCTTTTTCGTCGCCCCGACCCACCATATATGAGGCCGCAATAGCCGCCTGTTCAGTTGCTAAGGCTGCTTCAAGAGCAAGTGTGGCATCAAAGCCTTTATATTTACTCATAATCTTACTTTCTGAATTAGGACGCACGCGTATTCGTAGCGTGTCCTTGAGATAAAAATGGTTTTAGATTTCGCGCCGCTTGTCGAATACGTTGCTCGTTCTCAACAAGGGCAATACGTACATAGCCTTCGCCGTTCTCACCAAAGCCGACACCGGGAGCGACAGCCATGCCAGCTTCTTTCATAATGAGCTTGGAAAATTCTAGAGAGCCGAGATGTTTAAAGTTTTCCGGCAAGGGGGCCCATGTAAACATAGAGGCTTCCGGCGACGGCACATCCCAGCCAGCGCGTGAAAAGCTATCAACTAAGACGTCACGTCTAGCGCGGTAAATTGCGCGTGCATGTTCAACACAGTCCTGAGGTCCGTCTAAGGCGGCGCAAGCGGCGACTTGAATAGGCGTGAAGGCGCCGTAATCCAGATAGGATTTAACGCGTGCTAAAGCACCAATAAGGCGCTTGGAGCCTACGGCAAAGCCCATGCGCCAACCGGCCATTGAATATGTCTTGGAGAGTGAAATCGTTTCAACGGCCACATCTTTAGCCCCTTCAACCTCAAAGATAGATGGCGGCGGGGTGGTGAAATATATCTCTGAATAAGCCAGATCAGATAGTATGATGATGTCGTGTTTCTTAGCGATTGAAACGATTTCACGATAAAATTCCAGATCAGCAATCTTCCCTGTCGGGTTAGAAGGGAAACATACGACAATCGCCATTGGAGGTTTGTCAGATTTAAGCAAGGCCTCTTTGACGCCCTTTAAGTATTCTTGTGCGGTAATGGCGGGAATACCCTGAATTTTAGCCCCTGCAATTACAAAGCCATAAGCGTGTAAGGGATAAGACGGGTCAGGTGCATAAATTATATCCCCTGGAGCGGTAATGGCTTGGGCCAGATTAGCAAATCCTTCTTTAGACCCTAAAGTGGCAATAATTTCGTCTTCAGGGTTAAGTTCGACATTGAAACGGCGCTGGTAATAACGGGCGCAGGCTTGCCGAAGACCTAATATACCTCTTGATACAGAATAACCTGTGGTTTTGGGTTTTTGAACTGTCTCAATGAGCTTATCAATGACATGTTTGGGGGTCGGTAAATCCGGATTGCCAAATCCGAAGTCAATAATATCCGCTCCCTCACCCCGTAATTCGGCTTTGAGTTTATTGACTTCTGCAAAGACGTAAGGCGGCAATCTTTGAATACGGTAAAATTCTGTCATTTTATCATCAGCTAGAGTGTTTTTATCAGTCATGATAGGCGCTATTGTGGATCATCAAGTTTATAGGCTCGTACTTTGGCTTTTAGGGACTCAATGTCCAAGCTCGAATCAGCGGAATTGGTGATTCCGGTACGGTCTATATCTGCAGTGTTAGCATCCCGTAAATTTAGCAATGATTTTACAGCCTCGTCCCATTCCTCTGCTGATCTGATTTCCTCAGGCGCTGGCGGGACATCAGAAACTTTAGGATAATCACTGATGTCGCGTGTTTCTTCTATGAATTCAGGCAAGCGTTTAAAGTCGATATTGGGTATTTGAACCGTTGTGCAAGCAGGCAGTAATACGACCATGGCCAATGGCCAGCCATATTTTGCTTTTGAGAGGCACAATTTGGCCAAAGATTTCATAACGTACCTATTACCTTTTGGGGCTGATCTATATAGTCAATCTAGCCAGAATCTTTCTGCACTTTAGGGGAAAACCGGGGCAATATCCAATCCTAATGTTTCCGGCCAGCCCTGCGTAACATTATAATTTTGCAATGCCTGTCCAGAAGAGCCTTTTGTAAGGTTATCAATAACAGAAATTATGATGGCCCGCCCGGCTTTACGATCTGCAAAAATGCCTATGCGGCAATGATTGCTGGCGCGAATATGACGGGTTTGGGGGACGTCGCCTTCATTTTCTACATAGATAAAAGGCTCGTCTTTATAGCGCGCCATATAAGCCGCTTTTAAGTCTTCAACCCTCTTGCCATCACGCAGATTTACATAGCATGTCGCGATCATACCCCTGTTCATCGGAATAAGATGCGGGGTAAATGAGACCTCGATTTTAGCCCCTGCTACATGGCTTAAAATCTGATCAATTTCAGGGCCATGTCTGTGTACACCCACACCATAAGCATGCGCACCGTCCGAGACTTCGCTGAAAATCAAGCTGGCAGAAGTTTTACGCCCTGCTCCTGTAACACCGGACTTTGCGTCAATAATTATATCGTCTTGTGAAATCAGGCCGTTTTCAATTGCGGGTAAGAGGGCTAAAACGCTTGCTGTGGGATAGCATCCCGGACAAGAGATAAGTTTGGCGTCCTTGATCTGATCTCTATTTAGCTCTGTTAAGCCGTAGACCGCAGTTTCTAGTAGGTCTTTATGGTCATGGCTGCGCCCATAAGTGCTGGCATAGAGCTCCGGGTCCCAGAGACGGAAGTCTGCCGAGAGGTCAATTACAGTCTCAACCTTATCAATAATCTGGGCAATAGTGTCCTGACTGGCCCCGTGTGGCAAGCATGCAAAGGCAACGTCAATGACGCTCCAATCGACCTCTTCCCATTTTTGAAGACGGGGTAAATTCAAGGGCGCGAAATTGGGATAAATATCCCCGTAATCTTGTCCCGCGCGACTATGGCCTGTTAAGGCTTTGATTTGAAGTTTGGGGTGCCCAGCTATAAGGCGGACGGCTTCTGCGCCCGTATAACCTGAAGCTCCTAATATTGCGACATTTTTCATAATAATATCCGTGTTTTGGTGGGGTGACCTCAACAATAAAAAAGGCGTCCCGATTCTCTCGGAACGCCCTAAGATAGACACATAATATGTCGTTTTCTTTAACGTTTCGAGAACTGGAAGCTCTTACGCGCTTTTGCTTTACCGTATTTCTTACGTTCAACAACACGCGAGTCGCGGGTCATAAAGCCTGCGGCCTTAAGCGGTTTACGCAAAGCAGGTTCGTAATATGTTAAGGCTTTTGAAATGCCGTGACGTACCGCACCGGCTTGTCCGGATAGGCCGCCGCCCTTAACTGTCGCCATAACATCATAAGAATCGACGCGCTCCGCAACCTGAAAGGCTTGGGCAATAATCAGACGCAAAACAGGTCTGGCAAAATAGACTTCCTGATCACGACCATTAATTGTGATCTTACCGTTTCCAGGCTTAATCCAGACACGGGCAATAGAGTTCTTACGCTTACCAGTCGCGTAAGAACGGCCATGCCCGTCAATTTTAGGCTCAGGCAAAGCCGCTTGCTCAGTTGCAGGTGCGCCAGCTTCTCCGTCAGCAGCAGCAGGTGTGCCTTCCATGACGTTTTTGAGGTCT
>CAZNCJ010000007.1:9248-39781 GCA_964571595.1 uncultured Caulobacterales bacterium | reverse complement strand
GCCAGCTTCTCCGTCAGCAGCAGCAGGTGTGCCTTCCATGACGTTTTTGAGGTCTTCAAGTGTGTTTGTATCCGCCATGACTAGGCCCCCTTCGAATTCTTCGGGCTGAATGATTTAAAATCAATCACTTCAGGGTTTTGGGCATCATGCGGATGCTCGGCACCAGCATAGACGCGTAAATTAGAAAGTTGCTTTCGCGCCAATGGGCTTTCCTTTGGCAACATGCGTTGAACGGCCTTGCGCAATACGCGGTCAGGAAAACGTCCGTCCAGTATCTTATCTGCTGTGCGTTCTTTTAGCCCACCGGGATAGCCCGTATGCCAGTAATAGATTTTATCTGTGCGCTTTTTACCGGTAAAGACGACTTTATCAGCATTGATAACGACAACATTATCACCGTGATCAATATGTGGCGTATAGGTCGGAAGGTGCTTGCCGCGTAGTCTCATGGCAATGAAACTTGCCAATCTACCTACAACAACGCCCTCAGCGTCGATCAATATCCACTTCTTTTTGACGTCTGCCGTCTTTAAGAATTGTGTTTGTTTCATTTTTGCCTCTATGACATGCCGCCATTTTGGGGCATTAGTGAAGAATGCGGTTACCTAATGGCTTAAAGCACGGGCGTCAACCGCTATTATTCACGACCTTTCTTATTTTATACAATAAAAACAATTACTTAAAAATAAGGTATTATTTTACCGCATCAAAATATCATTTAACATCAATATAACGTATTTTTTAGGCGACCCATAGAGTGGAACGGGTTAGGAATGCCCAAAGGAATTGATTATGCACGACCCGAAACCCAATATATGGAAGCCAAGATCTACAACAAGATTGAAAGCAGCCCTGATTACAAGTCTTGGCGTCGCTTTTATGGGGGGATGTTCCGCAGAGCAATCGCCTTCCTCAGATGCGCAGGTAGTAACCGGCCCGTCCAATAAGAGCCAATCATCAGGGTTTAGTTTAAACGCAACAACGGCGTCAGACATCCCGACCCATATCAAGGCGGCGACATTTGTGCCCAACCTTATTGCGAGCTGGTTTAGTCAAATCATTATGGTGGACATAGACGGCAATTTACATAGAGCCGTTACATCCGGCTTCAAATCCCAGGCCGTTATAAAAGGTGATTATATCGATGTGTTCGGCTTTTCACGGCGTGAGGCCGCGGGTTTGTTTTTAGCGCTAACCCGTAGCGGAGATATAGAAGCCTTTGTCGAAAGCGATGATGATGGCAACTTTAAACGTGTGGCCCTATCTAGTTCTGCCAAAAAGATTGGGCGTTTTTGCCATGATAGTGCCCCGCTGGCTCTAACCAAGGGCGGCGATGTGTTCTGGGTTCAGGGGCAGGACGGCACGTTGAGCCAGCTCAAAATCAGGGTCAATGGTGACAGTGCTGCCAGTCTTGAAACGCTGACGACAGCTGTGCCCGCTAAAGGTAAGGCCAGCGAGACGTCATCATGTGCTGTGTCTGGCGGTACAGACCTAACAACGTCAAATATTTCAGGCGCATCTCTGCATAAATATGAAGAAGAGGGCCAAGACTGGACGTCATTAAAGTCGGATGCGGGCTTTGATGGTTTCGCAATAATGTCCTCAAGCCCTGCCCCGTCTTATTTGCTCCTAAATTCGCCTTCTGGAACGGGGCTGGATAAAGGGCTGTTTTACATGAAAGACGCCTCAACCGTGCCTATTTCAATCACGGACGGGCTGAGCATTAAAGGTATCAACGCACCCGGATATGCGACGGTAACACATGCCAAGTTGGGCGGTGCGTTAAATTCTGGGGCTTTGTTGATTGCGGATCCTGATCCCGATAATCCCCGCATTGTGCTCATATCACTTGAGTTTGCTTTGCGGACTTTAAACGCGCAGGGTCAATAGGTGCTACGCGGTTTGCCTATCTGATATTCTGATATTTCGAAATAAGGATAGAGCCGCCAGAAAAACGAGAATGCTGGAAAATTGATGTAAGAGCGAGAGGTTGAGCGGTGCGACTTTTAAGAGTGTCCATATTCCCAAGACGACCTGCCAAATTATCAAGCCTGTCAGAATGCCCATTCCTGTTTTTATCTGGGGTGTCGTGACAGATTTGCGAGCTCGAATGATCATCCAGACAATGAGTGCAAAAATCAGATAAGCCAGAAATCTATGATTGAACTGAATGGCGGCGGGGTTTTCAAACAGATTGCGCCAATACGGAGAGATAACACCGTATCCATTCGGCACAAATCCGCCGTCCATAGCCGGCCAGCTATTATAGGTTTTGCCTGAATGTGTACCGGCCACAAATGCGCCGGCTATGATTTGGATATAGACAAGCAGGCATAATAACTCGCTGGATTTGTAAAATGGCGCGCCTGTCCCGCGGCCATCAGGCCAATTTTGCGCACTATCGCGCCAGAGCCAGAACACCCCCCCTAAGATAATAAAAGCGAGGCCTAAATGTGTGGCAAGACGGTAGGCGCTCACATCCACGCGGTCATTGACCAGCCCGCTGGCGACCATCCACCAGCCAATCGCGCCTTGTAAGCCGATCAGGACGAGAATAGCGCTAAAATATCTTTTTTTGCCCTGTGGAAGACGACGGCGAAATAGTAGTATAAGGAAAGGCAGAGCATAGGCCAGTCCAATCAGCCGGCCAAATTGCCGATGTGACCACTCCATAAAATATATAAATTTAAACCCCGATAAATCCATATCTGGGTGCTCTGCTAAAAATTCTGGGATTTGTTTGTATTTATCAAACTCTGATAGCCAATGCGCTTGACTTAAGGGCGGTAGCGCGCCTGAAATGGGACGCCATTCCGTAATAGACAAGCCAGAATTTGTCAGGCGTGTTGCGCCGCCAAGCACGATCATGGCCATGACTAAAATAGTCATAAAGCAGAGCCAATTTCGGATAAATTGGTTGGATGATATGGAGCTATCGGACGACATGGCCCGTTATATATGCCAATCCAGCACGGGAGTCCTGTGACATTTTTTCTATGAGCGTTAAAAATGTAAAAGGGCCTTATCCGGTTTCCCTTATAAGTTTACGAGCAATGATTTAGGTTAGGCATTACAAATACCCCAATTGCTCAAATGCCTCACCAAGCCGCGTTTTTTGTCACAACTTCTCGGCACAGGACATTTGATCTTTTTAATCGTCCTCTTCCAGCTCTATTTCTTGGGCGATAATATTTCCATTACCATAATCAAAGCCTTCAATTTCGACTATATCACCAACATTAAGGGCAGCAAGAAACTCAGATACTGTAATATCGTCATCATCCAGTTCAAACTCGGTATTGGCGTCAAACAAGATAGTGCGTCCCACTACTATAAGGCTGTTCGGGCCGATTTCCGATATAGCCCCTTCTATCTCGACCTCTTTTTCGTCTTCTTCGTCATTCTCACTTTCGTCGTCATCACGTTCAATTTTCGTTGCAATTAAGGCTCCTGAAGTATCCACAAAGCCATCAATTTCGACCTCGTCGCCGACAGCTAAGTCATTAAAGCCAAACGATTGATTTAAGTCATCATCATCGTCTTCAAATTTTGTCGTGTCTGTAATGGCAAAGGTAATGCCGCCTACGGTGACGGTTTGATTTACGGCATCAATGGCGCCAACACGGCCTTCAACTTCTGTATCGGAGCGTTCTTCAAATTCAATTTCCTCTGCAATAAGTTCACCATTATCATTAAACCGACCTTCAGCCTCGACACTGGCATTTAAAACAATATTGGAAGCGCTACCATCTTCAAACTCGGTGCTATCCGTAATTATAACAGTGGTTGTACCGATAGTGAAACGGGTGGCGGAATCAATTGCGGTCACAAGGCCTGAAATTTCAGCCTCATCATCGTCATCACCCTCTCTGTCATCCTCATCGTCATTCTCATTTTCCACCTCAGTGGCGACAAAAGTGCCGTCATTTAAAAATGTGCTACCTTCTATTTCGACTAAGTCCCCATTTTGTATGCCATTTGGACCAAAGTCATCTAATTCAGCCCCTGCAAAACCCACCATCAAGTCGCCAATATTGAAGGTCATGGCCACTAAGTCGAGATTTTCAACAATCCCGTGAACTTCGAAATCTCCATCCGCATCATCAGAAATGTCAATTCGCGTGGCTCGGATATCGCCATTGGCATCCCGCACACCACTAATCTCCACAATAGAGCCATCTGACAGGCCGGTTATATCCTCAGGAACGATATCATCATCAAAAGATGTTAAGTTATCTGTGATCACATTTTGTCCTAAGACAGTAAATGTACCTGCATTGATGTCTAAATTCGATACAGGGCCTTGAATAATTTCTTCGTAACTTACGCTTTGTGCGACATTATTATCATCTGATTTTAGAAGAACAATATGACCGACTTGCAAATCCCCCTGCGTTCCCGGTTCACCGTCAATCGAGAAACTGGCGCTATTTGTATCATAGCGCGTTCCATTAACAATAATGCTGCCAAAACCACTAATAGGTCCGATTATTGTTTTACTAGAGCTCGAACTAAGACTTGTACCACTGGTGCCAATTGGATCAAGCGGCGCGGAAGTTGATGAATTTCCACTGCCACACGCAGTTAGAGCTAAAAGACTAGAACTTGCAGGGCAAATTTAAATGAATGTATCGTCATAGAGGTCTTCCCTTTAGAGAATCCCCGATGTCTTGCTTTTAAGCTCTTAAATAGCCTTTATGAAGCAATAAAAGCAGTTGAAATACAGTGATTTAGGGCGACGAACCCATTCGAACCGTCATAAATGGTCGGTTCTTAGCGCAGGTTTTAGAGCATTTGTGTGTTGAGTATGAGAGTTTTCAAAGCTCTGCTTTTGAAAAGAAAGAAATGGTCGGAGCGATAGGATTTGAACCTACGACCCCTAAGCCCCCAGCTTAGTGCGCTACCAGACTGCGCTACGCTCCGACAATTCACATGGCTTATAAGCAGGCTTGGTCAAGCGCGCAATGTTGAAACCATAATATTGATAAGTTTTTTAGGCTTGCGCCATAAATTCGTTCCAGCGTTCTCGCAAGGATTTAAGTTTCTCTAGCGCCGCCTCAAGTTCTGCTTCATGTGCTTTGTTACGACGAGGGGCTAAGACTTCAACGGGCGATATCCTGTCTGGCTGCGGATCAGCTTTCTCTGAATTATCCGCGACAACTCTAACGATTGGTTCATTCACAGGCTCTTGGCGCGCCTCTTCGGACTGGGCAGCACTTGTAAAAGGTAGTACTCTATCCTTGTCCGAAATGATATCGTCAGAGGACGTTTCATGCGTGATTGATGAAATGGCAAGTTTTGCAGGTTTAGAATTTACAATACGTTTTGGAATTAAAACTGTATCCGTAATATCTTTTTCTTTCGATGCCCGTTCAACAGAACGCCCCAGATCAATAACCCGCTGCGGCCCTTTTAAGCGTATGAGTTTTTGTACATCCTTTATGGGATGTTTTTCATCATGAAGGAGTATTTTTATGCCGCGCAGAAACTCAATATCTTCGGGTCGGTAAAATCGTCTGCCGCCCCCACGTTTGATAGGTTTAATGTCTGAGAACTTCGATTCCCAAAAGCGCAAAACATGAGGCTGGAGCTCCAACTCACTCCCGGCTTCACTAATGGTTCTAAAGGCCCGTGTTGTTTTTTGCATATAAATCTCAACCAAAACGACCCTAAATCGAATCGCTTTAATACTCTAACTATATACCTTTAACGGCTAAGTGACGAATCAATGCGTTCTCGCAAGACTTGAGAGGCCTTAAATACAAGGACGCGCCGAGAGGAAATAGGCACGGCTTGTCCTGTTTTTAGATTTCGCCCAACGCGTTCTTTTTTGTCTCGCAAAGAGAAAGTACCAAATCCTGCAAGTTTGACGTTTTCGCCTTTCAGGAGAGATTCTATAATATTATCGATAACAGATTCTACGAGAACAGCGCTTTCAGATCGTGACAGGCCGATTTCTCTATATAAGGCTTCAGCTAAATCAGCTCGTGTTACTGTACCCGCATTCATCACATAGTCCTCTCAGTCTCTTATTTTTACTTGCGCCCAGACCGAAACAAAGAAACTTTTACAGTGATATAACACAAAGTCCAATAAAATCAAAGGGTCAGACCCGAATCAACACGGCTCCCCAGGTGAAACCACCGCCAAATGCTTCCAACATTACGAGATCACCGCTCTTAATGCGATTGTCTCGACTGGCGACACAAAAAGCCAGAGGTACGGAAGCTGCAGAGGTGTTGGCATGCTGTGCGACAGTTGAAACCACCCGAGATGGGTCAAGTTTTAGCTGTTTTGCAACACCATTTAGGATGCGTTGATTGGCCTGATGCGGTACAAACCAGTCGATAGCTTGAATGTCTACTTTCGCGTTTAAGGCACATTCTTTCATGGCTTTGGCAATATCTCTCACCGCATGGCGGAACACCTGATTGCCGAGCATGCGTACATGGCCCACAGTTTGGGTTTTCGAGGGTCCACCGTCCACATAGAGCATGTCTCTAAACCGACCATCTGAGCGTATAAAGCTATGTAAAATACCCTGATCAGAGGCATCATCATCGTCTATGTCTTGCGCTGAAAGCACGAAAGCCCCTGCTCCGTCCCCAAACAATACGCAGGTCGAACGATCTTCCCAATCAAGAATACGAGAGAAAGTTTCCGCGCCTATCACAAGCACATTTTTTGCGTTTTGACTGCGGATCATGGAATCTGCGACTTGCAAGGCATAGATAAATCCGCTGCAAACTGCCTGTACATCAAAGGCTGCACCGTGATGTATACCCAGTTTCTCCTGAATTATCGTAGCCGTTGAAGGAAAGGTGTAATCTGGCGTGGTAGTGGCTACAATGATCAGATCAATGTCTTGTGCGGACATATCAGCATCTTCAAGTGCTGACAGCGCAGCCCGGTAGCCCAGATCAGAAGTCGCCTCATCAGAGCCGGCAATATGGCGCTGTGCAATCCCAGTGCGCTCTCTTATCCACGCATCAGATGTATCCACCCTCTCTGCAAGCTCTGCATTTGTGACGATTTTTTCTGGTAGGAAAGAGCCGCTACCTTTTAAGACAGACCGTGTTTTCATTAGACGATAAAACCTATATTATCATCTTCATCATGAAGTGCAGAAAGAGTGCGCTCTATTTCATTTAGGAAGTCGCTTTCGGCCAAACCTAATGCAATTTCCAAAGCATTTGCGAAGCCGATTTTATCCGTACCGCCATGGCTTTTCACGACAATGCCGTTCAGGCCTAAAAAGACACCGCCATTTACACGTCTCGGATCGATACGCTTTTTGAGCTTAAGTAAGGCGGGAAGATTAAGCCATGTCACGATTTTAGACCATGGATTGCCGCTCAGGGCTTGGGAGAATAAATCCCCGATCAATTTTGCCGTACCCTCTGAAGCTTTCAAAGCGACATTGCCTGTAAAACCGTCCGTGACGACAACCTGTATATCATTTGTTGCGATGTCATTGCCTTCGACATAGCCAATATAATTAAGGTCGAGCTTGCTCTCTGATAGCCTCTCATGGGCTGCCTTGACAATCGCATTGCCTTTCTCTTGCTCCACCCCAACATTTAATAGGCCGATACTTGGCTTTTCCACTTTATAAATCGCGCGGTAATAGGCCTCACCCAAGACTGCGAACTCGGTGAGTTGTGCTGCGTTACACTCAATATTTGCACCAACATCCAAAACGACACCCATGCCGTCTTTTTTGGGCCATAGAGCTGCTAAAGCCGGTCGCTGAACACCTTCTTTCATACGCAGCTGAACCATAGACATCGCCATGAGCGCGCCCGTATTGCCGGCTGAAACCGCTAATTTGGCTTTTCCAGATTTAACGGCTGCTATGGTGTTCCACATTGAGCTGCCCTTTCCCCGTCTGACAGCATGGGAAGGCTTGGTTGTCATATCAATGGCTTTATCTGTGTGCTCTATTTCAGAGCGGGCCTTTGTTTGGGGAGCTTTGGCCAATAATGGCTTTAAAACGTTTTCATCACCGTGCAGAATAAAGCGCGCAGAGCGACCTTTCCCGGAATGTTTCAGGAAATATTCAATACCATTGATGACTATGTCCGGTGCATTATCACCGCCCATAGCGTCAATAGAAAGTATACGTCCGTCAACCATCTATCTACCTTTATTGAAATGCGCGATACACATGATCAAATTATTGTCGGCTCGCTATAACAGATTACAGGCGAAGTGCTATAAAAAGATTTGTTTTCTTTTACTTATCTGCAAATTTGGCTTTTGCGATATAAGCGAGTGATCTTCCTTTTAAAGCCTTATCAAAATCACTGATATAGGTCACGACTTCTTGCAAAAAGCTATCATCACTATCAGATAACAGACCGTCTTTAAGTGTCGTTTCAAGTGCGTCGCTATCTTGCATATCAGCTATCGCATCGTCATATTGCTTTAAACGTCCATAGAAAAACTGCATTATGGGTTTTATCCGCTTAGATACACCTTTATCCGACAGGCCTTCTTCGCGCAGGGCTATTTCAAAATCATCTTTCATGACATCAAATATAGCTTGAGATAATAAATCGGCATTTTTACGCTGCGGGCCTTCGGGAAAGGCTCTTAAGGCCTTAAAAACAACCGCTATATGCAGGGTAAGAAAGTCGACACGCCCATCATAGTCATCTGTAATGCGTCCCTCTCCAAAAAAACGCTTCTGGCGTGATTTACGCATGAGAGCCTGATAAATAAGCTCGGCATCCTCAATTTGAGCTGGGCGTCCGCCTGTAAAACGGGAAAGAAAACCCATCATGAGCACTCCATTAAATTTTACACATCTGGACTTGCCAGTCGTCGCTGTATTAGGTAGGGCAATGTTTGATAGATTGCAAATGAAAGACACGATGTCCAAGAAACTTGTAAAAGTATTTTGTCTGGCTGGCCTCACACTGGCGATATCTGCGTGTAATCCTATTTTACGGACGCATGGCTATATTCCTACAGATGAGAAACCTCAGGAGGTCGAAGTTCAATCTGATACGAAGGCGAGTGTTCTTGCGAGGCTGGGAAATCCGTCCATACAGGGTACATTTGACGAAGAACTTGAGACCGACACATGGTATTATATGAATAGTGTGCGCCAACGCGTGGCCTATTTGCGGCCATTGGTTGAAGATCGCTCAATTACAGCCATTTCCTTTAATACCGATGGCCAAGTTATGAAGGTTTCAGAATATACGGTTGAAGATGGGCGCTATGTGAATTATAGTGATCGAAAGACCCCTACACGGGGCCGAGAATTATCGGCTCTGGAACAGATTTTTGGAACAATCGGCCGACTGCCAACAGAACAAATTGGTGGTCAGCGTGACATCCCGGGGGGGAGTGGAGGACCAGGCGGAGGTTAGCCTCTGACCTTACCTTCAAAGTAAAAACCCGATTATAGGTTCAAATGGAGCCATAATCGGGTTTTTATTTATTTATCAATATCTTAGAGTGATTATTGAAGGTGCTTTAAAGCCTTACAACAACTTGTGCTTATAACCTGTGTGTACGGTTTCTATTCTTTCACCGTTGCTATCTATAAGCTTCACCTTGGAGGCGGCGTTAGAGGATATTGGGTTTACCTCACCTATTCGACTGAGCTTCATATTAGCATTTTTAGCAAAATTCAGGATAGACTGACGGGAGCCATTTGGAGCGGTAAAGCCTATTTCGTAATCATCACCTGCCGTAATAAGCGAGATTGTACGGCTCCGTATGTCAGTTTTTATCCAAGAAACTGCAGCTGGTGACAGCGGTATTTTGTCCAATTCAATATCAAGCGATATATGACTGGCTGTGGCTATATGGCCAAGGTCAGAGAGGAGGCCGTCAGATATATCAACACTGGCTGTGGCATGTTTTTGCAGGAACTCACTCATGATAAGGCGAGGCTCGGGGCGGTAAAAAGCAGATTTTACATCCTCCTTTTGTGCAGGGCTGAGCGGCGATTTTAAATCCTCATCGAGGACATGTAGCAAGCCAAGGTAACCATCCCCAATAGTGCCACTCACCCAGACATCATCTCCAGACTTTGCCCCAGACCGCTGTACCATTTTACCCTTGGGGACTTCACCTATAAAGGTCGCGCTAATCACCATGGGGCCGTTGGTCTTAACGGTGTCCCCGCCAAAGAGTTTAAAATCATAGGCTTGCTGCAGCTTATTAAAGCGCTTGCTGAAAAGCTCCATAGTCTGGACAATATTTACATCATCCGGCCATGCGATAGATAAGAGATATCCAAGGGGTTTTGCCCCCTTGGCTGCGAGGTCAGATAAGTTGACGGCTATGAGCTTATGCGCGGTATTCGCGCTATAATCGCCTTTAGGGAAATGTACGCCTTCGACTAAACTATCCTTGGTTATAACAAGGTCGTAATTCGCACGCGGTGTAAAAAGGGCAGCATCATCTTGTAAGTTAAGCCCTTCTGGCCCCGCTAAGGGGGCGAGGTAATTTTTGATAAAGTCAAATTCATCCACAATCTGTATCAAACGTCCTTTTGCCCTGCTCTCTAACTATTTTCCCCTATCAGACCGAACTCTGCGCGGCGTATTTTCTTGGCAATCTTTTCCATTATGCCATTTACGAATCCGGTTTCTTTGTCATCAAAAAAATCAATCGTTATGGAGACATATTGATCTATGACGACAAGAGCAGGGACATCTGGCCTGCGGCTGAGTTCATAGACCCCTGCCCGCATGATAGAGCGTAATGTTTTATCAAGGCGGGCCAATCTCCAATTTTTGGAAAGATGATTGGATATTTCTTGATCAATATCATCTTGAAATTTTATGACGCCTTGAATGAGGTCTTCAAAAAACTCTTCATCAGCCTCAACATAGCCGCTTTCCTCCGCCATACCAAAATGATGGTTTTGAAACTCAGTAATGACAGTTTGTGAGCTCACCTCACCTACATCCATTTGGTAAAGCGCCTGAACGGCCGCAAGTCTGGCCGCGCGTCTGAGTTTTGAATGAGGTGTGCTCGTCATTACAAGCCGAATTCAGAACGAATTTTGATCATTTTCAACACTGCATTGGCCGCAAAGCCGCCCTTGTCTTTTTTATCTTTAGAGGCACGCGCTATAGCTTGTTTTTCGTTCTCAACCGTAATGATGCCATTACCGATGGCAAGTTGGTGATCGACAGCCAAATCCATTAAGGCGCGTGCAGAATGATCGCAGACATAATCATAATGAGTTGTCTCGCCGCGTATCACGCAACCTAAGGCGACATAGCCGTCATAATGCTGTTCTGATTTATGTGCATATGAAATTACATGCGGTATTTCCAAGGCCCCGGGTACATTTACCTTGGTAATTTCTGCCCCTGCTTTTTGCAAAACATCCAAAGCACCTTCTAATAGGCCGTCAGATATGGCTTCGTAATAACGTGCCTCAATCACTAAAATTTTCATGAGTTATCTTGTCCTAAAATAAGCGGGGTTATCCCGCACAGCTCAAGGTCATAGGCCTCAAGACCGATCAGTCTTGGCATTGTATTTGTAATGAGGCGCATTTTTTTGACGCCTTGATCGACTAATATTTGCGCCCCGACACCATATTCACGCACATTTTGTTCCTTACGATCAATTTGACTCTTATGGGCCCCAAGCCGTTCTAGCAATGTATCAATACTGCCTTCACGTATAAGGACGAGGACAGAGTGGCCATCATGTGCAGCCAGCTGTTTCATCGCATCCCAAATCAGACCTGAACGCGGGCTTTCTTCATATAAAATATCCCCTGCGAAGTCTATTTTATGGACACGCACAAGGCTTTCAACACCAGACTTTGCAGTGCCTTTAGAAAGCGCGACATGTTCCTTGCCGTCTAGAAAATTCCGGTAAACATGAATTTTAAAATCATCCCCGTTCTGCGAGGTAAAATCAGAAGAGGCTACATGTTTGACGAAGTGATCTTTGCGCATACGGTACGCGACGAGGTCTTCAATTGTGCCGATTTTCAGGTCGTGATGCTTCGCAAAACCGACAAGGTCATCAAGACGCGCCATAGTGCCGTCATCATTCATAATCTCGCAGATAACGGCCGATGGATTAAGACCCGCCATGCGTGAAATATCAACCGATGCTTCGGTATGGCCTGTTCTGACTAATACGCCGCCGTCTTTGGCTATAATTGGAAACATGTGTCCGGGAGAAACAATATCATCTTGGCGGCTATCCGGATCAATGGCGGTCTGGATTGTGTGCGAACGATCCCCTGCGCTGATGCCTGTCGTCACGCCTTCGCGGGCTTCGATAGACTGCGTGAAGGCGGTTTCAAAACGCGAGCGATTATCCGCTGACATATTGCGCAGTCCCAAGACTTCAGCTTTGGTTGATTCTAATGCCAAGCAAATTAAACCACGACCAAACTTAGCCATGAAATTAATCGCATCAGGTGTCGCAAATTGTGCGGGAATAATAAGATCTCCCTCATTCTCACGATCTTCTGCGTCTACCAAAATATACATACGTCCATTGCGCGCATCCTCGATGATTTCTTCAGGGCTCGCCAGATTATAGCTTTTTTGCGAAGCTGAGTTAGTCATGTCCGTTTTTACCATTTTAGGCTTTCTTATTCTCAAGATACCGCGCCACATAGCGCGCAATGAGATCAATTTCCAGATTTACTTTTGTGCCGATTTGTAAATTACGCAATGTTGTAACTTTCCAAGTATGCGGAATGATGTTTACCGTGAATCTGTTCTCGCGGACCTCATTAACAGTCAGGGATACGCCGTCAATTGTAATTGACCCTTTGGGCGCAATTCCAAAAGCGATGTCCGTAGGTGCGTTTATGACCAGCTTATGGGAATCTGCAATCTCTTTAATGTCCATAACCTCCCCGAGCCCGTCAACATGACCGGTCACAAGATGGCCGCCTAATTCGTCTGAACCCGTTAAGGCGCGTTCAAGATTGATTTCACGTCCTTCTTGCCAATCGCCCATTGTTGTCTTGGAGAGGCTTTCATCAGAGACTTCGACGATAAATTGCCCTACACTCTTATCGCCGGTTTTGATGTTATTTCGCTCTATAACCGTCATACAGGCCCCGGATAATGAAATGCTGGCCCCAATATCAATCGTGCTGGCATCATAGCCAGATGTGATTTCCATACGTGTATCGCCCCATGTCCCCCCTTCTTCGCGAGTAATGGACTTAATACGTCCTATATCTGTAATTATACCTGTAAACATTATGTCACGCGTTCATATTTTTCATAAATATCATCCCCTAGCGTCTTAATTTCAACCCGTGAAAAATGCTTAGCCATATCAAGACTGGATAAACCCAGCTCTCCTATGCCATTGCGTCCGTCTCCGCCTAATATGAGAGGGGCGCGAAACCACGAAATGGCATCAATAAGATCAGCACGAATGAAACTCGCCGCTAATGTGCCGCCGCCTTCAACTAGCAATCTGGATATGCCGCGGCGTTTTAAAACATCAAGGGCAATCTCTATATCCAGCCCTTTATCAAGATTATCATCAGTGCAGGTGGGAACATTGAGGATTTTAAGGCCCAATGCGTTCAGGGCGTCATAGACTGCCCCCTCTTTGACCGCGCTAAATAGCCAAACTGGTATTTCGTGCGCGGTGACAGCAAGGTTTGAATGTGCGGGTAGGCGTAAATGCGCATCAAAGACGACGCGAACGGGATCATTTTTGCGCTCAATTCGCGTTGTTAATTGCGGATTGTCCAAGACGGCCGTGTTTGCGCCAATCGCTATGGCGTCATGGCCTGCGCGTAGCTTCCGTCCTTCTTCACGAGATTTCTCACCCGTTATCCATTTGGATTGTCCATTGGCAAGAGCAATTTTACCGTCCAGAGACGTCGCCAGCTTTAGAGTAATAAAAGGTCGAGGCAATTATTCTTCTTCCGACTTGGCGTTGAGCATTTCTTCTTTCATGAAATCCTCGAAATCCTGAGTTGCCCTGAAATCACGATAGACGGAGGCATATCTGACATAGGCAACTTTATCTAAGCCAGATAAGCCTTCCATGACTAACTCCCCGATTTGATCTGAGGCGATATCATGATTGCCGGAGCTTTCTAATTGGCGGACAACGCCGCTGATCATTTGTTCAATGCGTTCCGGGTCAACAGGGCGTTTTTGCAGGGCTATTTGTATGGAACGCGCCAACTTATCTCTGTCAAAAGGCACGCGTCTGCCAGTCTTTTTGATAACAATAAGCTCGCGCAGCTGGATGCGCTCAAAGGTCGTAAAGCGTCCTCCGCAAGAACCACAGAGGCGACGCCGCCTTACGGCCGTATTATCTTCGGCCTGGCGACTATCTTTAACTTGAGTATCTTCTGATGAACAAAATGGACAACGCATAAGCGCCATAACTAGCATGTTTACATCAATGCGCAAATGGGTTTGATGCCCAAAGATGGATTATACGTGTTTATTCCTAAAGGCGTTAATTAGCCTTCATAAATAGGAAATTTCGCTGTCAGAGCCTTTACACGCTCACGCACTGAGGCCTCCACTTCTGGGTTTCCCTTTGGGTTTTCAGCAAGCGCATCTAGAACCTCGGCCATTAAAGCACCGATCAAGGTAAATTCTTCAACCCCAAAACCGCGTGTCGTCCCCGCAGGCGAGCCAACGCGAATACCAGATGTAATCGTGAATTTCTCTTTATCAAAAGGAATACCGTTTTTGTTGCACGTAATATAGGCACGTCCCAGAGCTTTTTCTGCTGAACGCCCTTTCACCCCTTTTGGTGAAAGATCAATCAATGCCAAATGCGTATCTGTTCCGCCCGACACAACCGCATATCCTGAATCGACCAAGGATTGCACTAAGGCTTTGCAATTATCAATAACAGCTTGGGAATAGGCCTTGAACTCGGGCTTGAGCGCATCGCCAAAGGCTACGGCCTTACCTGCAATAACATGCATGAGCGGGCCGCCTTGTAAGCCCGGGAATATGGCAGAATTGACCTTTTTGGCGATAGTTTCGTCATTTGTTAGGATCATGCCGCCGCGCGGCCCCCGCAGAGTTTTATGCGTTGTCGTTGTCGCAACATGGGCATGCGGGAAAGGTGACGGATGTGTGCCGCCCGCCACGAGGCCGGCAAAATGCGCCATATCAACATGGAGATAGGCTCCAACTTTATCGGCAATTTCGCGAAAGCGTTTAAAATCGATAATGCGGGCATAGGCAGAGCCGCCACATATAATCAGCCTGGGTTTATGCTCAAGTGCAAGAGCCTCGACCTGATCATAGTCAATCAGATGCGTGTCGCGTGTCACGCCATATGCAATCGCGTTAAACCATTTGCCGGACATATTTGGCGGAGCGCCGTGTGTCAGATGGCCACCAGAGGCCAAGTCCATGCCCAGAATTGTATCGCCAGGTTGGAGCAAGGCCAAAAATACGCCCTGATTAGCTTGTGAGCCTGAATTGGGCTGCACATTCGCAAAGCCGCAATCAAATAGCTCGCAGGCCCGGTCAATGGCGAGTTGCTCAGCCACATCTACATGTTGGCACCCGCCATAATAACGCTTACCGGGATAGCCCTCGGCATATTTATTGGTCAGGACAGAGCCTTGCGCTTCCAATACGGCTTTAGAGACAATATTCTCTGAAGCGATAAGTTCTATTTCATGTTGCTGGCGATCATACTCATCGGACATTGATGCATATAATTCAGGATCACGGTCCTTTAAGGACTGGGTGAAATAATTGCCTAAATGCGCGGTGCTTTGTGAAGATTTGATAGCACTCATGGCCGACTCCGATAGCTTGGTTTAATATGTGGCTCTGATAAGCCTAAACTGTACGAACTGCAATGCGATATTGTGTCAAATACGTAAGAAATAATGGAGTCTAATTTGTCTGGTCAATATACACTTATGTGACTTGATAAACTGTTTGAGACTTCTAATGTCGAATATGAAATTTATAAAGATCAGATGAAAGGATAAATAATGATCGGATACACTACGATTGGGGTAAAAGACCTCGACAAAGCCAAAAAATTCTATTGTGATCTATTTGCAGACCAAAATGCCAAAGTGCTTGTGGATGTAGGCCGCCTTGCGATGATCGGTTCATCAATGGCAGAGCCTAAAATAGCCGTTTGCGTGCCCTTTAACGAAGAAAATCCACATCCTGGAAATGGTGTTATGGTGGCTTTTCCTGCCAAATCAAAAGCGGATGCAGATGCGATGTATCACAAAGCTATGTCTCTAGGCGCGACTGATGAAGGCGAGCCGGGACAGCGAATTGAAGATCAATTTTACGGTGGTTATGTCCGCGACCCAGACGGCAATAAACTCTGCTTCTTTGTTTTCGGTTAAGTCAGCAAAACTGTACTAAATATCACCCGCTTTTGGCGGGTGTTTTTATTTATATATATAATACAGTGTCTTAAGAGGCATTCTTAAATTAAAAATGCTTGTATAAATTGTAAGTTAAGCGACTTTTTCGCGCTCTAAGCCAAATTCATCCCACACTTTAGCCAGCGCATGCATAAGATCATCCATCATGGCGTCTGTATGGAACGGGCTTGGGGTAAAGCGCAGGCGCTCTGTCCCGCGCGGTACAGTTGGGTAGTTGATTGGCTGAGCGTAAATACCATATTTCTCTATCAAAACGTCTGAAATCCCCTGACATTTAACCGGATCCCCAATCATAAGCGGTACAATATGTGTCTCGCCGTCAATAAATGGATATCCAGCTTTGCGGAACCGGTCTTTTAGGGCGTTTGCACGTTCTTTATGTTTGGTACGCTTTTCTGGTGTGACCTTTAGCACTTTAACTGAGCGTAAAGCTCCTGCTGCAGTGCTGGGCGGAATAGATGTTGTAAAGATAAATCCAGACGCCAATGAGCGTACCGCATCAATGATAATATTATCTGCGGCGATGTAACCACCTATCATGCCATAAGCTTTCGCGAGTGTGCCTTGAATAATATCAATACGGTCCATTAGACCGCGTTCTTCGCAGACACCGCCACCTGTCGGGCCATACATACCCACAGCATGTACTTCATCAATATATGTCAGGGCGTTATATTTATCTGCAAGGTCACAAATTTCTTTGATCGGCGCAATATCAGCATCCATTGAATAGACGCTTTCAAATGCGATGAGCTTTGGCGTTTCGTATGGAACTGTTTTTAACTTTGCCTCGAGGTCTGCCAGATCATTATGTTTGAAAATACGTTTTTCACACACACCTGTTTTTTGCGCGCGCTGTATGCCAGAAATCATGGAGGCGTGGTTCATCTCGTCAGAGAAGATGATAAGACCGGGAAGAATTTTGCTCATCACGCCTAAAGTGGCTTCATTAGCGACATAGCCCGAGGTTAGGACAAGTGCGTTCTCTTTTTGATGTAAGCTGGCCAGTTCCGACTCTAATTGGACGTGATAGCGAGTTGTGCCAGAAATATTACGTGTGCCGCCAGAACCTGTCCCTGCGGCATCTATAGATGACTTTACGGCCTCGACGACACATTCGTTTTGGCCCATGCCGAGATAGTCATTAGAACACCAGACAATAATGTCCTGTTCGCTATCGGGTTTAAACCACGTAGCCCTTGGAAAATCGCCTCTTTTGCGTCGAATATCACGAAAAATGCGATAACGGCCCTCTTCGCGCACATTATCTACGGCGTTTTTAAATGCATCTCTGAACTTAGTATTTGGCAATTTAGCCCTCGTCCAATCCTTATATGGCGCTTATATGTAATTTCAAACCAGTTTTACAATAGTAAATTTGGTGAATGTGTCTTATGTCGCACTTATCCGGAAGTGTATAAACGTTTGTAACTATGGAGTTAATCGTGTCTGACTATCCAAACACCCGATTACGGCGGAATCGTAAATCTGACTGGAGTCGACGATTAGTGCGCGAGAATCGAATCAGCGTGGATGATCTTATTTGGAACATAGTGGTTTCAGATGGCAAAAAGCCGCGTGATCCGGTCGCGAGTATGCCAGGTATTGAACGCCTCAATATTGACGAAACGGTTAAGGCAGCTAAGCAAGCTCAAACTCTTGGCATTCCTGTTATCGCCCTCTTTCCGCATATTAATCCGAAATTTAAAGACAGGACCGGTTCCGAGGGTTTAAATCCGCAAGGGCTTATTCCCGAAGTCGTAAAGGCCGTAAAAACTGCAACGCCTGATGTGGGTGTTATCGTAGATGTTGCACTCGACCCTTACACAGATCATGGTCATGACGGTATTTTGGAAAACGGCGAAATACTCAATGATGCCTCTGTTGAGTTACTCGCGCAGAGCGCCATCATACTTGCAGAGGCTGGCGCAGATATTGTCGCGCCGTCGGATATGATGGATGGCCGCATCGGAGCTATCAGAAAAGCCTTAGAAAATGGCGGGCATCACAACACTCAAATTATGTCTTATGCCGCGAAATATGCCTCCGGGTTTTACGGCCCTTACAGAGATGCTATTGGCAGTGCGTCTGCTTTAACGGGAGATAAAAAGACATATCAAATGGACCCAGCCAACAGTTATGAAGCCTTGCGTGAAGTCTCTTTGGATATATCAGAAGGTGCAGATATGGTGATGGTCAAACCCGGCATGCCTTATCTGGATATTGTAAGACAAGTCAAAGATGCGTTTAACTTACCAACATTCGCATTCCAAGTCAGCGGTGAATATGCGATGCTAATGGCGGCTGCTGGGAATGGCTGGCTTGAAGAAGAACGGGTGATCATGGAAAGCCTGATGTGTTTTAAGCGGGCGGGCTGTGACGGCGTTCTAACCTATTTCGCCCCGCGTGTGGCTGAATGGCTGTCAAATTAACAATGTTAGCACGCGTTTGTAATATCTGGCTTAAGCTATTTTCTTTTGTGATGCCTCCAAGACATCAGGCTCAATCCATTTGTTTAAAAAGTCTTTTATTCCATTAATAGCGATAGGTTTGGTCAGATATTCGTTCATCCCAGCCGCAAGACATTTTTCTTTATCACCACGTATTGTATTAGCTGTCAGGGCGATAATGGGAGTTTCCATCAAGCTTTGCTCTTTTTCCATTTTACGTATTAGCATTGTGGCTTCATGACCGTCTAGATGCGGCATAGACACATCCATTAAAATAGCTTTTGGGTTGAGGGCTTCCCATTGTTTAACAGCTTCTTGTCCATCTTTGGCAAGCGCGAAATCAACACCTAACTCCTTAAGGACATAGGTTATATACATTTGATTGGCTTCATTATCTTCTGCAACGAGGAGGTCAACTTTATGGTCGGCGGTATGGTTCATATTATCCGTGGTGGAGTTTAATTTTTCTGGGACTAAATCACTTAAGGCATCGTGTTTTTTATTATCCGATGTTGAGTTTAATTGTGATTTTCCTTCATACCTAAGTTGGAGCGTAAACGTAAATTGAGTGCCAGTGCCAATTTGGCTTTTTACCTTTATATCTCCACCCATAAGGGCCACTAACTCTTTCGTTATTTTTAGGCCTAATCCCGTTCCATTTTTTTGGGCAGTCTGATGACTATTAGCTTGCTTAAAACTTTCGAATATATGATCGACTTCATGATCTGGTATGCCCTCGCCCGTATCTGTTATCGATATAGATAATGTGCAGTTTTCATTCTCTGTTTGCGAATCCACATCGATGATGATTTGGCCTTCATGCGTAAATTTTACGGCATTCCCAATTATATTTATAAGAATTTGGCGTATACGACCTTCATCACCAATGATAATTTCTGGCGTTTCAGCATTTATATTTTGTAAGATTTTTACATCATTTTTAGCTGCAATTGGCGTAAATAAAGCGCAAACATCGTCTATGCAAAATCGGATATTGAAAGGCGTTTCAATAAGATCTACGCCGCCAAACTCGATTTTGGAATGATCCAATATATCATTTACAATTCTTACGAGTGACTTTGTCGTGCGTTTTAAAATGCCTATATATTTCTCTTCCTCAGCCACATGATCAAATTGCTCTAACACCTCTATAATGCCTAAAACACCGCTCAAGGATGTTCTGATTTCATGGCTCATATTAGCAAGGAGTTGCGCCATGGATTTATTGTTTTCTTCTAATTTTTCAAACGCTGCTTTTTCGGCGGTTATGTTGAAATGCGTACCACATAGCCCCCGTAAATATCCTTTCGTATCAAATATGCCAATCAAGGTGGCTTTGTACCAAATGACAGCTTTTGTCTGTAAATTGATCATTCTGTATTGAAGATGATGCGGCGCTTGTTCTTGACTAGGCAGTGATAGCAGGGCTTGCTTAAAAGCTGATAAGTCGTCTGGATGTATCAGGCTCTCAAAAGCACCAACAAGAATATCAGCATTCTGGGCCAGACCAAGTTCTGTGCGGGCATAACTTGGTAAGTCTATTTTTTGATCAGATAAATTTATCGACCATTGGTAGAAGTTTGAATGCCTTAATAAGGTGTTTTGAATAGATTGAGTATATGATGAATCTATATTCGCGTGTGAAGTAATAGTACTGTTTTTATTGTTATTGATATTCATCACAGGCCCCAACATATACAAGATATGTGCTGTCTTTATATGTTAGATTTGTAAAGGTTTACTTAAAATAGTTGCATATGCACATTATAATAATCGTTTTAAGAGGCTGGACGTATCCCACCTACTACCGCCCAAGTCCTGCACGTCTGCATAATATTCATCGACCATCTTTGTTACGACAAGCTTTGCACCAATTTGATCAGCTGTGCGCAAGGCAATGCCTAAATCTTTACGCATCCAATCGACAGCAAAACCAAACTCATATTCGCCGCGTCCCATCGTTGAAGCCCGATTATCCATTTGCCAGCTTTGCGCCGCACCTTTGCCAATCGCGCCAATAACTTCGTCAATGTCCAAACCGGCTTTCTGTGCGAAATGGACACCTTCGGCCAAGCCTTGCAAAAGACCTGCAATACATATCTGATTAATCATCTTCGTCAGTTGTCCTGCCCCGTTCTCACCCATTAATTTTACTGCCTTGGCATAAGCCTGCATAATTGGCAGGGCCCGATCATATGCTAGCTGATTTCCTCCGCACATAATGGTCAACTGGCCGTTGACAGCCCCTGCTTCGCCTCCCGATATCGGGGCGTCAATAAAGTCTATAGATTTAACCAGCGCCCACTCCGCGCACTTTCGGGCGCACTCACTAGAGGCTGTGGTGTGATCAACAATAATAGCCCCCTCTGACATTGCCTCAAGTGCAGGCTCAACCACAGCATATACATCGGGGTCATCACCCACGCATAACATGACAAATTCAGCAGATTTTACGGCTTGAGCAATAGTTTCACAGGCTTTACCATTATGTTGGCTGGCCCAAACTTTTGTTTTTTCAGATGTACGGTTCCATACACTGACTTCATGGCCTGAACGGACTAAATGCCCTGCCATATGAAATCCCATTACTCCCAGTCCGATAAAGGCACATTTGGCCATAAGCCTCTCCAAAATATATATTATGCTGTTGATTTACTTGATCTTGCAATGGCATGATAGACTGAAATTATACGCAGATTAAAGAAATAAAAGAGAGTATTGAGTGTCATTCCTCGCATTTTCTATAGGGGCTAACTTGTCCTTGCCAATAGGATTTCAAATGTGGGCCACCCTCGCAATTATCGGAATTGCCGTTTACCTATATGTACGCGAAAAATACACGATTGAAGCCATATCTGTTGGCGTGATAGTCGTCTTGCTTTTATTCTTTGATCTCTTTCCTGTGGCTGATCAAGTTACGCATAATGCCTTAAGTAGTAGTGTGCTGCTCTCTGGCTTCGCCGCCCCCGCTTTAATTGCAATTATGGCACTGCTGATTGTTGGCCAAGGCATGTTTCACACGGGGGCACTAGAAGGCCCGATAATGGGGCTAAATAATGCCCTGGATAAATATCCTCGCCGAACCTTAGCCTTTGTTTTTCTCATGGCCTTTAGTGTATCTATGTTTATGAACAACACACCCGTTGTGGTTATGTTTATTCCTGTCTTATCAGCTATGGCTTCGCGTCTTCGCAAAAGTGCCTCATTATTAATGATGCCGCTGAGTTTCATGTGTATTCTAGCAGGTATGACGACCTTGATTGGCTCATCAACCAATCTTCTTGCCAATGATATTCTTGTTCGGGATACAGGCCAGAGCCTTGAGTTTTTTACACAAACAAGTGCCGGGCTTGTCCTGGCTTTTATAGGCGCTATTTACATCATTCTGGCCAGCCCAATATTATTGCCGAAACGCGAAAGTCTTGAGAGCGAAATCAGTGAAGCGGGTCACCAATATATTGCCCAAATTCGTGTTACCGAGAACCATCCCCTTAAAGGCAAATCGCCTATTGCGGGTCTTTTTCCGGCCTTAAAAAACGTTACAGTTCGTATGATACAAAGAGGTGATCAAAGCTTCTTGCCGCCATTTGAGCAAGAACTGCAGGTCGATGACATTCTAATCGTCGCAGCAACACGTAAATCCCTATCGACACTGCTCGCAACAGATTCGCAATATTTGGAAGGAATGCTTAATATTGCAGGTTTTCATGATGAAAGTAAGCAAACAGAACATTCTGATACGCTTGTGATCAGTGAAGCCGTGATAGCACCGGGTTCGCGCATGATAGGTCGTAATATTGAGCAAATCGGATTTCGCCGTCAAACCCAATGCTTGGTTCTGGGGATACAACGCCGCACACGTATGATCAGAAAACGTATGCTGGGTATCAGGTTGGAAGCGGGTGATATACTATTGCTCTTTGGATATGCCAGCGACATGCTCAATATTCGGACAAATCGTGATGTTCTTTTGCTGGATTGGTCCACTAAAGAAGTCCCTGATATCCGCAAATCTAAATGGGCACGCTATATCTTTCTGATGACAATCCTGCTTGCGGCCACAGGTATCTTGCCCATCGAAATTGCCGCCCTGTGCGGGGCCTTGGCTATGATTGCCACTGGGTGTTTAAACATACGTCAAGCAGTGCGTGCATTGGACATGAAGATATTCCTATTGATCGGATCAGCTTTTGCCATGGGATTGGCGCTCGAGAAGACAGGTGCGGCCGCTTATATCGCCAAGTCAGTCGTGAACCTGAGTATGCCCTTTGGCCATCACGTCCTCATAGCGGCATTATTTTTACTGGTTGCTATTCTTACCAATATTATTTCCAATAGTGCGGCGGCTCTGTTATTTGCCCCTATTGCGCTTTCAATCAGTGTGCAAACGGGGCTAGACCCCTTAGCCCTTGTTCTCACTGTGATATTCGCGGCTAATTGCTGTTTTGCGACACCTATTGCTTATCAGACAAATCTGTTAGTCATGGGGCCGGGCAGGTATAAATTTAGAGACTTTGCCCGCTTTGGCATACCTCTCATTTTTATATTATGGATCGCGTTTTGTTTTATGATACCTTTTATTTTTAATATCTAAATTATGTAATCAGGTTTATAGTACGCGTATGACTCGACCGTTTGATCCGAATAGATTGCAGTTTTACCTGACCATTCCGTCGCCCTGCCCCTATCTTCCTGATCGTATGGAAAGAAAAATTTTTACGCAATTAGACCCATTATCTGGGCCGCATCTGAACGATTATCTGACACATGCGGGCTTTAGGCGTTCCCAAAATGTTATTTACCGCCCCGCTTGTGAGCGCTGCCGTGAATGTCGTTCCCTTAGAATTATAACAGATGGTTTTACGCCAGGCAGACGCTTTAGACGCATATTGAGAAAGAATGCAGACCTAACACGACATATCAGTGAGCCTTATGCCACGGATGAACAATTCACCCTTTTGCAACGCTATCTGACAACACGTCATTACGGCGGCGGTATGTCGGATATGGATTTCATCCGATATGAGATGATGGTCGAAGAATGTGCCGCGCAAACAGAAGTGATCGAATATCGCTCAGATGATCAAACACTCATGGCCTGCGTATTGGTGGATAGATTATCTGACGGACTGTCTATGGTGTATAGTTTTTTTGATCCGCAATATTATAAGCGCAGCTTGGGAAATTATATGATTTTAGATCATATTGACCGATGTCGCGAAGAGAATCTGCCCTATCTTTATTTGGGCTATTGGGTCGAGAACAGCCCAAAAATGGATTATAAATCAAAATATCATCCCTGCGAAGTCCTCGGCAAGCAAGGCTGGAAAACATTACAGGTTAAACCATGAAGAGACGCCATATACTAACGGCTGGGGCTGCCATTGCGACCGGAGCTGGCGTGGCTGGCGTACTCGGAAAAGCTCGCCATAAACCGACAAACACCAGACAGGCGCGCGCGGGAGATAACGGCCTTGCCGCGCCTGCTATTAGTAAGAACCGTCGTCAATTGCGTATCGCGACCTCTTGGCCAAAGGATTTTCCGGGCCTTGGTATAATGCCTAATAGATTTGCCAAAGCCGTGAATGAACTCAGCGAAGGACGCATAGATATAAAAGTTTATGCAGCTGGCGAGCTTGTCGGGGCCGCTGAATGTTTTGATGCAACCTCAACAGGGGCTGCGGATATGTATCACGCAGCGGAATATTACTGGCAAGGAAAGTCAAAGGGGTTTTCTTTTTTTACGGCTGTACCCAATGGTATGACCGCGGCTGAAATAATGGGTTGGGTAGATTTTGGTGGCGGTCAAGAGCTTTGGGATGATTTGTCTGCACGTTTTAATATTAAAGCCTTTCAGGCTGGGAATACGGGCCATCAGACAGGCGGATGGTTTAAGCGCAAAATTGAAAGCCTTGAGGATTTTAAAGGCTTAAAAATGCGTATGCCCGGACTGGGCGGTGAGGTTATACGACGCTTGGGCGGTGCAGCGGTAAAATTGTCTGGCGGAGAAATTTATCAAGCCCTGCAATCCGGCTCTATTGATGCCACAGAATGGGTAGGACCTTGGAATGATCTGGCTTTCGGTTTTTACCGCGAGGCCCCCTATTATTACGCCCCCGGCTTCCATGAACCCGGTGCTTCTCTGGCCGTGGGCATCAATCTTGATATCTGGAACAGCTTTACGCCAAGCGAACAGGCCATGATTGCCTATGCTTGTAAATCGGCTAATAATGCCAGTCTTGGTGAATATACATATGAAAACGCAAAGGCTCTCGAGACGCTCAAACGCGAACATAATATTTATCCGCAATTTTTCTCTGAAGAGATGAGTGCGCAGATTGGTCGTATTTCCGAAGAAGTCGTACATGACCTCGGTACATCTGATCCTATCACCCAAAAAATTTACGAAAGCTATCTCAAAGTAAGAAACCAATCGCGCGGTTGGACAGAAATGAGCGACGGTAAATATATCGCCGCGCGTCGCGCCGCACTAGAGAAGTAACTATGGCGGGTGAGGTTTTACCAGTTATAGGCTCGGCCCTGACGGGCATAGGTTGGGCGTTTTTGCCTCTCGCCTTTTTACCTGTTCTTCGCTTTGCCTTACCTCAAAATAACGTCATCAAGAACTTATCCAACGGCCTTATACAGATAATTGATAGTTTTAACTATGCTATTGGCGAACTGATAAAATGGGCTTTACCCGTATTGGTTTTAAGTGTTGCTTTTAGTGTATTTGCGCTCTCTATCTTTGGGTTTTCGTCCACTAAATTATCTGAATCAGCGGAATATCTCCATGCCTGCGTAATTATGCTAGGTGCCGCCGCTACACTTTTGGCGGGTCAACATGTCCGTGTGGATATTGTGCATTCAAGGTTAAAGCCTGAAATGAGGGCTTTGGTCGATTTCTGTGGTTATTTTTGTTTCCTCCTGCCTGCATGTCTGATCCTAATTTGGAGTTCTCAATCCTTTACATCCTTTTCGTGGTCTATATTTGAAGGCTCTCCAGAGTCTGACGGTATACGCGGCGAGTTTATACTCAAAACGCTTATTCCTGTATTTGCGCTTATGATGATTATGCAAGGGCTCTCAATAGCTTTGCGGGCGGTTAATCAGATTAACAAGCAGGAAAGTCCGCAAAGGCCTGAACATATTCAGCCTTTATTTGAAGATGTCACGCCGAGTATTGTCTCGATTGAGGAAGACAAAACAATATGAGCCTGCCGGAAATTCTCGCTCTGTCCATGTTCGGGCTGACCTGTTTTGGGCTGATGGCCGGCTATAATGTGGCTTTCACACTTGGCGGTATGTCACTTATATTCGCTGCAATAGGCGTGATAACTGGTACTTTTGAACCCGGATTTCTAAATGCCCTACCCGGTCGTATATATCCGCTTATTACGCGCGAAATATTGATCGCAGTCCCTCTCTTTGTATTTATGGGCGTTATGCTCGAAAAATCCCGATTGGCCGAAGACCTACTTGAAGCCATGGGAGACTTACTCGGCAAATTGCGCGGCGGGTTAGGCGTGTCAGTTGTTTTTGTTGGCGCATTACTTGCGGCCTCGACAGGTATCGTCGGGGCAACAGTTGTGACGATGGGTCTACTTTCTCTGCCCACCATGCTTAAACGAAATTACGCCCCTTCACTTGCATCAGGCGCTATTGCTGCATCTGGCACATTAGGTCAGATAATCCCGCCTTCAATTGTCTTGGTTATATTGGGTGATCAGATGTCCAACGCTTATCAGGAAGCCCAACGCAGCCACGGCTTAGAAGGCGGCGGCGTCATCTCTGTGGGTGATCTTTTTGCTGGGGCGCTTATTCCGGGGTTGATTTTAATCGCGCTTTACGCGCTTTATATTTCTATTATGGCCTTTTTAAAGCCAAATCTCGCTCCCGCCCAAGATTGGCCCAAAGGCGTCAATCCTTGGCAATTTGTACGGCGTACACTCAAAGCCATGTTGCCGCCTATTATACTTATCATCGCCGTTTTGGGCTCTATATTATCGGGATATGCCACACCCACACGCGGGGCCGCTCTAGGCGCTCTGGGGGCGATATTGCTGGCAGCTTATAAACTGTCAGATAATGCGCGTACGCAGCGCCTCATTGTTTTGGTTGCGGTAAGTTTATTTGGTTTAATTGCCATTGATCTGACAGGTGTGGATCTCAGATTTAATCAAGAAGGATGGGAAATGGGAGAGATTATCGCAATGATATTTACCCTCTTTTTGGCGGGCCTTGCAATTATTGGCTCATTGACGGCGCTTCGACCACTTAACCGTACAAAGGCACTTTCCGATGTGTCCCGCAGCACAATGCATATCACCTGTATGGTGTTCGTTATTCTTATTGGTGCAACCATTTTCAGTCTAGTCTTTCGGGGTTTTGGCGGGGACGATATGGTCCAGCGCTTATTAGAGGCCGCTCCGGGGGGTAAATGGGGGGCGTTGACTATCGTGATGATCGTTATGTTTATCCTTGGGTTCTTCCTCGACTTTATTGAAATCACTTTTGTTGTTGTCCCGCTCGTCGCACCACCTTTACTTGCCCTTGGTATGGACCCGATCTGGCTAGGTATTTTAATGGCGCTTAATTTACAGACCAGCTTTCTAACACCGCCCTTTGGCTTTGCCCTGTTTTACTTACGCGGCGTCGCCCCGCCAGAGGTCACCACGCTGGCGCTTTACAAGGGCGTTATACCTTTTATCGTCATTCAGTTTATTGTGATCTTGCTCGTCGTCTTAGTGCCTGAGCTGGCCACAAGCCTGCCTAAATCATTGCTCAATTAGCCAAAAATTATTTTAAGGCTTGACCGTCATTGTCAATTTCGATGACGGGGATGTCTAACCCTTCAAGCTGCGGCATGACGGTTTTCTTATCGCCCACAACGAGAATGATCATGTCATTAATATCCAGATGTTTATCGGCCAGAGCATCTAATTCTGCTTTGCTGATGTCTGACAAAATTTCGCTTTGGGTCGTCACAAAATCAGGCGAAAGATCATAAGTCTGCATACGGCTTAAAAAGCCCAGCTTTTGACGTGGTGTTTCATATGCCCGTGCATCCTTTTGTCCAATCGCATTTTTGGTAAAATCTAATTCCGCTTCTGAAATGCCGTCCGCGCGGTAGGAATTTATTTCATTAAGGAATTCCGTAATAGAGGCCGCTGTTGCATCTGATTTAACACCCGCAGAAGCGATATATGTACCACGTGTTTTATTGCCGCCAAATGAAGTTCGCGCCCCGTAAGTATAGCCCTTGTCTTCACGAAGGTTTAGATTGATACGACTGTTAAACGCACCGCCAAGGCTATAATTCATTAGGCCTGATTTAAAATATTCGCCTGTGGCATCATAAGGCAAAGCCCGTTTACCAATGCGAATTTCCGATTGAGCTGCATCCGGTTTATCGAGGAAATAAATGACCGTCTTACCAAGATCAGGGAAGTCCTGTTCTTGGGCTGGTTCTACGGCATCACCCTCCCATTCAGAGAAGACAGATAGGGATTTTTTCATAGAACTCTGTCCGAGATCACTGACGGCAACAATACGCGCGATTTGAGGCGAGTAATAGGTTTTATAAAACGCATTTACATCATCAAGGCTCAAAGCGCTCACAGTTTCCACGGTGCCTGCATTGCCGTAGGCAAAACTATTATTGTCGCCAAATAGTTTTCGACTAAAGGCTTCGGATGCGAGCCGTGAGGGTTGTTTTTTTGAGGCTTTAATGCCCTGAATTGCATTATCCTTTACCCGTTCAAAGTCTTTTGGGTCGAACTTAGGTAGGAGCAATTTCTCGGCCGCAATGGATAATGTCTCATCCAGATTACGGGTTAAGCTGCGCACAGATAGGGTCGTCTGCGTATTCCCACTTGAAAAACTGATGCTCGAGCCAAGCTTTGCCAAGCGATTAGACAAATCTTCTGCGCTCGACTTTTGCGTGGCCTCATTCATCATTTCAGCCGTAAGCGAAGCGAGGCCCAATTTGTCTAGATCTTCGTAATTCTGACCGACTTCGAGGTTGAGATTTATAGTCGATGTCGGGATTTCCGTGTTGAGGCTGCCTAATAACTCTACGCCATTTGAGAGTGTGTCTTTGTAAATTTCCGGGACTTTAATGCTAGGATTAGCGCCGCTTGGCGGAAGGACAGACCGATCAAAATTATCCTCGGGCAAGCTCCAGTTAAAATCATCATTACCGTCATCTTCGGGGATGTTGCGCTCATAGCGTTCCCAGCTATCCGGCTTCGTTACCATACCCGCCTGCCCTTTAGGGACAATGCTCATAACGACAGAAGGTTTGTCTTTGATATATTTGGCATAGACCCGCATGACGTCAGCCTTTGTAACCCCTTCATAGCGGGCAATATCATCCCCTATTCCGTTTGGATTATCGCGGTAGGTTTCATAGGCGGCAAGTTGTGAGACTTTTCCGCTCACACTGCCCAGACCGTAAATCATACCACTAACAATTTGGGACTTTACGCGGATAATGTCATCATCTTCGACACCCCGTCCTTCAAACTCTTCCAGTGAGGCCCTAAACACGTCTTCTATCTCAGAGAGGCTTTGAACGCGGGCGGGATTAGCCAGAGCCAGCAAAGTAAAGCTACAGTGTAATTGCTCGCACGCATGTCCGGCATTGGCCTGAACCGCTAGTCCGGGTATCTCCAGATTCTTATACAAGAGAGAGGTTTTGCCGCTTCCCATGATCGACATTAAAACGTCAAGGGGGGCTTCGTCTGGGTGATTAAGATGAACTGTCGGCCATGCCATATAGAGCAAGGGCAGCTGGACATTATCTTCAAGGGAGATATAGCGGGTCTCATCCAAGGTTACAGGCGTATAAACAGGGTCGCTGACCGCAGCACCCATCGGGATAGGGCCAAAATATTTCTTGATCCACTCTAATGTCTGGGTTTCGTCAAAATCTCCCCCTACCGTGATAACAGCATTATTTGGACCGTACCATTTGAGGAAAAACTTTTTGAGATCATTTAATGTCGCCCGGTTTAAATCCTCAATATAGCCGATTGTAGACCATGAATAAGGATGGCCTTCCGGGAACATTGCCTCCCCGACACGTTCATATAGGAGGCCGTAAGGTTGATTGTCGACACGTTGAGAGCGTTCATTTTTGACCGTTTCTCGCTGAACTTCGAATTTCTCTTGCGTCACAGCATTAAGGAAATAGCCCATACGGTCAGCTTCCAGCCATAACATTTTTTCAAGTTGGTTTGACGGGACGGTTTCAAAATAATTCGTACGATCAGAATTCGTTGTCCCGTTCAAAGTCCCGCCTGCTTCCGTAATGATTTTAAAGTGCTGCTCATCGGCAACGTTCTCTGAGCCTTGAAACATCATATGTTCAAAGAAATGTGCAAATCCAGATTTGCCAATATCCTCACGTCCTGAGCCGACATGATAAGTTACATCAACATGGACAAGCGGGTCAGATTTATCTTGGTGTAATACGACTGTCAGCCCGTTTTCGAGTGTGAATTTTTTAAAAGGAATGTTGATTTCACCCTGCGCGCTCTCAACAGTTTGAATAAGATCAAAACCGGGAACCGTAGCGGTGTCTACATCCGCACATCCTGCCAAGTTTACGGCTATAAAGACGCTCGTCAATAATCGGGATTTCATAACAATCTCACTTAATTATATTATGATTCTGATCCCGCAGACTAAACGGATAAGGGCGCGCTCCC
>CAZNCJ010000007.1:0-9148 GCA_964571595.1 uncultured Caulobacterales bacterium | reverse complement strand
CTTAATTATATTATGATTCTGATCCCGCAGACTAAACGGATAAGGGCGCGCTCCCAACTCTTTTTATATTAAAGGAGCTTAATTGTTCTCTTGATTATTAACTGGGTTACTGTCTGTGTTACTGTCTGGGAAACCAAGGCCCGCGACGCCCAAATTGAGACTTGCTTATTTTCGGCCTGTCATGGCTTTCTTGAACCTGTCTGTGCGGACGTATACGGCTTTCGGTGCCAAGGCGACCGCCGCCATATTTGACCAAAGCTTCGATACGTTTTTCAATCGGTGGATGGGTGGCAAAAGCCCCGGCAAATCCGGTTCTTGGGTTTTCAAACGCCATTTCCCGCACTTCCGCTGGGGCATTAAGTTCGGCGCGTCCCGATATTTTTTGCAAGGCACGTATCATCGCATCAGGATTTTTCGTCAGATCAACTGCGCCTGCATCTGCCATATACTCTCGTTTACGTGATAAAGAAAACCGGATGAGCATGGCAAAGAAATATGTCAGAGCTATAATCACAAAAGCAATGAGCACCATGGCGCCAGCATTACCACCGCCGCTTCGTCGGTGATGCGTGCTGCGTGCGAGATTGGTCCGAAACATAGAGCGCACAACCCCCTCACCTATAAAGGCAAATATCCCCACAAAAATAACAGAGATAATCAGAACGCGAACATCCTTATGCGTGATATGGCAAAGCTCATGGGCGATAACGGCTTCGAGTTCTTCATCATCCAGATTATCCATAAGACCGCGTGTTAGGGTTACGGTGTAATTTTTATCTCTTATCCCGCTGGCAAAAGCATTCATCACCGGGCTTTCAATGACTTTTAATTTGGGCATGGTTTGCCCGCGTGAAATGCTCAGAGTTTCAAGCATTTTATAAGCGCGCGGTTCTTCACTTGGCGTAACAGAACGTGATTTTGTAGCGGCTTCTATCATGGCTTGATGACCAAAAAAGGCGACTGTGAACCATGCCCCCGCGGCCCCTAGAGCAACGGGTGCTGTCCCGGGCATAGCTGCCGCCGCCTGATATAGGCCTTCAGAAAGACCGTGCTGGCTCGTCAACCCCGTAAATAATAAAACGAGCGCATAGGCCAAAAATAAGAGCAGAATAGGGAAAAAGATCAGCAGCAATACTGATCTTAAATTATTATTCCAAATATGTGTACGAAGGCCGTAGGCTTCTAACATTAAGGCTTATTCCTTAGAACCTAATCAAAGTTTACTTCAACGGGCTGTTGTAAGACCTCACGACCTTCAGGAGCTTCAAAGAATTCACGCTCTTTAAATCCGAACGGCCCAGCGATCAGTACAGCCGGGAATTGTTCACGTCCCGTATTATATTCTTGCACAGCGTTATTATAAAAACGACGAGAGGCGGCGATTTTGTTTTCAACATCTGCGAGTTGGTCTTGTAGCTGCAAGAAATTTTCATTGGCTTTTAATTCCGGATAGGCTTCTGCGAGGGCAAAGAGCTTACCAAGAGCTTGTGAGAGCATGCCTTCTGCTGCGGCCTGCGCACCGGGTGTATTGGCACTCACAGCCATTTGTCTGGCTTTTACAACTTCTTCAAAAGTTGTTTTCTCATGCTTGGCATAACCTTTAACAGTATTGACTAATTGGGGAACAAGGTCCTGTCTCTGCTTTAACTGGACTTCAATATCAGACCAGGCTTGATTACACGTTTGACGCAAAGCGACCAAGCGGTTGTAAATCCCGATAAGGATAACGGCCAATACAGCGATTATACCTAGAATAACGAGTAATATTTCCATATTTATTTCCCCTAAAGTCTCAAGAATTGGGTGCAATCATACTGGCTCTTTTTTACAAGTCACTAGCCTAAACGAAACTAAGTCGTAAAAAAGCAATATTTACAGCAAAATAACAGCCTAAAATGGCTTAAAGCCAATTGTACATGTTATTTATTTTAAGCGTTTATCAGGTGCAAACACACCTCCGCGCGAAAAGCCACGAGGCGCCATGCGTCCAGATTGTGCTCGTTTACCCACGAGCAGCTCCCAGTCATTGACACTGTTGCGACGCCCTGCACTATCAATAAATGTCAGCCCGTCTGTCGTCTCGAAGGTGGTTATATCTGCCAGGCCGCCATCTTTATATTTTTGCAATCTTACGCCTTTACCTCGCCCCATTTGGGGTAAGTCTTCATGCTTGAAAATAAGGATTTTACGGTTCTCGCCAATCGTTGCTATATTATCGCCCGTAACTTCAATACAGCGTAAGGCCTCGACCTCGCTGCGGACATTGAGAGTTTTACGCCCCCCGCGCGTTGAGGCGATTACGTCTTTTTCCAAGACGCGGAAACCATAACCATCAGAACTGGCCACGAGTAGTTCACGTTCAGGGTCATGCACAAAAAGGCCGACGGGAATGTGATCATCTTCCAGATCAATCATTAATCTCACAGGTTCGCCATTTCCACGTCCGCCCGGTAATTTATCGACTGAAAGCGTATAAAACTTTCCGTTTGACCCAAAGAGCAAGACTTTATCTGTGGTAAAAGCGGGTACAATGAAGGCCTCTTTATCACCGTCTTTATATTTAACGGCACTCGGGTCATCTATTGTGCCCTTCATTGCCCGTATCCAGCCTTTCTCTGACAATACAATCGTGACTGGTTCTTTCGTGATAAAGGCAGTCGCTAAATCAATTTCAACATCAGGCTGATCAGAAAACCCGGTTCTGCGCTTATCATCCTTATAATGCGCTTTTAGCTCTTTTAATTGGTCGGCTATCGCATTCCATTGCAGCTTATCGGAGCCGAGCAGTTTTTCGATATCTTTCTTCTCAGAATCTAGACCATCATATTCAGACTTGATTTCAATTTCTTGTAATTTATTGAGCGCCCGCAAACGCATATTCAAAATCGCATCTGCTTGGCGTTCCGTGAGCTTGAAAACCTTCATAAGCTCGTCTTTGGGCTTGTCTTCAAACCGGATAATTCTGATGACCTCGTCCAAGTTTAAGAAGGCAATCATATAGCCGTCTAACACTTCCATCCGGTCTATGATTTTACCCAGTCTTTGACCGGAGCGGCGTTGTAAAACTTCGCGGCGATGATCAAGGAAGGCTTGTAAGACTTCGCGCAAGTTCATCACGCGCGGCGTGCGTGTATTATCCAGAACATTCATGTTCAGAGATATGCGTGTTTCGAGGCTGGTCAGTTTAAACAGGCTCTCCATGAGCATTTCTGGCTCAATGTTTTTGCTTTTGGGCTCCAGAATAATCCGTACATCCTCAGCAGATTCGTCTCTTACATCTGCCAGCCAAGGAACCTTTTTAGTCTCAATAGCCTCCGCCAGTTTCTCAATCAGTCTTGATTTTTGCACTTGATAAGGAATTTCCGTGACGACGACTTGCCATTGTCCGCGCCCAAGGTCTTCCTTTTCCCAACGGGCGCGTAATTTAAAACCGCCTTTACCTGTGGCATATGCTTCCAGCATGCTTTCTTTAGGCTCGACAATGATGCCGCCTGTTGGAAAATCTGGACCTGATATATGATCCATCAAGGTTTCAATACGCGCACGCGGTGCTTTAATCAGATGGAGCGCAGCATTGCATATCTCAGCCAGATTATGCGGCGGTATAGATGTCGCCATACCCACGGCAATACCCGTCGAGCCATTGGCTAAAAGATTAGGAAATCCGCCTGGCAAGACTACTGGTTCTGTGTCTTCCTCATTATAAGTTGAGATAAAATCAACGGCGTCCTCATCAATCCCTTCTAGTAGGGAGACGCCAGCGGCCGTCATTTTGGCTTCGGTATATCGCATAGCGGCGGCGCTATCGCCGTCAATATTTCCGAAATTGCCTTGTCCGTCGACAAGCGGATAGCGCGCCGAAAAGCTCTGTGAGAGTTTAACAAGCGCATCATAAATAGAGGCATCCCCGTGAGGGTGATATTGCCCCATCACATCCCCCACAATACGCGCACATTTTTTATGGGCATTTTCAGGGTTAAGTTTAAGCTGTCGCATTGCGTAAAGAATACGCCTATGGACAGGCTTTAGGCCGTCTCTGACATCAGGCAAGGCCCGCATTGTAATGGTTGATAAGGCATAGGCCAGATAGCGCGCCGAGAGCGCATTATCGATATGTTCTTCAATAATAGCATTATTGCCGGGAAGTCCATTATCTGTTGTTGTCGTCATGTATTAAGTCCGGCTGTCATGAAGTTAACCCGTTTGCCCCTATGTATTTTGCCTATTTCTACTGATTCGCAAAGCCGCCAAAGTGCTTAACTTTGCAAAACGGAAATTTAAGTGGAATAGCCACTATTTTGGAGGTTTGAAATCATATAGGCTCTGGCCTCTGGCAGTGTTTTATTAACGCCCCATTGCACGCGCGTTTCAAGAAAATAGCCAGTTAAATTAAGCCCTGACCTTATATCATCCTTGCTGATACTGCCTTTAGCACCCTTTAGAAAATCTGGTAAAATATAGAGCTTGTCCAGATAAGGTTCAGCTGCGACGGCACTGACGGCACGACCAGAGCGCGGAGAAACGTGTGTAAGGTTCTCTGCGCTGCCAGTCGCTGCACAACGGCTTAAATCCAGACCATAGCCCATAGCCTTTAAAAGTCCGGCCTCCCAGCGTATATATAAGGCTGGCCAGATATCCGGTTCGTGCATGTTTTGTAAGACGATTTCAAAAGCATCATAGACGGACGGAAAAGCCTCACGTTCGGGAAGTGTCGTACGCGCTACCGCGCATATGGCATTTAATCCCGTTAAAGCCAGCCTATCTTCCATAAGACTGGCTGTGTTTAAGCTTGAAGGTTCAACCGTGAAATATCCCAGATGTTCGGAAAGACGGGCGCGCCAATCAAGATAGACGAGATTGCCGGCTTGCAATATCGGACGCAGGCGTCGCCCAACACCTCCGCGCACAAGGCCGAGGTGACGACCTCTGTCACGCGTGAAAACTTCAATAATTGCCGAGGTTTCCCCGTGTTTTTTAACAGAGAGTATATATCCTTCACCCTGCCAATCCATTGGGGCTTATCCATCCTGCGTAAACATAACGAGTAGAAATAAGAGACTCACTTGGCTCTCTTATTCTTTGCTAAGTTTAGCCTTTAAGTCTTAAAGGCCGCAAGCGCTATTAAGGCGTATAGATTGTGTATGTGACATCCGCGCCAATAGTCCCCACACCTTGCGAGAAATCATAGGCGTTATCATCACTGCTATCGGGTGCATCAGAAAAGGCGTAGCGGATGTTAAAGGAAATGGCCTGTTCAAGCAGGCTACCTCTAAATCTGGCGGTTCTGCGCCCACCGTCAAATATTTTAGTAGCCGTTCCCTGCATGTCCCCAAGGTCATTAACCGCGCTATCAATGCCAGTGCCGCCAATAGCTGGATTCTGCGCCTTATCACCCCAGCGACCAGCACCTGTTCCGCCCGAACGGTTTATAAGCGCTCTAAAACCAATATTTTCATAGCCAAATTCGGTAAAGTCGCCGCTCGTGGTTAAGTTCGAGCTTTGGGCGAAGAGGTCAAAAGCTACGTTAGAGACAACCAGAAAGCGCGACACATTAGTGGCCGAACGAATATTGACATCCGTGTCATCTCCAATGCCAAAAGCGCTTAAGCGATCAGAGGCTTCAAGAAAATCTATATCGCCATTATTGGTAAAATTACCGCCACTGCCAATTTCATTATCAATTTGCAATCGCGAGGCCCCGCCCGTGAAGTCTTGTCCTGCATCAAAACCGCTATTGGAGTTCACAACAAATCCGTCAATGCCAATGAGGTCTGGTGCCGCCTGCCCGCTTGTTTCAGGTGTCAGGAGGTTGAAATCTACAACAACAGGCGCAATACCTTCGTTCGTTTCGTTAGCAGTGCCTGCAATAACGATAACGATAGATTGGGCTTGCAAAAACGGTCTGTCTATAACGCTCGCATGCGCGACGTTTAAACCTAAAGCGCAGATTGATACCGCCAAAAGTGATTTTACTAAGCGACCCATGATAAGGATAAACTAGTCGAATAAGATTTAGAAAAATTTGAAAAACAGGTTTAAAACTGTGTTAACAAGATAGCTGAATTTGTGCTTTAGACATCAAATTCTAGTCCGCTATCCATATAACGCGCCCTGTCGTTTTTCCAATTTGCTCTGACCTTCACAAACAGAAATAAATGGACACGGCAGCCTAGCCAGTCCTGCATTTCCTTGCGCGATTGCGCGCCGATTTCTTTTATTGTTCGTCCGCCTTTTCCTAAGACTATAGGCTTTTGGCTGTCACGTCTGACAAAAATAACTTGTTCGACACGGACGGAACCGTCTTTTTGGCGCTTCCAGCTTTCTGTCTCTACCGTTGAAGCATAAGGTAATTCGTCATGTAATCTGAGGAACAGTTTTTCACGTGTTATCTCTGCTGCCATAAGGCGTGAGGGAATATCTGCCGCCTGATCAGGTGGATATAAATATGGGCCTTTGGGAATGGCGGCTTTTATGGCGGTTATGAGCATATCCATCCCGTCTTGTTTTAGAGCTGAAATTAGAAAAATATCCGTATACACACCTGCATCGTTAAACTTAGCGATAAGTTCCAATAGCTTGTCGCGTTCAATTTCATCTATCTTATTAAGCGCTAGAAATATGTTCTTTGACTGTCGTTGTTTTAGTCCTTCTGTCACGCGTTGCGTGTCTTCAACTGAAAGCCTGTCTTGTGCCCCGCCTTCGCCGTGCAATTGCCTGTAATAAGCAGGCGCATCAACCACATGTATGCTGGCATCCGCATCATTGGCCCCCGTCCATGCCGCGTGAACCATAGAACGCGCAAGCCTGTCACTCTCTTTGGGTTGAAAAATACCAGGTGTATCGACAAGCACGATTTGTGCTTCATCTAGCATGGCGATACCGCGTATCTGAAACCGCGTTGTCTGGACTTTATGGGTCACGATAGAGACTTTTTCGCCGACAAGTGCGTTGACGAGCGTTGACTTGCCTGCATTTGGCGCACCGATGACTGCGACAAAACCCGCTCGGCTTTCAGCTTTAGTGTCTATCTTATTATTGTTCATTTAGGTTTCGACCATTTTTCAAGAAGATGCAGCGCGGCAAACCGTTCTGCTTCTTTCTTTGATTTACCGGTCCCAACTGCAGAGCCTATATGTTCAACCTCGACTTCAATGACGAAGAGAGGTCGGTGATCAGGCCCACTTTTATTGAGAACGGAATATATAGGCGCACCGCCGCCAGAACTTGAGGCGAGTTCCTGAAGATGGGTTTTAGGATCTTTTGCAGAGACATCAGAAACCAGTTTTATATCTTCCGACCAGAAGCGCTCAAAAAAGTTCCAAGCCGCCTCTATACCGCCGTCCAGATATATTGCGGCCAAGAGCGACTCGCAGGCATCGCCCAATATTGAGGTTTTATCACGCCCGCCCTGTCTTTCTTCTGAGCTGGACATGAATAAGGCTTCACCTAAAGCTATTTTTTTAGCGATTTTTGCGCATGTTTCCTTCCGCACAAGAGCATTTAAACGACGCGCTAAAGTGCCCTCATCCTCGACAAATAAATGATATAATTTATCTGCCGTCATTAGCCCTAATACGCGGTCGCCTAAAAATTCGAGACGTTCATTATCATGTCCCTTTCGGCGACCATCCCCATATGAAGAATGGGTCAGCGCAATTAACGCTAGATTTTTATCCTTAAACTCATAGTGGATACGCCCTTCAAGAGCCTTTAGTCGACGCTCTCTGATCTCGCTCATTTAATCGCCTTAAAGAAACGACTTTTGCGCATATTAAACCATGTCCACGGTTTGAAGATTGAGAAGTTCTCATTGACTGATAGTAAGACAATTCTAGCCTTGCCCATCAGGTTTTCAGTGGGGACATAACCTGCGCCGTTAAGTCCGACGGGTACGCGACTATCGGCTGATCTGTCACGATTGTCTCCCATGAAAAAGTAATGACCGGCCGGCACTGTAAAAGTCTGGGTGTTATCAGCATTACCTGCCTTAACAATATCATAGACCCTATGTGTTGAGCCGTCTGCAAAGTTTTCTTCTAAAACTTCGGCACTCTCTTCATTACCAAATTCATTGAAACGCGTCTCAGAACCAAGATTTGTCACAGGCACAATTTCACGGTTTATATGGAGGCGGCCATCAATCATTTGAATTTCATCACCCGGCAGTCCGACCAGCCGTTTAATATAGTTTTTATTTAAACCGTCAGGTCTAAAAACAATGACATCTCCGCGTGTAGGCTTACGTTCAAATAAACGTCCGGATTTTACCGGAAAAGGAATAGGTGTGGCCGCAAATTGTCCATATCCAAGTGAGTATTTGGTCGTGATGATATAATCGCCCTTTACTAGCCCCGGTTCCATTGACCCAGAAGGTATGTGGAAAGGTTGAAACAGAAATGTGCGTAAAATAAAGGCTAACCCCAGTGCCCAAATTAATGTCGTTATAATTTCACGAAGTTCAGAGCGATTTTTAGTCTCTTCCGAGCCATTGTCCTTAACGGACTTAGATTTATCTTCGCTTATATTTGACATAGCAGCTTTTATTAGGCCTGTTTGTTTTCAGGATGCGCTTCAATCACAACTGAGGCAACGGCAAATGGTTCATCATCGCTTAAACTTAAATGTATGCGTCCAATATGCCCGATTGGCAGCAGGCTATCCAGTCTTTCCTTTGCGCCGCGGTAAAGATTGACCTTTGGACGACCACTCGGTGCATTTTCAACTTCAACATCCAACCACGAAAGGCTGCCCGTATAATCACCTGCTAAGGCTTTTGCGACAGCTTCTTTTGCAGCAAATCGCTTGGCGTAATAGGCCGCTTTACCCGATTTGCTCTCACAATATTCTTGCTCATGTTTTGTGAAAGTCTTCGTAATAAAACGACCTTCAAATTTGTTTAAAGTTTCTTCTATGCGAGGAATACTGCATATATCTGTTCCGATACCTAAAATCATGTGACCTCAATATTTACGCGGGATTGATCAATTAACTGACGCATTTCAACAATGGCGGATTCAAGTCCTGAGAAGACGGCCTCTCCTATCATGAAATGCCCAATATTCAACTCACGGGCTTGCGGAATGGCCGCAACTTTTTGAACATTATCAAAAGTCAGTCCGTGACCAAAATGCACTTCCAGCCCAAGATT
>CAZNCJ010000006.1:53515-55579 GCA_964571595.1 uncultured Caulobacterales bacterium | reverse complement strand
ACTTGATGATCCAGATGTGCTGCCCCGTATTGGCGCACGCGGTGTGGCTAAACTTTACGCGCAAGAAGCTCCGCTCGCCTTTTGGCTCTTAAGGCAGCCTATAACGGCGCTCCGGCAGTTTACCGGCTTTTAATCGCCCGCAAGTTCGCGCAAAATGACCTCCGCTGCCCTTCCACAATTACGTCCAGAACTTGAGCTTCTGCCTGCGCGTATGGCGGTTGACGGCACCAAACAATATATGTTGTTTGATCCGGTCAGAAACGACTTTCACATGCTCAATGAAAAGGCCTTGAAACTTCTCAAAATATGGACTGAACTACCACTACATAGCGAGAACCCGCTCGAAACCCTTATATCAAAAAGCCGGCAAACCTATCCTGAAACTCTGATCACGCCTGATGATGTTGAAGAGATGACAAAGTTCATACTGACGCAAAACCTCGCTGTTAATCCCCCGCAAAATGATGCGGATGCATTTGCCAAACGAGAGGCCGCTATGCGTCGCCCGTGGTATGAAACTATTTTGCATAAATATTTATATTTCCGCATACCGCTGATAAAACCGACAAAATTCCTCAACAATTTCGCACCGAGTCTAGGCTGGCTATTTTTTCCGCTGACTTGGATGGTCATTGCAGGGCTAGGTATCATAGGTTTGTATTTTACCTCGCGCCAATGGGACCAGTTCTTGGCTACATTTTGGCACTTTTTTACCTTTCAAGGGTTCATTTTTTACGGCATTACCCTGATCGCTCTAAAGTCACTCCATGAATTAGGACACGCTTTCACAGCCCATCATTTCGGGGCGCGTGTACCGATAATCGGCATTGCCTTTCTGGTGATGTTTCCTGTGCTCTATACCGATACAACAGATGCGTGGCGCTTGCGTGAGCGCCGCAAACGCCTGCTGATTGATGGCGGCGGGATGATTGTGGAGCTAGGTATAGCCTGTCTCGCGCTTTTCCTCTGGAGTTTTTTACCCGACGGGCCTGCCCGAAGTCTGGCGTTTTTTATCGCAACAACCAGTTGGACATTAAGCCTGCTCGTCAATTTAAACCCCTGTATGCGCTTTGACGGTTATTACTTGCTAAGTGATTTTTTTAATGTCCAGAACTTACAAAAACACGGCTTTGATATGGGGCGCTGGAAAATGCGCGAAATCCTGTTCGGTCTTGGCGCACCCAAGCCTTCGCCTGCCGCCCCTTTAAGAGAGGCTGGTTTATGTACCTATGCCTATATAACTTGGGTCTACCGTTTCTTCCTCTTTATCGGGATCGCCATTTTGGTACATCATCTATTTCCAAAAGCGATTGGCATTGTTCTTTTTTCTGTTGAAATTTTATGGTTCATCATCCTGCCTATTTGGCGGGAGATGAAAAATTGGTGGAGCTTTCGTATGACTATCCTTTCAACCCGCCGCGGGCGTATCAGCCTGACTTGCGGGATTATCCTTTTAGCGATTTTCGCCCTGCCTTGGCAAAACCGCATTAGCGCACCGGCCCTCTTACAACCCGTCCAGCACACGGAAATTTATCCTGCAAGCGCGGGTTACGTTCAGCAGATTTACGTAAAACCGGGCGATCAAGTGAAGATGGGTGATCCGCTTTTTACCTTAAGCTCAGAAGCGGTTTTCCATGACCGCGCGCAAAGCCAAAGACGGCTTGATCTTATAAATGCCCGAATAGACAGACGCACAGCCAGCCTAAATGAACGCCGTGCCGGACATTTACTCGACGCGGACAGACAGGCCGAAATGGCAGTTTATGACGGGCTGAATAATCTTATGTCTGATCTCGTCATTCTCGCCCCGCATGACGGATATGTGTCTGATATGATGGCGCGCTTGCATATTGGCCGACATGTGCAAAACTCTGCAAGGCTTGCACGGATTATCAATCCTTCTGAATATGAAATTATCGCCTTTCCAGGCGAAAATAATGCCCAGCGCTTGCAATATCAAAACGCCGTAAAATTTATTTCTGATGAACCTTTTCTGCCCAAAATTGAGGGGCAGATAGATAAGATTTCGCCCACCTCCCTCTCGCGCATAAAAACCCGCGAAAT
>CAZNCJ010000006.1:0-53415 GCA_964571595.1 uncultured Caulobacterales bacterium | reverse complement strand
AATTAAATATCTGACAGATTCTGATCTCCGCTCTTGAATGCGCCCACAGATGAAATACATGTTGCCTATAATAATATTAGATAATCAAACTATCAGGAGTTTGTATGCGCACATCATCCGGTCTTAAAACCCGTTTCACGAAACCCCTTTTATTAGGCGCAAGTTTTGCCGTTCTCATCCTGCCTGCCCTCCATAGTGCCGTGCCCGCAAACGCGCAATCACGGCTAACCCCCTTTGGCCAGACACAGGCTTTAACAATAGATAATCGCGGGCTTTTAACCATGGCCCCCTTATTGGAAAAAGTAACCCCTGCCGTTGTCAGTATAGAAGTCGCCGCGACCTCTAAAGCCAGTAAGGAATTAACTGACCAACAATCTGAGCTTTTCGAGCGGTTTTTTGGCGGACGTATTCCCGCACCTCAAGACCGCACACGCCGCGGTATCGGTTCTGGTGTCATTGTCGATGCCGGCAAGGGCTATATTATCACTAATCACCATGTGATTGACGGGGCAGACGAAATATATGTCACATTAGAAGATCGCCGCGAAATCGAAGCCGAGCTTATCGGCAGTGATGAAAAAACCGATGTCGCCGTCTTACAAATTGACGCCCCTCGCCTCACCGATCTGGATTTTGCCCAAAGCGGAAATACCAAAGTCGGAGATTATGTTATTGCTGTGGGCAATCCCTTTGGCCTGAGTTCAACCGTAACCTCCGGTATTGTCAGTGCCCTTGGGCGTGATACGGCGCGCGGGGGAAATTATGCCGATTTCATCCAGACGGATGCTTCTATCAATCCGGGAAATTCCGGAGGAGCTTTAGTTAACTCTAAGGGCCAGCTTATCGGGATGAATACCGCCATTATTTCGCGCACGGGCGGAAATCAGGGTATTGGATTTGCTGTACCAGTTAAAATGATAAACGGGGTGATGAAGCAACTCATTGAATACGGCGAGGTGAAACGCGGCCGTATTGGTGTGGCCATTCAGAACATTCCAAGCGACCTCAAAGAAGCCCTTAACCTGTCTACTAGTGAAGGGGCTTTAGTCAGTAATGTGACGGAGGATAGCCCGGCGGATAAGGCGGGTATCAAAGAAGGCGATATCATTGTCGGCTTTAACGGCGAGGATATTTTAGATGCCTCCGATATTCGCAATGCTGTCGGGCTTGTCGAACCCGGTACACGCACGGATATTGCCTATATAAGAGACGGCAAGAAACGTACGGCGCGCATCTCGGTTGAGGAATTTGAAGAAGACCGCGAAGTCCTTGACGAAAGCGTAGAAGAAGACCTCCCTGCAATGGAGAGTTTCTCTGGTGCGGAATTGACGGCCATTCCTGAAGACCTTAATCCGCGCGGCGGAGATGAGGGCATATATGTCGCCAAGGTTAAGTCAGGCTCCAAAGCGTTTAGAGCCGGTCTGCGCAAGGGCGATATCGTCCGCGCCGTAAACCGTAAAGACATCACCGATTTGGACGATTTTGAAGCTGCTATTGATGGTAAAAAAGGGCCTTTTGCCTTGACCGTTGAGCGCGGTGGGTCCAATATCTTCTTGGCCCTGCGTTAAGACGAGGATACGTGCCTCAGGGCCTTGATTGGCCTTATAAGTGGCAATCACAACCGCTAAATCAATCCAAAGGCCGGGGTTTGCACTCGGCCTTCACAGTTTCGTGTAGTATTGATTATGTGACATCTCGGTAAAAATATGTGACAGAACCGCAAAACTTGCTAAAAGCTCTATCATGAATGCACCTATTGATCCTAAAAAGTTCCAAGACCCCCGTATAACCGCCAAAGGCGAGAAACGGGCCGCTGTCTATTTCAAAAAGCTCACAACGCTTTGGTTCTGCTCAGGCTCCCAGTGCAATATTGAGTGCGAAAATTGCTATATAAAAAGCAGCCCGACAGCCGATCACTTTGTCTATCTCACGCCTGAAGACATGGCGCCTTATCTGGACGAAATTGACGAAATGAATATGGGTAAGATCGAGATCGCCTTTACCGGAGGCGAGCCCTATCTCAATCCTTATATGATCAAATTAGGGGAAATGGCGCTAGAGCGTGGACACACACTGCTTATGCTGACAAATGCCATGAAACCCATGATGCGCCCGCGCGTCCAGAAGGGCTTACTGGATTTAAATGCACGCTTTCCTGGGAAATTGACATTGCGTGTAAGTTTGGATCATTTCACCCAACAAGGCCATGATCAGGAACGCGGCGAAGGCAGTTTTGATATTGCCTTAAAAGGTCTGGACTGGCTAACTGAGAACGGGTTCAGCCTTAACATTGCTGGCCGCTCCATGTTTTCTGAATCGGATAAAGATGCACGAGGCGGATATGCCGCCCTGATTAAAAAACAGGGTTGGAATATTGATGCCTATAATATGGCCGAAACAATTTTATTTCCTGAAATGGACGAAAATATTGATGTCCCGGAAATTACCGTGGCCTGCTGGGGTATTTTAGATGTACATCCCGATAGTATGATGTGTTCCAGTTCGCGCATGGTCGTCAGACGTAAAGGGGATGACCGCGCCAGCGTTTTGGCCTGTACGCTTTTATGGGATGATCCACAATTTGAGATGGGCAAAACCCTAAAAGAATCTCTCACACCAGTCGCGCTTAACCACCCGCATTGTTCTAAATTTTGTGTCTTGGGCGGTGCCTCTTGTTCGGCCTAGTCGTTTAAACCGATTATTTCGTTTAAATAATTCATACCCCCTCAATATTTTCATGTATAAGTAATTGAATAATCGGGCGACTTGGTATGCTAATAGCACAAATTACAGACCTACATATCGGATTTGATGGCGAGCTTTCCCATTGTAAAAATACAGCCCGCTTAAATAATGTCCTCTTGGAACTTACCCAGATGCAACGCCAACCAGATGTTATTCTGATCACGGGCGACCTCGTCGAGAGTGGGAAAAACTGGGCCTATGAAAAACTAAAAACGACATTGGGAACCCTGCAAATTCCCTATTTCTTTGCACTTGGCAATCATGATGACCGCAAGGCTTTCAAAGAAGTCTTCAGTGACAAATATTTTAATAATGGGTTTTTACAATATGCTATTGAGGATTGGCCCATACGCATCATTGTTCTGGATAGCTCAAAGCCTGGGCGGCATGGCGGGGCTTTTTGTTCCAGACGTGCCAAATGGTTGCGTGACAGGCTGGAAGAGCAGCCCGATAAACCCACATTAATTGCTTTGCATCACCCCCCTATAAAAACCGGTATTGGCTGGATGACAGCCAATAGTGAAGATGGGTGGGTAAAGCGCATACATAAAGTCATCGCAGATCATGAAAATGTCATCCAAATTATTTGCGGCCATATTCACCGCTCCATTTCTAAAGGCTTTGCGGGCACGACTGTTTCAGTATCCCGCGCTGTTGCTCCACAAGTCAAACTGGACCTCGCCCCGATTGACCCTAACGTCCCTGATGACCGTATTTTAATCGTGGATGCCGATGCAGGTTATTGTCTTTTTGATTGGGACGGAGAGGGACTTACCACACATCACGGCATGTCCCCAGAGGGGCGCCCCATCATCAATTATGATGAAAAACATGCCTTTGTTGTCAAACTGACCATGGATTTACACGACTAAAAAACCTTAAACATGAAGACACTTTGACAGACGCAGCGTTTTTATTTTAAGTAGAGCCAGCTTTAATTAGCTGTTTTGGGGTGGTGCGCAATGATTGTTGAAAGTCGAATAAAGCCGAGTCGAGTGCTGAAAATCATATGGCGCCGGATTTTAGCCATGACAATACTCTCTAGCGCTATCATTATTCCTATTCAGTATTTTCAGCTCAAGCAATTTTCTATCGGCATGACCACACCTTTGGTTCTGGGTACAGCGATATCAATATTTTTAGGCTTTAGAACAAATTCTGCCTATGATCGATGGTTTACCGGGCGAAACCTATTTGGTGCACTTATCGCAAATGGCCGAAATTTTGGCCTGATTTTGGCGCGGGTACATCAGCGCTATAAAAACCTCCAGACAGGCGCAGAATCAGCAACTGCCAGCCAAATTATGCCGCGTATGATAAGACGCACTATCGCCTATACATGGATGTTGGGTTATCAACTTAAAGACCTCAACCCGCTTGAAATAGACGATATTGAAAACCTCTTAGAGCCTGCAGAAATAGAGGAATTAAAAACAGTCCATAACCCCGCCCTGAAATTATTATATAATCAGGAAAAGGATTTCAGGCGCGCCGCCTCTGAAAAGCAATTTCTGGACGGGGAGCATTTTGAGGTGATTGCCATCATGCGTGAATATACGCGCGTACAGACCGGTTGCGAAGCCTTAAAAAACACACCTTTTCCAACCCATTATACCTATTTCACAGATGTCTTTGTCTGGCTGTTAGTCGTGCTCTTATCCTTGTCTTTACCCGCAGATGAGGGCTCTGGTTATTATGCTATACCGCTTGTGGTTCTCATTGGCTGGATTTTTTCAATGATTGAGGGCATTGGTGATTATATGGATTATCCTTGGGCCAATAACCGTAATGTCGTCCCGACCAATTTCCTCAGCCGCAATCTTGAAATTGATTTACGTAAACTGGCCTTGCAGGAAACTGACTTGCCTCTGCCCCTAACCCCAGAAGACGGCGCACTTTACTAACGCATTTTAAAGCCCGCGGCGTGCCTATTTTTCGGTTGCTTTGTAAACACCGTCCCAATCTGTAGGCGGGGGATTAGTTTGGTAAGCCTTAATCCGCTCTGACATGATCTTGTAATAATCATGAATATCATAGGCTGTCCCGTCATCTTCCAATGTCTTGGCCAGCGCAAGCGCCTTCTTCCATTTTTGCCCCCGATAGGCGACGATAAAGGCTTTATGTTTCTTATGGAATTTTTTGAAATCAGCGCTTGAAGCCGTCTTCTCATCTCCTAGTAAAATATAGATATGCTCGGGATTAACCCGTCCTACAACTTCAACAAAATCGGCTTCAATATAGGCCAAGTCTTGTGAGGCTTGCACCGTTGTATGGCCGACAAGATTTGAGACACCATATTGTTTGGTGAGCCCCTCAATACGCGAAGCCAGATTGGCCGCATCACCGATCATGGAGTAGGAAAAGCGCTGTTCAGATCCCAGATTGCCGACACAACATATGCCGGTATTGACCCCAAGTCCCATTTTAACGCTATCCGGCCATTTAAACTCATTTTGATTGCGATACTCCGCATTTAAATCCGCTAAGCTCGACTGCATTTTTAAAATGGTTTTCGCCGCCTTTCTCTGGTGATCATCATCATCAAGCGGGGCGTTCCAGAAGGCAACAATCGCATCCCCGATATATTTATCAATCGTGCCGTCCATCTCTTGGATAATATCCGTCATGGGCGTCAAAAACTTATTGAGAAAGAGCGTGATGTCTTGTGGGCGCATCGTCTCTGAAATTTTTGAGAAACTTCTCACATCAACAAACATAACACTCAGGTCCCGCTCCTCTCCGCCCAGACTTAGCAATCCCGGATCCTCGCTCACCCGCTTAACCATGGTGGGCGAGAGATACATTGAAAAGGCATTTCTTATGCGCGAGCGTTCATTTTCCGTCATATAAAATGAGGCAAGAGTAGAGATAACATAAAGGCTCGAGACCGCCAAAAGTGGATAAACAGGCTCCAGAATATAATTAAAATTTGTAAAGGCATAGATAGAGGCCGCCCCAATAATATTAATCATAAACAAAATCATTATCACACCCCGTACAGCCGTCAGGCGCGGCAATGAAAAGGCCAGAATAAAGCCTAACATGATGATGCCCAACATCTCGATTGTACGGGCCCAATAAGGGCGGTAAAGAAATTGATCTCCCAATATTTGTTCCACGATTTGGGCATGAACAAGAACACCTGGTTCTCCGCCGCGAATGGGGGTCGCGCGTAAATCCTTTAAGCCTTCCGCCCCCGTTCCAATAAAGACAATATGACCGGCTATCTTATCCTGCCAGTCTTGATCCTGCGCCTCATCGGAGAAAATTTTCCAAGCGGGTATATAGCGTTCAGGATGTGGTTGCGTGTAATGGATAACCATATCCCCGTTAGGCATAGTAGGTATTTCAAACGCCCCCACTTTCAGGCTCGCCATTTCTGGGTGCTTTAAGTCTATATTCCCCAACTCGCCTGAAGCATTTGCACTTTTAACGATAAAATTATTGGCGCCTTGCGCCACGCGTAAGGCTTCCATTGACAATGACGGAAACAAACGATCCTCGATACGGCCCAAAAGCGGCGCCTGACGGATGACCCCGTCTCTATCCGGGATAAAACTCGCATGCCCAATGCCTGCTGCCTTTTTCTCCAACATGGGAAGTGCATGTAGAGCTCCAGCATAATTATTGATACGTGCTTGCGGGCTAGATCCGCTAAAGGCAAAACCATGCGGGCTTCGGGGCAGGGAGTCTGTGGGTTTATTGACAAGAAAAAATCCCGTGACCACATTCGTGTAGTCAAAACTCTCTGCAAATATTTTATCATGAGAGCGAAGGGCGGCAATATTATAAAATTCACCTTTGGCCGCAGGGTTTTTCTTTAGAACGCTAATCATGTTTTCAGGCGAGGTTCTATCGCTTTCAGAAAACACAATATCATAGGCGACAACCGCAGCCCCGGCTTGTCCCAATCGCCTGTTAAGCTCTGTCATTTGCGTTCGGGGCCAAGGCCATTGGCCAATACGCAAAATGCTCTCATCATCTATATCTATTATACGAACGGGAACATTCGGATTATATTCTCGCGAATATTGACGCTGCATGAGATCAAAATAAAGATCGTTGAGTTGTTCAATTATCTTGGGTTTTATCACATAGGCCAAAAAGAATAGCAGCGTAATGACAACGCCAATACCCGAAATCGTAAACCACTTTTTCGAATTTGCTTTTAGTGCCAATGTCTACCCTATTTTTTGAGATATCTCATACCCATGTCCTGGGTCCGCCCACACACCTAATTCCCGGGCGCAACCTCTAGACCGTCAATAAGTTGGGAAGGCCAGTCCGTTTCATCAATTGATTCAAACGGAGATATCAGCTCTCCGTCAAGACCGTCTTGGGGAATGGGTGTAAACATTGTCTCATCAATGATAAAAGGTTTGAAATTAACCTCCCCCACAGGCTTGGTGCGTAAACGCCTTGAAAAATAGTTAAATAGCGAATCTGATACAATAAAAGGCTCGGAAGGCTGCCGGTTCTCGTTGGAAACCAGCACACCTGTCCCGCTTTCAGTAAGTTTGACCACTTTACCGCCAGAGCTAATCTCGACCTCCCCATTGCGATTAGCCGACGTATTATTTTCACCCGGACCTCGCAAAATGACCAGTGTGGCACCCGCATGGTTCATGAAAATATCCTTTGATAAAAGCCCCTCTTTTTCTGCACATAAAAAGGCTTCAGGGCCCACAAGCACCTCAACCATTGTCCCGCGTATCCCCATTGTCGCCGTAGGGGTTTCCACTGTGATATTATCTGGATTGGTTTTAGATATATTTCCCGATGTGAAGCGGAACATACCCTTTTTGACCTTCGCCGAAAGTGTATTTGATTGCTTATCAGGATCATAAACGAATTTATCGATCACCATGTCGCATTGTGGGCCAACAGTGAAGGTCGAATTATCCTTTAGCAGAACTTGCAAGCTCGCCCCAATTTTGGAATTCACACGGTCTCCGAGAAAAACAGGTTCTTTTACAACAGCTTGGCGCGAAATTTCTTCTTCCACACTTCTGATCTTAACTTCACCTTTGACAGCCGCATTCCGGCCAACTTCCGGGGTTTCGCCTACCTCTGCGACAGACATCATGCCCAGTGATAAGCCCCCACATATCAGGCTCAATCCCATCAGGACTGAATAGTGCCGAATATTTTTTCCGTATCTTTTTGGCATAATCTCTCTCTTTTTTAAAATGTGGCCAAAATTAATTGCACGCGCTAAAAATCAAAAATCACCCTTACATCTGTCCCAAAGTTTTCAAAATCATTGGAATCTATATTCGAGGCCCGCAAATTATAATTCACACCAGCCTCTATGCCGATCTGGTTTTGCGCTGACTTAAAGCCTGTATCAAATTGATAGGCCATCGCGAGGCGCCCGGATAAACGATTATCCTTCCGGTCGGGTCCAAAACCTGACAGGCGGCCATCATAATCCAAATGTCTCCAGGCAGCGCGCCCCTTAAACTTCCATCTATCTGCCACATCCGAGATAATTTGCACACTCGCCTTAGGGCCGTCATAGGCAAAAGCATCAAGATTTGCCGTCTTGACTTCATAACCCAGACTAAGTCCAAGTGTATGTTTTCGTTGTATTTTTTGTAAAACTCCCGCATTAACTTGCAGTTTTACACCATCACGTAAATCTTCCAGCGGGGCTTGCGTAATGGCTTGATAATCCTGATACTCTCCTGAAAAACTCACAGAGGTTCGACGTCTGGGAGAGTTTTGTTTGGTAACCGTCACCTGCGGGCCAAATTGCGTGAGATAAGCCTCACCGCTGACATTTAACCTGCGTAACTTACTATCAATATAGACATGTGAGGTTTCATCAGATTTAAACGAAACTCCCAAACGAGCATCTGCAACAGAATAATCAGCCTCTCTAAAGGTTTGATGGGTTTGTAATTGGCCATTCACCTCTGCGCGTAAAACCAGATCATTTTTCTCTGAAAGCTGCTTTGTAGCCTTAACCCGCCCACTAAAAACACCGGATACATCGCCCAAATCATTAAACCCAAAAAGCGCCTCAGTGAGCTTATTACCGGCATTACTATCCAATGCGCCCCCGACAATCACTTGCGCTTTAATAGGGTCATTGGCGTCATGAACGGAGCCTTGTCCAGATGTGCGCGTATATGCCGACTTATATTGCCGTGAAATCGTCTCGGCACTATCATTATCACTCTGGGGGGATGGATATAAGCGTCCTGGCGGGGTTTGGAATTTAACTTTATAACGCTCCATCGTCTCTTTTTGATAATCGTTTAAATTTTGACGCTTTAACAAATCCAGTTCACGCAATGCGGCTTTTTGATCATCAAGACGATATAATATATGCGCGTAAAACAATCTGGCAGAATGCCAATTTGGATTGGCATATAACATACGTTCCAGCGCCGCGGCGGCCGTGAGCATTTCACCCTTGCGGACTTGCTGTTTGGCAAATTCAAGATTTAGTCCATGATCGTCAGGGTTTTGATAAACTTGCTGGGCCGAAATATTGGACGGAAAAACGCGGGATGTATCAAGCGACTGGGCATACGCCGATGGAGAAAATATTAAAAAAAATGTGTAAAAACAGAAACATAGAAGCATACTCACAGAAAGGTCTGAAAGTTGATTTATTTTCTGCGGCCGGATTCCGGCAATTTTGCATACGCGTCCAGACATAGTGCCCCCGTCTATGGACTTTTAGTGCAAAGAAACGCCCCTTGCCCCGATATTTACCTATCAATTAATTCATGCAAAGACAATGCCAATTCCAAAAGCCGCACCCTAAATTTGGAATTGGGTTATAGAATAAATTTACTCAAATCGAGATTACTGGCCAATTTGCCTACATGTTCTTCAACATATTTGGCATTAATGTCTAAAACCTCACCATCTTTATCGGTGGCGCTAAAGCTGATATCATCCAATAAGCGCTCCATGACCGTATGGAGGCGACGCGCGCCTATATTTTCAACCGAGGCGTTAACTTGGGCCGAAATTCTGGCGATTGCGGCAATACCATCATCCGTAAATGTCAAAGTCACGCCCTCTGTCGCCATTAAAGCTTTATATTGCTTGATTAAACTGGCCTCGGGCTCTGTTAAAATACGCACAAAATCCTCCTCAGTCAGTGCGCGTAATTCCACGCGTATCGGCAGGCGGCCTTGTAATTCCGGCAAAAGGTCCGAAGGTTTGGCGACATGAAAAGCCCCGGAAGCAATAAAAAGGATATGATCGGTTTTAACGGGGCCGTATTTGGTTGAAACCGTTGTACCTTCGATAAGCGGGAGAAGATCGCGCTGTACACCTTCGCGCGAAACCTGCCCGCCGCGAGCATCCGAACGCGCCGAAATTTTGTCAATTTCATCAAGGAAAACAATACCGTCATTTTCGGCCTTGTCCAAAGCCTCGCGAATAATGCCGTCTTCATCTATTAATTTATCGGCTTCTTCGGCCATGAGCGGTTCATGCGCGTCACCGATTTTCATTGTGACCTTTTTGGTGCGCCCCTGCCCTTTAAACAAAGACCCCAAATCCATCATCCCCATACTGGCACCGGGTTGGCCCGGAATTTCAAAACCCTGAAAGGGAGATGAAGCGTCTGTTAATTCAAGTTCAACATCTGTATCATCCAGCTCACCTGCTATGAGTTTCTTGCGAAATTTATCCCGCGTGGCCTCGCCTGCTGTCGCCCCCACTAACGCATCAAGAATACGTTTTTCCGCCGCCAATTCGGCTTTGGCTTTGACTTGGACGCGCTTGGTTTCACGCATATTGGAAATCGAGGCCTCGACCAGATCGCGAATGATTTGTTCGACATCTCGTCCGACATAGCCCACTTCCGTAAATTTCGTCGCTTCGACCTTGATAAAAGGGGCATTTGCCAGCTTGGCCAAACGTCTAGAAATTTCAGTTTTTCCTACGCCTGTCGGGCCGATCATCAGGATGTTTTTAGGCGTAATTTCAGGCCTTAAAGCCTCGGGGACACGCCGCCGACGCCAGCGATTTCGCAAAGCTATCGCCACAGCACGTTTGGCATCGGATTGGGCGACAATATGGCGGTCAAGCTCGGAAACAATTTCGCGGGGGGAAAAATCAGTCATAATATGTAGGTAGGCTTTTAGGGCAAAATATCAAGGCTTTAGGTTTTGTATTTTATGCCCCACGCCCTGTTCTCTTAAGGTCTGAAATTCGGATCATATGGCGGCGGAAAGACTTTCCATTTCGGTAGAAATTTAAGCAAAATATCGCGGCCCTGATGCCAGCCAGCGCCTAAAAAAACAATCATCCCGCCCAGCAAAATCAAGGTCACCGTAATAATTGTCCCAATACTAAGGCCCGTATCTTTTATCAAAAAACCCAAGGCAAATGCCGCATATCCTAAGGAAGATACAATCAAGGCTCTCCGGTTAATCGCCAAAGCAATCAAAGTAATAATCCCTATAACTACCAATAGGATAGCTGCATCCGTCTCCTTGAGGGTTACAATAGGCACCAGCCCGAAAAGCATGTCGGCATTTAGACGCACAGTTGCAAGCGCCAAACCGTGAATAATCAACGGAGCGGCGGTGAAATGTAACCAGAAAGCATTATCTGAAAACCGGGTGGTGCGGTGTAAATCCTTGCCGTCATAATAAAGCGCAACCGCGAAAGTAAGTATCCCGCCCAGACATAAAATCCAGCCAAGATTGGTTGTCGCAAAATCTGGCACCATCCTGAAAAGAAGCGTGTAAAACACATAAAGCGCCGACACGGCAATCAGGGCAATACAAAAGGGTAGTTTCACCCGCAGATAAAACAAAATCATTGCCCCCATTGTGATGAGAGCCGTGGTAATGCCCCCGCCAAATCCGATATCGGACACCACCGCGCCGACACCGCGCTGCACAAAAATTAGAAAAGCAAGTGCTGAGATAAGGGTTGGTAGATGGGCGCGCCGCCTGCGGCCAAAATATTCCGCAAATAAAGCCATAATAACGGCGGCGCCTAAAAAGGATAATTTGCCCCCCAATATGGCCGCCAGCGCCGTGAGGCCAAAAGCGAGCATCACCATGCCAATCGCGATAAAAACATCTGAAAACCCGCGTACAAACCGCAAGTTTTCTTCATTGCCAATCATAGCTTGGTCATCGTTCTGCGTGTCTGGTAAAACCCCGTCAGTTTTGGCCCTTTTGGCCTGCATCTCATCGGCCTGGGCTTGGGTGATAATGCCCGCCTTTAGCGCGGCGGTAATTTGGGCAGGTGTCATCTCAGTCATGAATGCACTCTAGCAGGATTGTGTTTTGCGGCAAGCCAAACAAAACATCACTTCTATCCACTCTATTTGCGCAACACCTAAACAAACACGCCAATTGTCGACAAAGTCTTGCTGCACGCCTCGCGGGGCCTTAACATAAACCGTCTATATGGAGGATTATCAGTGCTGGTTCATGACTATCTCGAATATTATGCGCGCAATATGCCCGATCTTGCCTGCATAACGCGCAAGACGACACATAGTTTTCGCGAAATTGATAATCTATCCAATCAAATGGCCAATGGTTTGCGCGATCTGGGCCTTAAAATGGGTCAAAGGATTGGCATATTGGGTGAAAACGGCGTTGAACACCTCATCACCTTCATGGCCGCCAGTAAAATTGGCGCGGTTGCCGTCTCTATAAATTACCGGCTCGCCCCGCCTGAAATTGCCTATATTATCCAAGACTCTGACATGCAAATCCTTGTCGTGACACAAGACCAGCAAGACAGTCTTGAAAAATTTCGCAAAGACTTGCCCAAAGACACCAAACTGATAACCAGCTCGGGGGCGGATAGCCTAAATTGGAAGACATGGCTCAAGAGCCAAGCTCAAACCCCGCAACCGATCGACATTATCGAAAAAATTGACCCGCATGAGGGTTATTTACAGCTTTATACGAGCGGGACGACAGGTAATCCAAAAGGCGTTGTCATCACCCATCACAATATACTTTCCTTAGCGGTGATGAATGAGGCGGCCGCCCCCTTTAAAGCCAATGCTGGCGACGATTCCATCATATGCGCCCCTCTCTTTCATATTGGCGGGGCTGGCTCTCTACTCAGTAATCTTTACGCAGGTATGCAGACATTGCTTCACCGCGAATTTAATCCGCTAAAAGTCGTCGAGGATATGGAAAATAATAATGTGAAAAGCATTTTTATGGTGCCCGCTATGATCATGGCCATCTTAAATCTGCCGGATATTGAAAGCCGCGACTTTAGCAAGCTCGAGCAGATTTATTACGGGGCTTCCCCCATTTCTGAGAGCGTTCTGGCCCGCGCTATTGACATCTTTAAATGTAAATTCGTCCAAATGTATGGTATGACGGAAACCACTGGCACGGTTATTAATCTCAGCGCGAATGACCATGACCGCGCAATGGCGGGTAAGCCAGAGCTCTTACGTTCCTGCGGACGTCCGTCAGTCGGGGTAAAAGTCAAAATCATGGACATCAATGCAAAGCCCGTCCCTATGGGCGAGGTCGGCGAGATTTGGGTGAAATCAGATTCCAATATGAAGTCCTATTACAATCTACCAGAAGCCACGAAAGCCAATCTGACCGACGGTTGGATGCATACGGGCGATGCAGGTTATATAGACGCGGAAGGCTATGTGTACCTTAAAGACCGCATAAAGGATATGGTGGTTAGCGGGGCGGAAAATATCTATCCGGTCGAAGTCGAGAACGTCATTGCCAAACACGCAGCCGTTCTGGATGTGGCCGTCATTGGTATTCCCGACGACAAGTTTGGCGAAAGCCTATTGGCCATTATTGTTCCAAGAGAGGGGCAAACGCTGACACTTGATGAGTTGATCGCTTTTTGCCGCGACGAAATTGCAGGCTATAAAATCCCAAGACAAATGGAATTTATAGAGGCCTTGCCGCGTAATCCGTCCGGGAAAATTCTCAAGAAAATCCTGCGCAAGCCCTATTGGGAAGGCAAGAGCCGCGAGATAGGCTGATCAAAGCCCGTACACCCCCTCCATATTAACAGGTGATGTCGCAAATGCGACATTTTGGCTTGAATGTCGCAAGCGCACTCGTTAACCATTATGCTTGGAACCAAAATAATCCAAGGGTGGGAGCCAAACTAAAAATGAAGCCAACAGATGTAACGGATCCCGATTATTTTCATAAAGTTGTCGATTGTCAGTGGGCTTGTCCTGCCCACACACCTGTGCCGGGCTATATCCGGCTGATTGCGCAGGGGCGCTATTCCGATGCTTATATGCTCAACCGTGAAAGCAATGTTTTTCCCGGTATTTTAGGCCGTGTGTGTGACAGACCCTGTGAGCCCGCTTGTCGGCGCGGACGGGTCGAGGAAGAACCCGTTGCAATCTGCCGACTAAAACGCGTGGCAGCAGATCACCGCGGTGATATTACGGACCGCCTGCCTAAAAAGCCCAAAAAGACGAATGGCAAGAAAATCGCGCTGATCGGGGCGGGGCCGGCAAGTTTCACCGTTGCCAATGACCTCGCTCCCATGGGCTATGAATGCACAATTTTTGAAAAGTTTGATAAGCCCGGCGGATTAATGCGCACCAATATTCCGGCCTTCCGCCTCCCCGAAGAAGTCTTAATGGAAGAGCTTGGCTATATTCTGGATATGGGCGTTGATTTGAAACTCGGTACACCCGTCAATTCCATGCAGGCGCTCCTTGATGAAGGCTATGACGCGGTGTTTGTCGGCACGGGCGCACCAAAGGGTAAGAACCTGAACCTGCCAGGCCGCGAAGACGCAAATGCGAATATCCATATCGGCATTGAATGGCTTGAAAGTGTCGCCTTTGAACATAATGATAAAATCGGGGAAAATGTCCTCATCATTGGTGTGGGCAATACGGCTATGGATTGTTGTCGGACATCCCTGCGATTAGGCGCAAAAGATGTGAAAGTTATGGCGCGTAAGCCTCGCACATTTTTCAAGGCTTCGCCGTGGGAGCTTGAAGACGCCGAAGAAGAAAATGTCGACATTTTAGTCAATCATTCGCCCAAAGCCTTTGTGCATGAAAATGGCAAATTAACGGGCATGGTTTTCGATTTGATGGAATATGACCTCGATGAGAACGACAAGATTATAGAGAGCCGGATTGTCGGAGAAAAGACAATCCCTTGCGATGATGTCATTCTGGCGATTGGCCAAAATAATGCTTTTCCATGGATTGAAAAAACATGCGGCATTGATTTTGATAAATGGGATGTTCCCATTGTCGATAAGGTTACATTTGAGAGCACAAAAAAAGGTGTGTTCTTTGGCGGAGACGCTGCCTTTGGGCCCTTAAATATCATCTGGGCAGTTGAGCATGGTCATCAGGCCGCTATTTCCATTCATAAATATTGCCAAGGTGAGAGCCTGACAGAGCGCCGCCCAGACAAGCTGAGCTTTAACCCAACCAAAATGGGCATGTTTGAATGGGGTTATTCCAATGCTTTTGATAATAGCGAGCGCCGCAAAATGGATCATGTAGCCCTGACTGAGCGCTTCCAGAAAATCACGACTGAGGTGGAACTTGGTTATACGCCAGAAAAAATTGCCACAGAAGTACAGCGCTGCTTAAATTGCGATGTCCATACCGTATTTGACGCGCCCAAATGTACGGAATGTGATGCCTGTATTGATGTCTGCCCAGTGGAATGCCTATCCATTGAACCCGCAGCGTCAGAAGCGGACTTAAGAGAAGTTATCAATGCAACAGAACCGGACCAAGACCTGTTTATATCCGCTGACCTTCCACTGACAGGGCGGGTGATGATCAAAGACGAAAATGTCTGCCTGCATTGCGGCCTATGCGCCGAGCGCTGCCCCACAGCGGCTTGGGATATGCAGGAGGGTATTGTGACAATCCATCACGCAGATATGCAAGACCCGGATATTCAAGAGAGCGTGGAGGCCGCAGAATGAGTGGACCCGGATTAAATGATTTCGTTATCCGCGTCGGTAACGTCAATGGAACAGGCTCGGCATCTGCCAATGGTCTGTTGATGAAAGCTATCTTCCGCATGGGTATTCCCGTGATCGGCAAAAACGTGTTTCCCAGTAATATTCAAGGCCTGCCAACATGGTATGAAATTCGTGTAAACGGGGATGGCTATAGAAGCCGCTCTGGGGATATCCACCTGATGATCGCCATGAATGCCGAAACCTATGCCAAGGATCTGGCCTGCGTCTCACCCGGAGGCTACCTGCTTTATGACAGTACATGGCCGCGCCCGCATATGCTCCAACGCGATGATATTACCGTCATTGGCTTGCCCTTTTCAAAAATGGTCAATGAGACATTTCAAGTGGCACGCTCGCGCATCTTGATGAAAAACATGGCTTATGTTGGCGCAGTGGCCGCCTTGATCAATCTGGATATGGATGTGGTTAAAGCTATGGTCGAGGATATGTTTGCAACGAAGCAAAAACTGATCCCGGCCAATATGCAAGCCCTCGAACTGGGCTTGAACGCGGTGAAAGAGAGCATAGACCATCCACTTCCATTCTCGCTAAAGCCTCTGGATAAAACCAAAGGCAAAATCATGATTGACGGCAATATGGCTGCAGGCATTGGCTGTGTTTACGGCGGGGCCACAGTCGGAGCGTGGTATCCCATCACACCTTCAACCAGCCTGATGGATAGTTTTTCTAAATATTGCCATAAATTACGGATTGACGAAAAAACGGGCGAGCATAAATTTGCCATCATACAGGCCGAGGATGAACTGGCCGCTGCCGGCTTAACCATCGGGGCTGGCTGGATGGGTGCCCGGGCTTTCACTCCGACATCGGGGGCAGGCATCAGCCTGATGAATGAATTTATCGGCTTTTCTTATTATACGGAAACGCCGGCCACATTTTTTAATATCCAACGCGTCGGGCCTTCAACGGGCATGCCAACACGGACGCAGCAATGTGATGTTATGACGACAGCCTATTGCTCGCATGGGGACACAAAACATATTGTGCTCTATCCAGCCCATCCGGGCGAATGCTTTACCATGGCGGTCAATGCTCTTGATCTGGCCGAGCGTTTCCAGACACCCGTATTTTTCCTCTCCGATCTTGATATTGGGATGAATGACTGGATGGTGGACGAGTTTGAATGGGATGATAGTTACGAACCTGACAGAGGCAAGGTCGTGACACGCGAGCAGCTTGAAGACGGTTTTGAGTTTTACCGATATCTTGATGTGGATGGTGACGGTATTCCGTACCGGACATTACCCGGCACACATCCAACAAAAGGCGCTTATTTCACCCGAGGTTCAGGACATAATAAATGGGGCCGTTACACCGAAGACTCAGACGAATATAAGGAAGTGGTTGACCGGCTGGCTGTGAAATGGCGCAATGCCCGCCATGCCTGCCCGCAACCCGTCTTGCGTAAGGCACCCAAGAAAACATCCATCGGCATTTTGGCTATTGGGAGTTCTGACCCGGCGGTGCATGAAGCCCAAGAACGTCTGGCCCAAAAAGGCGTGCATCTAGATTATCTGCGTATCAGGGCCTTTCCTTTCTCTGATAGCGTTGAAGATTTTATGGCAGAGCATGACACGGTTTATGTGGTCGAGCAAAACCGCGATGCCCAGCTTATGAGCCTTTTGATTAATGAAACCCCAGTCACAAAAGACAAGCTCGTTTCCATTCGCTATTACGCGGGAGAGCCGCTCTCTTATAAATTTGTGATGGACGCGATTAGCCAGAAAATGGCTGCAAGAAAGACAGCCTAATGCCAAGTTTTACCAAACCCAAAATCCATCTTAAAAACCAAAAGACAAATGAGATAGGTCTTATCCGTGCCGATTATGACGGCGTGATGTCAACGCTCTGTGCAGGTTGCGGCCATGACAGTGTCACCGCGGCCATGGCGACTGCGTTTTTCGAGCTTGCAATCGAACCCCATAAAGCTGTGAAAGTGTCCGGGATTGGATGTTCCTCCAAGACCACAACATATTTCATGAATGAAGCCCACGGCAATAATACTGTCCATGGTCGGATGCCCAGCGTCGCGACAGGTGCCATGGCAGGTAACCCGCATATGACCTATATCGGTGTCTCGGGCGACGGGGATTCCCTCTCTATCGGGGCGGGGCAATTAGTCCACGCCATGCGCCGGAATGTCAACATGCTCTATATGCTCGAAAATAACGGCGTCTATGGTTTGACCAAAGGCCAATTTTCTGCCGCCGCAGATGCTGGCTCCACATCTAAGAAGGGCGAGGTCAATATTATGAAACCCATTGATCCTTGCGCCTTGGCATTATCAGTCGGTGCCACTTTTATCGCGCGCAGTTTCTCGGGCGATAAAAAACAACTTGTCTCACTTATAAAGGCCGGGATTAAACATAAGGGCTTTGCCTTAATTGATGTCATTTCACCTTGTGTGAGCTTTAATGACCATAAAGGCTCTACCAAATCTTACGCCCATACTTTTAAATATTATCACAAGGCCGTACATGCCGATTATGTGCCCCCTAGCGCAGAGATTCGTGCCAGCTATGAAGACGGCCAAACCATGCCGATTGAGCTGCATGACGGCGGGGTGATAAACCTGCGCAAGCTCGATAGCGGCTATGACCCAACGGATAGAGCCAGCGCGTTTTCCAAAGTACTAGAGAGCCAGGAAACAGAGGAAATCCTCACAGGCTTGATATATATTGACGAGAAAACGCCTGATATGGCGACGCGTAAAAATCTCCCAAGCCGCCCTTTAAATACTTTTCCCTATGCAGAGCTTAACCCGGGCAATGCCGCGCTTAAAGACATGATGAAAGAATTTAGCTAGGCCTTTTGGGGCTTACGAATACCACCATCTTAAAGCTGGGAGAGTGCCGTTTTAGAGATAAGGTTTAAAGGCAAAGCATAACTTTCCTTACATTGGCGCAAGACAATACGCGACTGCACATCAGAGATAAGATCTATCCCCAGTAAGACTTCACGTAGAAAATCCTCATAGCTATGCATGTCTTTGGTGATGATGCGGATCATAAAATCAGTCCCTCCCGTCACGACCGCGCATTGCACGACTTCGGGCATATAGCTGACTGCTTTTTCAAACTTTTCCATATTCTCGCGATTAGGAAAAGCGAGCTTAACCGTCACAAAGACCTCGAAATCCAGTCCGAGTTTCTTCTTATCCAGAACCGTGACCCGGTGTGTGATAATCCCCTCTTCTTCCAAGCGCTTAATCCGCCGCCAACAAGGAGAAGGGGAAAGACCGACTTTTTCGGAAATATCTGCAACGGATAAACCAGCATTGCCTTGCAAGAGGTGCAGAATTTTTGCATCAATCGCATCTAATGGTACGGTCATATAGCCCCCTCACATAATAGTATATATATGCAATATTTTTTTATTTTATTGAATATTATACCTATTTTACTTATATATTGAGTATATTTGCAACATAATTATCAAAAACATAGCGTAATTTAATCTTAAGACATATTTTTAAACAAATTTGGTTATCCTGACTTAGCGTTTAAAAATCGCATTACCGAGAGGCCCGCCATGTCCGCACATAAGGTGACGTTAGAAGATAAGTATAAGCTTGAACACGGTCAGGCCTTTATGACCGGCATACAAGCCTTAGTCCGCATGCCCCTTGATCAAAAACGCCGAGATGTCGCCCGCGGGATGAAAACAGCAGGCTATATTACAGGCTATCGCGGGTCACCTTTGGGAGGGTATGATCAACAGCTCTCCAAAGCGAGCGCCTATCTGGACGGGGCCGATATTGTTTTCCAAGAAGGCATAAATGAAGACCTCGCAGCCACCGCCGTGTGGGGCTCCCAACAAACAGCTCTGTTCCCGGACGCAAAATATGAAGGCGTATTTTCTATTTGGTACGGCAAAGCCCCCGGTGTGGACAGATCAGGTGATGTTTTTAAACATGCCAATTTTTCGGGCGTAGCCCCTTTGGGCGGCGTTGTCGCTATTTTGGGTGATGACCCGACATGTAAATCCTCAACCCTGCCCAGCCAGTCAGAATATGCGATGATGGATTGTGAAATCCCCGTCTTTAACCCTTCCAGCGTACAAGAAGTGTTAGACTATGGATATTACGCGCTGGAACTTAGCCGTTTTGCCGGCTGCTGGACTTCAATGATAGCCTTGGCGGATACAATGGACGGCGGCGCGGTCGTCAATGTCGATATTGACCGGTTGGAGATAAAATTACCCAATATAAAAAACCTCACCGCCGAACGTTATATCAAACGCAAGGAAGGGCGGATGATCAAAGAGGTCATCCACCGCGAGCAGCGCATGCCAGCCGCGATGGAATTTGTTCGCGCAAACAAACTCGATAAACAGGTCATGGGCGGTAAAAAACGCAAAATCGGGATCGTAACGACAGGACGGGCTTATCAGGATGTGCATGAAGCCTTAGACGGGATTGGCCTTGGGCAAAAAGAGGCAGAAAATTTAGGACTGACAATTTTCAAAGTCGCGATGACATGGCCCTTGGAACCGAGCGCCGTTACTGAGTTTTGCAAAGGCCTAGACGCGGTATTGGTTGTCGAACATAAGCGACCTTTAATTGAAGACCAGCTCAAAACCGTTCTTTACGATCTGCCCGCAAAACAACAGCCGATCATATATGGAAAGCGGTACAAAAAAACGACAGCCTTCCCGGATACATATGTAATCCCAGTGCCGGATATTGCGCGCGCTATTTTAGACCTCATCCCAGAAGCGAAACATCCAAAACAAGCCAAATTATATTTTGAGGCCATCGCAAAAAGTGCCCGTAAATCTGCGGCCCGTAAAGTCGGCAATATTCGCGCACCTTTCTTTTGTTCAGGCTGTCCGCATAACACATCGACAAAGCTGCCTGAAGGCGCGCGGGCTTTGGCCGGAATAGGCTGTCATTTCCTTGCCAGCATACATAATGCCGACACAAACATGCACACGCAGATGGGCGGTGAAGGCGTGCCGTGGGTCGGCATGGCCCCCTTTACAGACACGCCCCATATATTTGCTAATCTTGGTGACGGGACCTATTCACATTCCGGCTCTTTGGCGATACGGGCGGCTGTGGCGGGCAAGGTCAATATCACCTATAAATTGCTTTATAATGACGCTGTCGCCATGACAGGAGGGCAAACCCCTGAGCTGTCTGGACGTAGCGTGCCCCATATTGTCACCCAGTTACAAGCGGAAGCCGTTTCCAAAATAATCGTCGTCGCGGATGATCTGGACAGATATGCCGGGGTGAGCTTACCAACAGGTGTGGAGCTTGAGCACCGCGATGATCTTATGGCCGTTCAAGAACGGCTACAATCCGTCAAAGGCGTGTCTGTTCTAGTTTATGACCAGACCTGCGCGACTGAAAAGCGCCGTCGGCGCAAGCGCGGAAAAATGGCCCAAGCCCCCGCCCGGGCCTTTATCAATAAATCCGTATGTGAAAATTGCGGGGATTGTTCCGTGCAATCCTCATGTTTATCTGTCGAGCCTACGTGGACGGAAATGGGTCTAAAACGCGTGATAAATCAATCAAGCTGTAATCAGGACCTAAGCTGTGTCAAAGGGTTCTGCCCAAGTTTTGTATCCGTTTACGGCGGACAGATCAAAGAAAAGGGGCAAGCCCTCTCAGAAATTTCCGCGGGTGACATTCCTGGACCGCGGATCAAAAAGATCGAGGACACATATAATATGGTTGTCACGGGTATTGGCGGAGCCGGTGTCACGACAATTTCCGCTCTCTTAGGCATGGCCGCCCATATTGACGGGCACGCTGCCAATACGCTGGATAGTGTTGGATTGGCGCAAAAAGGCGGAGCGGTAACCTCGCAAATACGTCTGGCCTCTCATGCAGCTCATTTACGCTCAGGCTCGGTTCCCCTTGCCAGCGCAGATATTATTTTGGGCGGTGATGTCATAGTAACACATGATGCCGACGTGATGTCTTTAATGGGACAGGATAGAACTCAACTTGTTATGAATACGGAGATCGTACCAACCGCAGAATATTTAGGCTCTCGGGACTTGGCCTATTCTAAGCAGGATATGATCGAGGATATTACGCGCTCTACTTTAGCTATCCATACGCTCAACGCACAAATTCTGGCCGAGCAATTTATGGGTGATGCGATATATGCCAATATGATCGTCATGGGCGCAGCGTGGCAAAAGGGGTATATCCCGATTACGCAAGAGGCTTTGGAACAAGCCATTCGATTAAACGGCACAAAAGTTGAGGCAAATCTTGCGGCTTTTGATCTGGGCCGGATTTGGTGCGTCCGTCCAGAGAGTTTGCAATCACGGCTGCCCAAAGACCGGTCTGCGCGTAATCCGCGTATTGCAGCCTTGGAAGACGTCATTGCCCACCGCCGTGATCATCTCAGCGCTTATCAAAATACGGCTTATGCCAAGCGCTACACAGATCTGATCGAGCGCGTAAGGCGCGCGGAAGCGGCTTTGAACCTGCCTCAAAATAAGGACATGCGTCTAACGCGGGAAACCGCCATACAATATGCGCGCCTGCTTGCCTATAAGGACGAATATGAGATTGGGCGTCTTTATACCGACCCGGAATTTACACGCCAAATTTCCGAGCAGTTTTCAGAAGGCTATAAGATAAAATACCATCTCGCCCCGCCCATATTAGGCCAGCGCGATAAAATTACCGGACATTTGCGCAAGCGCGAATTCGGAGCTTGGGTACGTCCGCTCTTTAAAGTGCTTGCCAGTTTAAAAGGCTTACGCGGCACCGTGTTTGATGTCTTTGGTTATACGGCGGAGCGTCGCATGGAACGGCGCCTTATCAGTGACTTTGAAAACCGCATTGAAACTATTTTGGTCGGGCTTGATAAAACAAACCATGAAAGCCGTGTCAAAATTATTGGCGCTGTAGATGAAATTCGCGGCTTTGGTCACGTCAAGGAAGAAGCTGTCAAAGAGGTCGAGGCACGATTAGACACGCTCACACTTGGCTAAAACTGCCCTGAGTTAAACCAAGTCCAAAACAATTAGAGAAAAACGCTTTCACTTTTAGCGTGACCGCTTATTTGTTATAAACATAGCAAAGAAAGTGAAGTCTCCAAATGCAGGACAAAGATAATTTCCCGGTCATAATAGGTGTCGGCCAGATCGTGGACCACTGGGCGGGCGAAGATATCAACACCGCCCCCCATCCTGTCGAGATCGTCAAACAGGCTGTCGACGCCGCATGTAAAGATAGTGGCATTAAGGGGATAAAATCCCACATTGATTGCGCGGCCATTGTGCGCATATTCCCTGATTCACTCCCCTTTCCCTTTCATCCATTCGGGAAAGTTGAGCGCTTCCCGGCAGCTCTTATTTCTCGAAGCGATATAAATCCGGATAAAATCATCTATTCAAGCGCCGGGGGTGAGCAGCCACAATCTCTGGTCGCGAACCTATCTCAAAAACTCTTTAATGGTGAGATAGAGACGGCCTTGATCGCAGGCGGGGAAGTCACGGGCGCGTTAAAAACGGCGATGAAAAAAGGCTTGAAACTGGACTGGACTGACGACAGCGGGAGCGAGATTAAAAGCCGCGTGCAGGATATGGGCGCGAAGACGGACTTTATATCGGATTACGAAATCAAAAACGGGCTGGGCATGCCGCCCCAAACCTATGCGGCTATGGAACAGGCCTTAAGGGCCCGCTTAAACATGAGCACAGAAGAATACCGCGCTTATATTAGTCAAATTTTTTCCAACCTTTCTAAAGTGGCCCAAACTCATCCTTATGCGCAATTCCCCCAATTTCGCAGCGCCGAATTTCTTGCCCAAGCCTCGCCAGAAAACTATCCCGCATTTGAACCCTATCTGAAATGGCACATAGCCCAAGACGCGGTTAATCAATCTGCGGCACTGATTTTAACAACATCTGGTAAGGCCCGCGCTTTGGGTGTGCCTCCAGAGAAATTTATCTATCTGCACGGCCATTCAAATGTTGAGGATAGTCTCGTCTCAAAGCGGCCCGATCTTTCGCGCTCCCAAGCTATTGAGCTCACCTTATCCCAGACGCTTGAGAGCTCTGGCTTAACGGCGAGTGAGGTGACACATTTTGATATTTATAGCTGCTTTCCTATCGTCGTGCATCTTGCAGCCGAACATTTAGGTCTTGATCCTTTAAACGACACGCTCAGTGTGACGGGAGGTCTGCCCTTTTTTGGCGGGGCTGGAAATAATTATTCCACACATGGCATTGCCAGCCTCGTAGAGACATTACGCGCCCATTCTGGTGATTTCGGTTTGGTCTTGGCCAATGGCGGATTTATCAGCAAACAAGCGGCTGGCATATATTCAACCCGTCCGCCGCAAAGCTGGGCGCCTGTTTCCAGCACGCAGCAGCAAGCCGTGATTGATAAGCGCCCAGATATAGTCATGCTGGACGAGACATGCCAGGCGCGCATAGAAGCCTATTGTCTTAAACATGGTCGCAGCGGGCTTGAGGGCGGCTATATTATTGCCCGAAATGATAAAGGGCGTATTTTGGCCAATATCGACCCCGAGGATAAAGCGACATTGGAGGGCTTACTTGCCAAAGATGATGCTGTAGGGGCGCGCGTCAAAATAAGTCACCAAAATGGCCGCAATATATTTTCAGGCTCTATCCCTTAAATCAAGCAAGACGCGGATTTAAGCCTTGCGGTGCGCCCGGCGCCAATAAAGCAAAATAGCCCCAATCACGACAAACTCATAGGGACAGATATCTCCAAATCGGTAAAAGGGCAGATAGCTATCCCACCCATATCGGTCTATCACAAATTCAGCGAAGAGTACCCATACCATAAACATGCTAACACATACCATTATACGTGTTGTCAGGTTTAATTGTGAAAATTCGATCTTTTCCATATTTGTCTCCATTTTACGTTTCTGCTAGCCTACCTCTTCAAGTGCACTTTAAGACAAGAGGAAAATATGGGGTTTTCTATTTCGCAATTCGCTAGTTTGGCGGGCATTTCCGCCTCGACAATTCGGTATTATGAAAGTGAAAACCTACTCGCTCAGCCTGAACGCCGGTCTGGGAGGCGTGTCTATTACAAAGAAGACATCCCGCGTCTTAACCTCATCCTCGCGGCAAGACAGGCAGGGTTCGGCATTAAAGAGATCAAGCAAATCCTCACGCAAAACAAAACCGGGACAGATAACTTAAAAGATGTGATATTAGCGGCCGCGAGAAAAAAGACCGCCTTAATTGATCAAGAAATTGCGCATTTACAGAAGCAGCGCCAGATTCTTATCAATACGCAGTCATGCCTGTGTCCTGAACTTGGTACATGCGCCGCGCTTTTATAACTGCCCGTGCTTGTAAAAAAGGCTCCTAATAAAGGAGCCTTGGGAGAATGCTTTTCAAATGAAAAGCCTTATTTATTTACGACTATTTTTTAATAGCCTGCAAACGTGTGACATTGGTCGAACCCGTCAGGGCGCGCTCATCAGATAGTGATTTATGGCTGTCACTATTCATATAAACCTGACCTGACGTTACCCCGCCAATCGCGGCGTAGCGCTCAAGTTTAGCTTTTTGGCCCTGATTGATTTTCCGTAAGGCTTCAATATCTTCAAGCGCGATTGTGAACTTCACATTGAGGCGCTCAAAATCTGAACGCGCGGTTGTGAGGTCCTGCGTATAACGCCGAATATCAGAGGCATTTTCTTTTAAGCGGCTTTCTGCCTGTTCTGCCCTTTGGGAGGCTGTTGCTAAACGGCGACGTAATTCCGCGATTTCAATATCAGCTTGTGAAAGGCCGTCCTGCTTTATGCTCACTTCTGTTTCGTAACGATCAAGCCTGTTCTTCAATGTCAGATTTTCATCTTCACGTCGCTTAAGCGTATCCTCAAGGACTGTTTTTTGAGAGCCCATATCATAGCGGGATTTTTCCAATGCGCTATTGGCTTCGATATATTTTGACTTAAGTTCTGTAAAATCAATACGCAGTTCTTTGAGCTCAATAAGGGCATTATCGCCGTCTCGGGTTTTTTGATTAAGACGGGCAGTAAGATCCTCACAACTCTTTTGAAGCTGGCTAATTTCCCGGTCCCGGTCTGATAATACACCTCTCTGTCCGGAAAGATCATCCTGCAAGCCGCTTAGGGCGGATTCGAGCGTTTCAACAGTTTCCTTTTGAGTTGAGATAAGATGTTTTTGGTTTGCTATTTCAGTCGTTAAAATGGCGGTTTTTTCACCCTCCGAGATTTCGCGGTCTTTTAGAACAGCAATATCGCCCTTGGCAGTTTCCAAATCTCTTTGGACACTTTTATGTCGGCCTTCCAGCGCAATGAGTTTGGTTTCTTGCTCGCTGGCCCAACTTGATTTTTGCGAGAGCTTGCGTTCCAACTCTGCTTTTTCTTTCGTCAGAACCCGCGCACTGGCCTCAATACGTTCCATATGACGCAGATCAACTTCCATTTTGGATATGGTTTTGGACAGATGCGCCATTTTCTTCATAGCCTGTCTTTGCTGATCTGTAGAAGACCGGAAAACATCTGACATAGAGCTCACATAATTACGGGCATTTTCGACGTCTTTTATATTTGACGAGATTTGAGCAGTGTCGCTATGACGGCTAAAAATATTATTAAATAATCCCATAATACTATCCCATAATTATAGCCGCGTAACCTTACGGCTTATTGTCCCAATCTGGCTGACATCAGCCCTTCCTTAGAATTTGTAAGAGTCGGTTAAATTATGGTTAATTTGCGTTAACGAATGCGTTTCAAATAATTAATTTATTCTCCAATCTCTTCTCGAGCCCTTATTTTTTATAGTAAAACCATTTTTCCCGCGATTTAGCGCGAAATGCCCCCTATGAGATGAGAATGAGACTAGCCTTACTGATTCTGTTCTCTGCCTTGATAACCGCCTTTATTTCGGGCGTCTTTGGCATGGCCGGCGGTATGATTTTTATGGGCATTATCCTCTCAGTGATGGGGGTGGCCGAAGCTATGGTTGTTCACGGCATCGTCCAGAGCCTGAGTAATGGGTACAGATCTTATCTCTTAAGACCGGATATTCGCTGGGATATATTAGGCTATAAAGTACTCGGAGCTATGCCGACAATCGGGCTTCTAGCCTTTGCCGCCTATATCCCGCAAAAATATGTCTTGTTTTTAGTGCTGGGCGCCTTGCCATTTTTACTGTGGCTGCCCAGAGGCTGGATGCAGGGCGATATTAATAAGCCGCTCCATGCCGTGTTTTGCGGCTTTATGGTGATAGGCCTTAATCTGGTTGCGGGTGTAGCTGGCCCGGCCCTTGATTTTTTCTATGTGAAAACCTCTTTGACCCGCAAAGAAATCGTGGCGACAAAAGCTATAACTATGCTGGGCGCACATATCGTCAAAATATTCTTTTTTGGCCTGCCGCTAATCGCCCTGCACGGGCTTACCACCCTACCACCGCTTTGGATATTTGTGGCCGTGATACCCTTTATCATGTTGGGGACATTTCTAGGGACACGTCTTTTGCATAAATTTTCAGATGTCGGCTTTCGCCAATATACAAAATATCTCGTCACCCTGATTGGGTGCGTCTATATCTGGCGGGGGCTTACGCTTGGCGGAATGATTTAAACCTACCGCGTTTGTTGCGAGCGGTTTTTATCAAAAACCGTATAAAGGCCGATACCAAAAATCACGAGTAATGTGCCAAACCCGTCCAGCCAGCCAAAGGGTTCACCCAAAAGCGTAATGGCGGCAATGATTGTCGCGATAGGACCAATCATACCCAATATAGCGACAGGCTGCGCCCCGATACGGCCCAATGCCATATTGACCAAAAAGGACGGGATTAAAGTCGAAACAGTTGCGAGCAATAATCCCAAAACATAAATACGCAGTGGCAAGTCTATCAAAGGGGACATGTCACCAGCGTTCACAATTATAAAATGGATAAAAACCGCCACTGTCGCGCCTATCATGGCAATACAGGTAAAAACCTCGCTGCCAAGTTTTTGGATAAAGCCCACGGCCAGTAGTTGGAAAATTGCATAAAACAGCGCCGTGCCTAAAATCAGGACAGAGCCGAACACCACATTTTCACCCACGGCAATATCCCCGCCCATAAAAATGACGCCAATACCTGAGTAGGCCAGCACAATCGCCAAAACACTCCAGATGGAGAGTTTGCGGCCAAAAAACAGAGCCCCTAAAATCATGACAAAAATCGGATAGGTAAACAGCAACATCCGCTCAAGCTGGGCGGTAATATATTGCAAACCTGTAAAGTCCAGAAAGGCGCAAAGATAATAACACAACATACCCAGCGCCATGGACTTAAGCCATATTTTCAGATCATATTCGAAAACTCTATCTTTTCTTATTTTCTTTTTCTGGCGCTTTAACGCCCATACCAAAATAAAAATATAAATAGGCAGGGCAAACCCCATACGAAGAACCATGAGTGTAATTGGCTCCAGCGTATTTTCTATAACACCCTCGCCGCCCCTGTATGCCAGTTTGATAAAGATCGCTTTCATAGCGAAAAATACAGCCCCCAAAATACCGCATATATAACCCCACGCAACAGAAGAGAGGCTGTGTCCATGCCTCGCGCCTAATGCAGCGTCTTGCGCGGTTGTAAACCGCATTTCGCGTAAGGAGTTTTTCACGAGATCACTCTCACCCGCGTCGAGCCTTAAAGAAATCTTTTAACAAAGTGCTGCACTCGCCCGCCAAGATACCGCCTGTCACGGCGGGCTTGTGGTGACAGCTCGGCTGATCAAAAAATTTCACGCCGTTTACAACCGCCCCGCCCTTGATATCTTCGGCCCCGAAAACCACACGCGAGATACGCGCATGGGCAATCGCGCCCGCACACATAGCGCAAGGCTCAAGCGTGACATAAAGCGTAAGCCCTTTAAGGCGGTAATTCTCGCGCTTATAAGCCCCGTCGCGCAAAGCCAATATTTCGGCATGTGCGGTCGGGTCGCAAATCCCGATGGGGGCATTTCCGGTCCGGGCGATAATCTCGTTTGTAGACGGATCTACCAGAACCGCCCCGACGGGCACTTCTTGGCATTTGCTTGCAGCGCGCGCTTGGGCTATGGCTTCGCGCATATAGTCTTCGTCAGTCATGCTCCTGTGTTGCGCTTTGATGACGATAAGGTCAAGTCAGGTAAGCTATGCAAAATAAAGAGCCAAAAACTGGGCCCAAATCCGATAGCAGCGAACGCATAGCGAAATATCTCGCCCGTGCAGGTATAGCCTCGCGGCGAGGCGCAGAAAAACTGATCGAGGACGGACGTATCTCGGTCAATGGCAAGCGGCTCACCACACCGGCCTTCAAAGTCACCGCAGCTGACGTCATAACTTTTGACGGAGCCGAAATAGCCGGCAAAGCCCCCGTGCGATTATGGCGCTATCACAAACCCAATGGCTTAGTGACCACACATAAGGACGAAAAAGGTCGCAAGACAGTTTTTGACGAACTGCCCAAGGATATCGGACGGGTCATCTCTGTCGGGCGGCTTGATATAACCTCAGAGGGGCTTTTACTTTTGACCAATGACGGAGAGCTGGCCCGGGCCTTAGAGCTGCCCAGTACCGGCTGGGCCAGACGCTATAAGGCACGCGCTTATGGCAAAGTCAGCCAAGACAAGCTCGATAGCCTCCAAGAGGGCATATCTATTGACGGGATTAAAACAGGCCCGATCGAGGCCGTACTGGACCGTCAGAAAGGCGATAATGCGTGGATAAATGTCACCATTCGCGAAGGCAAAAACCGCGAGGTCAGGCGCGCGCTTAACACGCTCGGCCTTGAGGTGAACCGCCTGATCCGCACTTCTTATGGCCCGTTTCAGCTCGGTACATTACGAGCGGGTGATATCGAAGTTGTGCGCCATAAAATCCTGCGCGACCAGGTCGGGCATTTGGTGGATATTCCCAAAGACGCCCCCCCGCCTATCGGAGTGAAATCCAAGACGGCTCGCAAGGGTGGCAAGGGAAAACCTTCTCACGGTAAGAACGCTCAGGGTAAATCAGCTGCGCCAAAGCGGAATTACCCCCAGCGGCCACCAACGCGTAACCAACGTAAAAACGCCCAAAACGCTCCGAAGGGTCGCGGGAAATTTGCGAAAAGATGAGGTGTGATTAAATGCGAATAGTCTCGGGGACATTACGCGGGCGAAATATCGCCACGCCTTCTGGACGCGATACGCGCCCGACCTCTGATCAAACGCGCGAGTCTATTTTTAACATTCTCGCCCATGCCAGCTGGGCGCCTGATCTGGACGGAGCGATTGTCTCTGACATTTTTGCCGGCTCCGGCGCGCTCGGCCTTGAGGCGATTTCGCGCGGGGCGGCGTTCTGCCTCTTTGTTGAAACCGAGCCCAAAGCACGCGCGGCAATTCGAGAAAATATCGAAAAGATGAACTTGTTCGGGGTGACGCGCCTGCACCGCCGCGACGCGACCAAGCTCAAAGTCGCACCGGGTAATCTCCGCGGGGCTTTCACCCATATTTTCATGGACCCGCCTTACTATAAAGGGCTTTGGAAACCCGTTCTCTTACGCCTCAAGGCCCAAGGCCTGATCGCCGAGAACGGCGTCATCATCCTAGAGATCGGCAAGGACGAAGAGGATATAGAGTTTAAAGGCTTTGAGATTTTAGCGGATAAAATCTGGGGCGCGGCAAGGGTCGTGTTTATTAAGCCACATTAGCTGACGGAAAATATCTATTTAACAATACTTTTCTCTGACGCTTTATATCTAATTTTAGCCCTAACGCCGCCCAAATAATCTCTCAATATCGGCGAGTTTAAGCTCCACATAGGTGGGGCGGCCGTGATTACATTGGCCGGAATGTGGTGTGGCTTCCATCTGGCGCAGCAGGGCGTTCATTTCCGGCCCGGTTAAGCGCCGCCCGGCCCGCACAGAGCCGTGACAGGCCATGGTCCCGCAAACATGTTCGAACTTTTCTTTCAGGCTTAACGCCTCGTCATATTCAGCCAGATCATCGGCTAAGTCCCGCAGCAGGCCTTGAATGTTCATCTCGCCGAGCAAGGCGGGGGTTTCAGACACGGCAACGGCCCCGACACCAAAGCCTTCAATGATAAGTCCCATTTCTGCCAGCTCGTCTTTACGCGCAAGCAGGCGGGCAGCGTCCCCCTCGCCCAGATCGACAATATCAGGGATAAGCAAGGCTTGGCGTTCAACCCCGTCCCCGCCCTCTGCCCGCTGGGCCATTGCCTCTTTCATGCGCTCATAGACAAGGCGTTCATGGGCGGCGTGTTGATCGACAATGACAATGCCGTCTTCGGTCTGGGCCACGACATAGGTTTCGTGGAGCTGGGCGCGCGCAGCCCCTAAGGGGTTAGCCGTAAAATCTGGACTGGACGCCATATCTTCAGGTCCGAGAACTTCTCCCGTTTCGGGGTCTATACGCGCATGATAGCCATTTGCGGCCTCTTCGACCCGCGCCCCGAAACCGTAACCATCTACGAGGGGGGCCATGGCCGGATCATTTTGATGTGGGGCATAAGCCTGCGCTGCATAGCCTGCGCCCATAGCAGGCTGGGGCCGGTTATAATTTTGCTGAAACGCATATTGGTTCTGGACTTGCCCGGCCTGTATTTTACCCAGCGCGTAATCAGAAACCGTCGTGCTGGCACGGTGACCCGCAGCCGCAAGGCCGTGGCGCAAGGCCGAGACAATCAGGCCTCTTATCAGGCCGGGGTCACGAAAACGGACTTCGGTTTTCGCCGGATGGACATTCACGTCTACTTGGGTCATGGGCAGGTCGACATAGAGCGCCACGACCGGATAGCGGTCCCGCGCGAGATAGTCCTGATAGGCCCCGCGCACAGCGCCGTGTAAAAGTTTATCGCGCACAGGTCGTCCATTGACGAATAAATATTGGTGCTGGGCATTGCCGCGCGAATAGGTCGGCAGGCCTGCAAATCCTGTGAGTTTTATATCCTCGCGCTCTTGGTCTATCTCGAGCGCATTATCGCCGAAATCTTGGCCGAGTATGGCAGCGAGCCTAGCAAGACGGCCTGCATTATCGTCTCCTTGGCGCATGACCTTTAATATCTTACGCGTGCCAGATGACAGGCTTATCCCGACATGCGGGTTCGCCATTGCCAGCCTTTTGACAATATCGGAAATGGCGAGGCTTTCACTGCGTTCTGATTTTAAAAACTTCAGGCGCGCGGGGGTGGCGTAAAACAAATCGCGCACTTCAACGCGCGTACCGTGCAGCCCCATACGGGGGGCGGGCTTTACAGAGCTGATCGTCCCGCCTTCAACCGAGATTTCCCACGCGCTCTCTGAATTCAGCGTTTGCGAGATAATCTTCAAGCGCGAGACAGAGCCAATAGAGGGCAAGGCCTCACCGCGAAATCCCATTGTCGCAATATTGAGCAAGTCCCAACGGCCCTGTGCGTCCGGGGCAAGTTTAGACGTGGCGTGACGCTCTATCGCAATAGGCAATTCTTCCGGGCCCATGCCTTTACCGTCATCCGTAATCGAAATCAGAGAGCGTCCGCCATTTTCATAACGGATATCAATTTGGGTCGCCCCCGCATCTACAGCGTTTTCAACCAGCTCTTTTATTACGCTGGCTGGACGCTCTACGACTTCACCCGCGGCGATCTGATTGACAGTTTCGCTCGGCAGACGGCGAATCGATATGTGTGTACCGGACATAAGCCAGACTAACCCGTTGCCAAGATTAGAGCTAGGGCTGTGTCAAAATATGCTCTGGGTAAATCGCCCAAAGACGATATTTAAAAGCCTCTTTGTACGGGCTTCTTTTTATAATCCGGGGAGTTTAGCCCCGCCTGGACGCTTTGTAATTGTCACCGCGCCGCCGCCAGTAGCACTTTCAATCGCCTGTAAGCGTTTCGTTTCAAGCTCTGGGTCAAGCGGCGAGCCGTCAGGCGTTTCTGCCCGGCCATTATTCCAGAATAATACCTGATCAGCAAAGCCTGATGTTTTGCGCTCAACACTATTTTGACCGTCAACCTCAAGCCGGATTTCCTGGTTGGCTCGCCCAACGCCAGCTTTGGTCATAAGCACTATTTCACCTCTAGAAGGTTCGCTATCATCAATATCGCCAATTAAAGCCTGTCTGGCTGCATTTTGGGAATAATTATTCTCTGAGCTGGATTCACCTACGCGCGGAGGGCGTAGATTATATTCAGGCGGCACAACCAATGGAGCCTTAGTCAGAATGTTAAATTCATTTGGGGAGTTTTTCGTCAATCCAAGACGTTTCCCCGCAGAGGCGCAGCCCGAAATAGTTATTGCTAAGCCCGTGAGCAGGGATAGTTTGTAAATCTTACGCATTGTCGACTCCATAATTACGCCTCTCATAGCGAAAACTATCCGTCCCGCCAAGTAACTAAATGTTAAATTAACTTATCCTTTAGCAGGCGGCATTTCTATCAAGCTCCTCGGCCTGTCGCAAAATCATAAGATTTCTTCATATATTTATTTAAACCAATATATTTCCCCTATGTCGCTTTATCGGCTAAGACTAAAAAATCAGCAGAGAAAATTCCAAAATAATTTCTATATTATTGGGAGATAAGAATATGGGACTAAGGGTAGATAAGACAGATGCTGTTTGCGGCGCGCATGTCACCAGCATAGACCTTTCAGCCAATTTATCTGAGACACAAATTTCTGAACTGCGGGCGCACTGGCTTGAACATAAAGTCTTGGTGTTTCCGGATCAAAAATTGCAATCCCAAGACCTTGAGCGTATTACCGAATATTTTGGCGGATTTGGTGAAGACCCTTTTTTTGAGCCCATCGATAGCTCCAATCATATCGCCGCCATTCAGCGAAATGCCGATGAAACCACGCCGATATTTGCAAGCATTTTTCATTCCGATTGGAGCTTTCTGGAAACTCCCCCCGACGGTACAATGCTTTACGGGATAACCATTCCGCCTATAGGCGGGAACACTTTATTTGCCGATCAGGTTGAGGCCTATAAACGCTTACCAGCGCACCTTAAGGACATAGCGGATAATTTGATCGCCGTGCATTCGACCAAGCTCGGCTATTCCAAAGAAGGCGCTTACGGGGACGAGGATAAGGATACGGGGCGCAGCATGAAAATCATCGCAAATGATACGGCCTTAGAAGAGCGCGAACACCCCTTTATACGCACCCATCCAGAAACCGGAGAAAAAGCGCTCTATAGCTCACCAGCTTATATTATGCGCTTTAAAGACAAAACCCCGCAAGAAAGCCAATTACTTCTTATGGAGTTTTACAGGGCGCAAACGGATGAGGCGATAATCTATTCCCATAAATGGGAAAAGGATATGTTGGTGATATGGGATAACCGGTCCACGCTTCATTCCGCGACGGGCGGCTATGACCGGCTCTTACACCGCACGACCATCGCCGGTAAGCGATTTTAAATCTGTCAGCCCTATTTGAGATTTGGGAGTTGAACGCACCGCGTTAGAAAGTTATCGGAGGATAAAATGACCCAGAAAAAAGTTTGTCTGATATTGGGGGCGGGAGCCGGGATTGGCGGCAATGTCGCCAAAAAATTTGCGCGCGAGGGCTATCACGCCGTATTGTGTCGGCGCAGCGACCAAGCCGGGCTTGATAAGCTGGTCAGTGAAATTGAAGCTGCGGGCGGGTCTGCCAGTGGTATGCTTCTTAACGCGGTTGTCGATAACGCTATTGAAACACTGATCAGTGAGGTGGAAGATAAAATCGGCCCCATTGAAGTCGCCTTGTTTAATCTTGGTTCACAGATCGGGAACAGGTCTTTAGCAGATACCAGCTTGAAACAATTTGAGCTGGGCTGGCGCATGGCCAATTTCGGCTTATTCAGGCTGGCTAAAGCACTATTCCCCTATATGGAAGAACGTGGATCAGGCACTTTATTGGTCACCTCAGCAACCTCGGCAATGCGCGGAAATACGGGCCAACATTCTCATGCATCCTCTATGGGCGGGCGGAGGATGTTGTGCCAAACGCTTAATGCCGAATTTGCGGTCAAAGGTATTCATATCGCGCATATCATCATAGACGGCGCTGTCGATGCCCCAGATACATTGGGTAAAATGTTAGGCCCTGAAAACTACCAAAAACTTCGCGAGGCTCGCGGTATGGAACATGATGGTTTATTACTGCCTGCCGAGATCGCTAAAACCTATTACCATATCGCCCATCAACACAGATCTGCCTGGACACATGAAATGGACCTGCGCGCCTTTTCTGATCTTGCTTGGTGGAACCATGAGGTCAAGTTAGTCTAATAAGCTTTGAGGTATTTGCTGGACCAACCCATCTTGTAAAATCCACAATACCATTTTAAAATATCAAGTAAGTGTGAATGGCCTTTTCTTGACGCTTATCGCTGGGCGGCATAGTCATTTTTCATGACTGACATCAAATTATATGGCTACGCCACCAGCCCCTTTGTTCGCAAAGTCGCGGCCTGTCTTTACTATAAAAACCTGTCCTTTGAGCATGTTCCGGTTAATCCTGTTGATCCCAAAGCGACCATCGGATTTACAGGCAAGACCCAAGTCCCTGTTTTGAAAATCGGTGATCAATGGAAAACGGATTCCACACCGATCGCCATATGGCTTGACGCGCTATACCCCGAAAAACCTTTATTACCCCAAGCCCCCAAAGCCCGGGCGGAAATTCTTGCCATTGACGCGTGGATGAATGAGAGCTTTTTTCCGTCCTATTTTAGGGCTGCGGTAGACGGGCCAAAAAACTTAGCGGCAAAACATATGGGGTGGCGCCTCGCCGCGATTGTCAGCGCACATACGCCTCTGCCTGAACATATCCGGCACCGCTGGCCTGACCTATTAGGATTTGCCCCTTTCATTCAGCGTATGGTTGAGCCCCTTGACCGTGAAGAAAGCCTCAAAGACATGAATATGCGGATCGGCATGGAAATGCTTGGCCATTTAGGGGACGGCCCATTTATGGGCGGCGCAAAAACGCCGGGCTTGGTCGACTTTGCCTTATTTCCGCAGCTCGTTTTTCCCTATATGGTCGGCCTGTCAGATAAAATTCCGACCGACGCCGTGCCAGCCCTTAAAACATGGACACGCAATGTGGCTGCGCAAATACCAAAAAATCCGGTCTTAGTGCCAGACGAGTTTATCATTGCCTATCTGGACGAGGTAGAAAGATGATGTCTCGATGATGGTCTTTCGTCTGTTCGAGATTTGCACTCTATCACTTTGCGGTGGTAAAATATCAATATTAGTGCACTTTAAAATACAAAATCTAATTTAGAATTTTTTGGTAAAATTTACATTCAACTTAGCGTATCGCGCATTTTTGGGATTAAAACTGTCCGTGGCAAATTCTAATTTTAAATCATTCCAATAAAAGTTTATGCCAACAGCATTTGAAACCCACTCATAGCTCGCTCCGACCTTTTGTCCCGACCCGAGATGGTAATTTACTTCTGTTTCCGTCAACTGGTTTCTGCCCAAACTAAATATATCTTGTGAAACACTCCAAGAAGATGACAGCTGATAATCAAATTCTGCCTTATATCTCGGCTCTAGTCTTTGTGTAAAATCTTCGAAAAAATTCTGCCCATTTATTGTAGGCCGGACGATCAAAATACCATTATCCTGTAAGCGGGAAATTGAGGTTGTGGCATCCGCAACCGTTCTGGGCAATTCATCCCACCAAATACGACTAAAAACATCGTAAGCCGCGGCTTCAACTGAGATATTTTCGCTTAGTTTCCACTGTGCAATAACGTCAAAACTTGCCCCTAAACCTGTTTGTCTCTCGAAATCTCGACCAAAAACAATATCGCTTGTAAAGACGTAATCTAAGAGTAAGTCACCTGTTTCAAGTTCTGCGTCTGAAAAGGTAAGATCCCCTTCCAATTGCCCCTCTACAATACCGAAAGCCCATAGCCCCGACACACGTCCCGTCAATGTGAAATCGGGCGTGAGCTTATAATGATAACCAAGTCTAACACCATGACTTTTGGAGTGATTAAGCTGAACGAATATTTCATAATCATCACTGGGTACACTCAGACCAAGCTCATTGGCCAGAAGCAATGTTGCCCCGTCAGAGGTATATTCTGCGAGATAATCATACCGCGTGAGTAAAGCGAAATCCCAAGGGCCTTTTCGAGCGCCAATTTCAAACTGATTATGTGTAAAGCCGTTATTGCCATTCTCTGCAAAACCACCGCCTTCAACCTCCTCTAAAACATCAAAAATAGAGAAACTTTCCGAAAAGGTGATCGTGTCAAATTCACTATAAAAAGACCAATCAGATGCAGCGGCTGAGGTGGTGGAAAATAAGGCCATCCCAAAAGAGATAAAAGCCCCAGACAAAATCTGGAGCTTCTTAGAATTTGAGATATATTTCGACATTCTACTGAATAGAAACAAATGTATTATCCGTATAGGTCACAATGACGAGGCCATTATCTTCTGAAATCATGCCGTGGACCGTACCGTCCAAAGTAACCTGTCCGGTCGCATCACCATTTTGATCTTCAGAGATTGTCATCATAACCCCATCTTGATTGGTGATTGTGACAGGCACACTCAAATCATCAAAAACATTAATGCTGCGAGCATCCGTCTGGAAAGTACGGCCTGCAAAATCTAGCTTTAATGTCAGATTACCGCCAACCTCTTCATTGGCAAAACTCAAAGGCCCAAATAATGAGGCTGTGACAAGGCTGTCATCCGGGTCAATACCCGCAATATTTTGCGAGACTGAGGCCGCCACAAGGCCAGTCGCGGACGCATCCGGGTCAAAGGCAAGGACGTTATCGATTTGGCCAAAACTTGAAGAGCCTGATAAACGTGCAACTTCACACTGGCTGGTTTCTGTTCCTCCAATTGAACTAAAGAAGGATTCTTCCAATTCAATCCCTTCAATGACTGATCCCGACGCTTCCAATGTCGGCTCGGGCACGAGATATAATGTAGGTTCAGAATCTACGGGATAGGGCAAGCATATAGCTCCGGGGCTATCTTCTATAATTATACCCTGATTATAATACTCAACTATATCCGTTGGCGGGTTTGTCAGGAACTCATTTGTCCACCCGGTACGATCCGTAAATACCTCCTGAATTGTATCGGTTTGAAAGTAAAATACGACATTTGAAAAGCCTGAATTCGTTCTAAATAACTGCGTTTCAAATCTTAGAACCGGAGCCGAAGGGTCTGGAATACTTGCAACTGCTGTCAACTGAGGCACATTGTTATTATCCATAACGACGATGACGTCAACGCCATCAGGATTAGTGAAAAGAAGATTTCCTAAATTACCACTTTCCAGCTCGGTCATGGCTTCACTTTGGGTTACAAATTCAAAGCTATCATCGCCGAGAGGTGTTGTAATAGTGATGGCATTATTGGCCACATTAAATGTCGCGACGTCTTCAACTTCTCCGCCATTTGCAAGCGCGAGCCCATTGCCCTCAACTTGGAAAGCAAAACTTAAATCTACAAATTGCCCCCCTCGCTAAATGTGCCGCTAAAGCTCACATCCGCTGACTCAATTTCGGTCGAAAATGTGTTAAAGCCAAAACCTGTGGAATCAAAACCAAATGTACTTGTATCGCTCTCTTCGGAGTCAAAGCGTGGCCCGACTAAAGATGCTGATGCGACCCCGTCAAAAGACAAACCATTAGCTCTTTTCTCGTTCACGACGACATCTAAAGAGCCTGAAACACGGTCTGCCGCAATACGAAGCAAGTCTGAAAACTCAAACGTGTCACTCTGAAAACCTCCCTGCGTGGAATCACTCATCATAAATTTATTATTAAAGGTGGAAGAGCTTAAAATATCACCGCTTACAACACTCACCTCACCGCCGAGTATCTCCAGCTCAACAGCAGAGTTTTCAACACTCCCTGAAAATGCAGCGTCATTATTGATAGTAATTGTAACACTTTCTTCTCCTGAAGAACTGTTTCCATCAATTGATTGATCAAACTCATCGACCTCCATAAGTTCAACATCAAGATCTCCGGTAATTGACATCTCAACCGTCTCACCACCTACGGTTTGAGACGCGATAATGAGCGATAAATCCCCACTATTAGAAGACACATCCACAACAAAGCCATTCGCCATAAATGTCGTTATGCTATTATCATCCTGAAAGGCTTGATAAGCCAGTGCAATGGCTTCTGAGGCTCTTAGAGCAGCATCAAATGCGGATTCAGCTTCGTCATCAATCAATAAAGCCGCAGCTTCGACACGTTCTGCAAAATTAACAATATTATCTTCATTGTCTTGAGATGTCGCAGCCTCAACGATGAGCTGCAAATCAGAGACAAAAGCCTGTGCTTGCTCTAATGGGGGCGCCAAGTTACTGGGAGGCGTACTTGCATCTGTCCGCTCGCCCTCATCTGCTCCGGCAGCACTGACTGAATCGCCTAAAATTTCGGCTGTAGCTTGCAGAAAGTCATCGCCAGAGATTTCACTATCTTCAGCGACAATTAAAGACTCCTCAAAAATATCTTCCAGACTTATCAAAGCTGGGTCATCAACATCCTCATTAATAACAAGCTGGCCGTCATTTGCGACAAAGTCTGCTCTCAAATTATCTAAAGCTGTGCCAATATCCGCCCCATTTTCAAGCGCTGCGCCCAGTACACCACCTGATAGAATAGCGGCTCTTAAAGCATTATCATCCGTAGAGTTAACAGACCCATCTGTCACATCAATCGCTACAAGTTCAGTTGGATCGACTGTTAGGAGACCGAAAAGGTCACTAACTTGAGCATTGGCTTGGTCAATATATGCGGCTGTCAAAGGTCCCGTATTACTATCGATAAGACTGGCTGCAAGATCAGAGAAAATTGTCAGATTAACCGTATCTGTTGAGTTTTCGGCAGGCGTTGGCACAATTGCTGATAATGTAACCGTGTCATCAATCGCAAATGTGTCTCCAAATGCCACATTTGCTCCGCCCGTCGGCAAACAGCCATCCCCGGCATCACAAATCATGACGGCACCTGGGCCACCTTCAACAGAAACCCTAACAAAAGGCCCCGTAAAGTTACCAGAGGCAGGTATCATGAGGTCATATGTGCCATCAGCACTGTCCGTTCTGCCTGAAACTAATATGTTAGTATCATCTGAAGCGTCTGCTACATTTACAAATCCGTCCAGAATCAGTCCCTTCGTCGTTGCACCGTCAAGCGTAAAACTTGTCCCCATCGCAGCCGGCGGTGAGACTTACAGCGGTTAACAGAGCGATGCTGCTCGCTGTAAACAGTTTTGTATTAAATTTGAATGATCGTGCCATTAGCGCCCCCTAATATGTTTTACCAAGCCTTAATCAGCCTATGGTTGTTTTATTTGCTCCAAATCAAATGTCAATCACATTTTCGTGATTACGTCTAACCCGATATTATGCGCGCCGAGCTCGGCATTACGTAAGTGTGTAATGAGACTATTGATCGTGGATATAACTTGACGTGATATATCTTATCGATTTTACCAACTTTGACCGCGTAAGGTTTGCATCATACCGATACAGGTCTAGCCTAGGTCACTTTGGGAGAATAGCTCACAAACATCGAACAAGCAAAAGTCGTCATCAATATATAGCTCAAGCAGTACAACCATATCAGAGCGCTCCCATCCCTGAATATGCGTTTGCTGGTTCACGAAACTCTGAATCAAACTGTTACATATTAAAGGGGCTGAAAACCCATGAGTCTTCACTTTGACAATTTGCTAACCGCTACTCTGGATGGTTTTAGTCACAATATGCCATAATGTCTTCGGGTGTGTATTGAAAATATGGTGGCCGGCCGAGTTGATAAACTCAACTTCACTACTTCGCATGACGCCTGCATATCCCTTTACTATGTTCGTATCCAACATAGGGTCATGATGCCCATGTATAAAAACAGTTTCTGTAGTTATGTCTTTTGCTATTTTTTTTATATCGTTAGAGGCTATTTTGAAATCATCTGCAATGCCGGAAATAGATTTTTGAAAGAGGTCAACAAAGCAGGGATAAATTGGGCTAGACTCATATCGTCCATCAATCACATCTATATCAGCTTTGCAGGATTTATATATATTTTGCAATATTGGCTTAACTGTACGCTCATCAGCATAATATTTTTTATATTGCCACGCTATATATCTGAAAATGCCGGGCTTATTGGCCAGTGATTTTAAGCCAAAATATAATCGGCCCAAAACATTTTTTTCATTCCAACTCGCTTGAGCTGTACAGATGGCCACAATAAATAAATGTGACACAAATTCAGGGAAAAGTTTTGCGTATTTCAACGCTATTACACCCCCATAAGACGTCCCAAGGACAGGCATATTCTGATCCAGATATTCTTTTTGGAACAGCGCGATATCTTGCAAAGATTCAGCGACTAGATCGTTTTTTCCGTAAACATCATCCATACCCTGTTTGTCAATATAACCAGAGCGTATAGGGACGATCATACGAATATTATGCTCTTTAAGCAATTTGAGTGGACTGTTCATGATTAAGGGCCAAAGCAGACCATGAATAACGAGTACAGCTTTGCCTGTTACGGGGCCACGCTCCAATATCCTGATAACACGATCATTTGACAACCTATGTTCCGTAAGTCTTATATCTGAAGGTAAATGTGTTTTGGTGAAAGCCAGAAGGTCTACCGATCGATTAGATTGTATATCTGTCAAGCTTAATAAATAGGTGAATTGACCCATTATATATCTCAGCAAGTCATTCTGACTACCACATTGTAGTTTTGACCGAATACTCTTTAATTGAGAGCGTTTGGTTTCAATTTTTAAACTATCAGTCTCGGCCGCCATATTTAAGGACATGCCCGCCAATAATTGAAAAATAAGGTGTTTTTCAGCCTTAGTTATCAATTCATTAGGATTAAAAATATCTATCACCTTATGGGCGGTTTCTTCCGAAATAAGCAGAGCCCGAAAACAAGGTTTTCCAATCCCTTTTTTCGTGCGTATTACAGTTGGTAAAAACCATATAATCGCATTTTTTGAGATACTATATTCCATCAGACCGGCTTTAATCGGCCCCTCACTGGCCATTGTAACCAGATGAAAAATATCTTCATCATTATCGGCTTTGCTAATCATTTGAAAAGAATGCCCTATAATATCAACGATACCGCCACCCTCAAACTGACCTGCTCCATCAAAGTCAGCCCACCGAATTTCATAGCGTGCGTCTTGTTCAGTCTTTGAGTAACCCTGCAAAGCCCTATGCCGAGCCTCTAAAGCCTGTTCATCAGGTAGAACCGAAAATATTTCTTTTAAACTTTCGGAAAAAGAATATGAGTCACTTTCATACTCATAAGATATTTCTTGCCCCGTATGCTCAACTACTTTCAGTACATTATCATATAGTTTATCATCCCCCATTACGATACCCAATTGCATTTACAAGCTGAGCGAGTGTAGCAGAACAATTCTCAAAATCAATAAAAATTTTCAATTTGAAAATAATTTTTCGAATTGGAAATTTTTCTAAAATGATAAAAATACCTCCGTCATAGGGGAAACTGAAGTTCAGTGTTGCAAATAGACAAAAATGACGGGACAATTATGCCACTATTCGGTGTTTCACGGACTTTCCTTTTGTCTATCACACCCTTATATAACGCCCCAATTCTTGCCTCAAACAGTGGATAAAGACTTGACTAAGAAAATATCAGACATAAGACGTCCAGAAATTTTAGAAGCTCTGCAAAAATCCCTTTTAACAGAGGGGATGAGCTTTCCTAGCTATGACCAAATTGCAAGCCATGGCGACATGTCTCGTCAATTAATCCGCCATTATTTTTCTAACAGCGATGATATGGCGGTCGCACTTTGCGAAATGTTAGAGCAGACTTATCGAGACCTTTTTGTAAAATCGGCAATCCTGCCTGGCGATAGAACTCGCTTGGCTCTCTTCATTGATTTCTACTTTAATTTTTTATCCGACAAAGGCATTAGCAAACCCGATGACGATAAAATTTATGATGCACTTTTGGTTTATGCAGGCAGGCATGAACCCCTTCGCGAAAAATTACATATGGGGTATCAGCTCGCGCAAATGACCTTTGCCCATGAGATACAAATCACTTATCCCGACTTACCACAAAGGGCATGTAAAGAGTTAGGCTATCTTGTAATCGCTACCATGTATGGGCATTGGAAAATGGTTAGAACTATCGGGTTTTCCGATGATTATACACGCATTGCCAGAGATGCCGTTCTGCGGCTCATAGACTCTTACATAGAAAATTATGAAGAGCCGGAAGACAACTTAGAACCGCCAACTGACTCCGGCGGAAGCTGATAAGATCTCCTGATCACTTGTGAAAAGTCCGCGTAGATTAGCGTTAACACTCACATTATTCGCAATTTCATAGTCTCCGACTACAGAGATAAGGCCGCCGCTTCCACTTGTCTCAGATGATCTCACGGCAAAGGCTGTATCCGTAGCCCCGCTAAGTGCGACGTCAATTTCAGCAAAATTGCTACGCCCCTCAATGAATTGGGCGCTTGCATCCAGCGAGCCCTTCTCTGACTGTAGATTCGCGTAGCCGCCAATGCCAAAGCGCGTACGTGCGTCGTTTCCGCCATCACTAATCAGATTAAGACTCTCCGCTCCGCTCTCAGCAAATCCATCCAAATCACTATTGCCGTAACGAATAGATGCTAACGGTCCAATAGCAACGCCCTTTGCAACTGTTGCGCCGTAACGTAATTCACCAGCGACTGCGACCGCGCTTACATCCGTCTCACTATTCACTGTCCGGGATAGAGAGCCAATATTTATGTCGCGGGTTACGTCCAGATTAGCTGAACTAAAGCCAACCGCGCCAGTTGCCGTAAGGCCCGCATTTGATGTGCCGTAACGGGCATAACCACCTATGTGCCAACCGGTTTGGTCGGAAACAGACCCACGATCATCATCCAGATCGCCTTCAAAATAACCGACTGCCCCACCAAGTGCCCAAAGATTATTTGGCGCGCGGTAATCCGCTCCAACACTTAACCCAAAACTATCTTGGATAATGCCCGCACCGTTAGCGTCGCTTTCAACATTTGTATCAAGTCGGTTAACCTCACCGTAAACACGTACACCTTCACCGACATTTTTATGGCTACGGGCAGTCAAATTATCCACGCGATTGGTCTGGCTATCTACAGCATCCGCCGTCACTGACGCATATATTTCACCAGACGTACTATCAAAGGCTTCAAGTGCACTGGTAGCCGTTGTGAAAAGCAGTGCATTAATAGCGGTTTGCAAATCACCAGTCGCACCCGCTTCCAACGCATCAAATGTGTCGGCCACAGAGGTCTGGTTAAAGGTCTGTGCCACGCTGGCAAAGGCCACAGGCGTAGGGTCAGGCGTTGGACTAGGGTCCGGTGTAGGATCAGGATCAGGTGTAGGATCAGGATCAACGACGGCTGTGCGTGTCAATGCCAATCCAACATCATTGCCATCCCCCGCCGTCGTATCAACTGTGGGTGTAAGGAAAACTAAGTCATTCGTCACGTTACCGAAATTCCCATCGACTGCATCAGACCCGTCATTATCAATAATGATGAAGTTAAACGGATCATCTCTGTCAAATGTACTGCCGGCCTCTTCATTGACATCCAATGTCGCTCCGCCTAATGAGACGCTACCATTGGCAATAATCAGATCGCTCTCGCCCGCATCATTGACCTCAATTTCAACCGTTGAGGCACTTGAGAGCAACAGACCGCCTGTCGTTAATGTACCGATACTGGCACCCGGCGCGATAGTGCCTTCACCGGTTACAACACCGACTGTGCCTGTACCCTCCAGCCTCGCGCCTGCTGCAATACTGGTGCTGACTTGGGAAAGCTCGGCATTAACCTGCGCTGTCCCGTCAAGAACGCTTAGATAAACACCCGATATTGTATCCGGCAAAGCATCGCCTTCAAAAATAAACGTACCAGCTCCGCGCTTCTCGAGCGCTTCAAAATCATTGGCAAAGGCCGCGCCGCTTTCAAAAAGCGAGACTGTGCCCGTCGTGCCTGACGCCGCATCAAAGGCCAGCGTGTCAAAGCCCTCACCGAACTCAATGCCGCCATTAATAATCGCTGTCTCTGTCAAGATAACCGTATCATTAGCCTCCCCTATCAGATCAATCGCCGTCCCGTTACGGCCTGTAATCGTGCCGGAGTTCGTCAACGTAGCGCCCGCGCCTGCTGTCCGTTCAACCTGAATGCCGACATCGCCAGTGACTGTGCCAGATGTGTCAATTGTGATTGGGGTCGGGTCAGTGGACGTTAACGTTCCAGCAGATATTAAAATACCTTCACTACCGCCAGATACATCACCCAATGTATCGAGTGATAAAAAGGCAGAATTATTAATTACGGATAATATACCTACACCAACCCCATCACCATCGCTGTCGCCAGTTACGTTGTTGACTGAGATTGTTTGCGGGTTGCTATTATCAGTCGCGATTTGTACGCCATTATCTGCGGCAGAGATCGTACCAGTGGACGTAAATGTTGCGCTGACGCCGATCCCACCGTCTTGAACGATTATTACAGCGCTGTCGTCATCACTAACTACGTTGTTAACATTAGCCGTAAGGAAACCACCATTTTCTTTTAAAATTTCAATCTCGCCCGAAACCGTTCCAGTGATATTCAGATTGATCTCTTCCTCCGAATTATCCTGAGTGATAATAATGTCATCCGTAATGTCCATAGCTCTCAAATTAATCGAACCCCCAAAATCGCTGTTTATAATAATACCGTTTACCGTACCGTTAGAATTGATTGCTATGTTGCCTGCATTACTTGCTATAATATCAAGACCTATTCCGCTCGCAGAAACAGTGCCTGTCGTGTTAATGTTAATGTCACCACCAGATCCAGCCCCTGCTGGACCCGAAACAATAGCCGTAATGCCACCCGCAGCAACGCCTGACGTCGAAATATCGCCGTTGGACGTGATGTTTATATCGCCTACACCTGTGTGGATTGCTAATATCCCGTCTACACCATCACCCGTGGTCGTAATGTCACCATTGGATGTGATGGTGATATCGCCCATACCATTATTATCGGCCTGAATGGCATCCGAATTTTCACCAGAAGTCGAAATATTGCCTGTCGATGCGATATTGATATCGCCATTGCCGCCATCTTGCGATGCAATAATCGCTTCGGAGCCGTCGCCAGACGTTGAGAGATTTCCGGTAGAGGTAATCGTGATGTCCCCATCACCGCCTTCAATATCAACATCAATGCCGTCGCCACCATCGGTAACGATGCCGGCGGTTCCGGTGGTATCGACGTCAATGATAATGTCTTGAGGGGCCGCGACCTCGAAATTAATACCGTCTGCGCCGTCTGTCACAATACCCGCCGCGTCGACATTATTGACAATGAGCGTCTCTGTTGGCGGGGCTGTGAAGTTTTGGCCGTCCGGCGCCGTACCGTCGGACGCGATACCGCCCGTCAGATCACCCATACATGTTGTCACCGTCCCAACGGTCACACAATTGCCCGTAACCGGAGGAGGAGGTGTGACCGCAGCGCGGACCAGTGTCAACTGAACATCATTGCCGTCACCCGCATCTGTGCTCACCGTCGGGGTTAAGAAGATGAGATCATTGGTGATGTTCCCGAAATCACCAATAACCGCATCTGTCCCGTCATTATCAATAATCAAGAAGTTAAACGGATCATCACTGTCAAATGTACTGCCCAGTTCTTCATTGACATCCAATGTCGCCCCGCCCAGTGTGACAGTCCCGTTGACGATAATCAGATCGCTTTCGCCCGCATCATTGACATCAACTTCAACGGTCGTGGCACTTGAGAGGAACAAACCACCGGTCGTTAATGTGCCAATACTGGCACCCGGCGCGATAGTGCCTTCACCGGTTACAACACCGACTGTGCCTGTGCCCTCAAGCCTCGCGCCGGCAGCTATACTGGTACTGACTTGGGAAAGCTCAGCATTAACCTGTGCTGTGCCGTCAAGAACCGACAAATAGACACCGGATATCGTATCCGGCAATGCGTCCCCTTCAAAGATGAAGGTGCCTGCCCCGCGTTTTTCAATTGCCTCGAAATCATTGGCTAAGCTCGTGCCGTCCGTAAAGAGTGCCGCATTGCCCGTCTCGCCTGACGCCGCATCAAAGGCCAAAGTATCGAACCCGTCGCCGAAATCAACACTGCCATTAAGCACGCCTGTGGTTGTTTGCACGAATGTGTCGTCTCCGCCGCCAAGGTTTGCGGCTATGCCTAAAGTCCCGGTGATTGTACCTGTGTTGATTACCGTCTCATTATTGGTTGTCGACGTCGAGAGAATCCCTTCTGTCCCTTCAATCAAAGCCCCGGCTTGGTTTTCAATCAGGGTATCGCCGTCAGCGTTGGAGACAATAAAAATCCCTGGGTCTTGAATGACAAAACCGGCATCTGGGGCGAAACCTTGTGATTCGCCAATTATTGTTCCGCTATTAATAATCGTTCCGACATTCCCAAGCAGCTGCACACCTTCATTGCTCGCTGATATCGTTCCGCTATTGGTGAGCGTGCCAAGATCATTGGCAGCCGTAACGCCAGTACTAAGGACTGATGTTATTGTTCCAGAATTTGTAATTGCCTCAACATCGCCAATAATAAATATAGACTCAAAATTCGATGTAATCTCACCCGCATTTGTGAACGTCCCGGCACCACTTTGAATATTCACACCATCACCATCTGCCGTAATTTCGGCATTATTCGTAAATATTCCGACGTCGCCATTAATACTGACACCGGCGTTATCACCAATAATGGTTCCGGAATTGGTAAAGCTTGCAACATTCCCATTAACGTCGACACCTTCTAGAGCGCCGGTAATCATTCCATTATTGATCAGCGTCTCTACATTTTGTCCGATGAAAACGCCATCGACAGCAGAGATATCTCCATTATTTGTGAACGTCCCCGCAATAGACCCTTCAATGAAAACACCATCTACGCCTGAACCCGAAACAGTGGATACGATAGAGCCATTATTGGTAAAGTCACCCAGCACACTGGGGCTTATGCTTCCATCAGCACTATCGGTAAAGGCAGCTCCAGAACTTGTTACCATCCCATCGCGAAGCTCGATCACACCGAGACCCGCGCCGCCAATAGCCCCATTGCCAGCATTGCCGCTATCATCGACCGTGACGTCCGCATTAATTGTCACGCTGGCGACATCCGTATCAGAGAAAAAGCCGTCCGTGTCATCAGAACCGCAAACCACATTTGACGGCGTTGCCGCGTCTGCGACACAACCCACAGCGGCAGATGGAGGAGGAGGTGGTGGAGGTGGAGGTGGAGGTGGCGGCGGAGGTGGCGACGCAACGGCCCGTGCAAGTGTGAGCTGCACATCATTGCCGTCCCCAGAGGCCGTATCAACTGTGGGTGTAAGGAAAACTAAGTCATTCGTCACATTACCGAAAGTCCCATTCACCGCATCAGACCCGTCATTATCAATAATGATGAAGTTAAACGGATCATCACTGTCAAATGTACTGCCCAGTTCTTCATTCACATCCAATGTCGCCCCGCCAAGTGAGACCGTGCCGTTCACGATAACGAGGTCACTTTCGCCCGCATCATTGACGTCAACCTCCAAAGCCGCGCTTTGTGTCAGCGTAAGATTATTAGTTTTTAAAACGCCTATAGAGGAAAATATAGTATCGGCCGTAACGGCATTAGTATCGGCCACGGCCGCTAAATCATTGAAATTCGCCGGGGCTAAAACACCATTTACCGTCAGGTCACCAATGAAGTCATCTGTCGTAACCATTGCAGTATCCGGGTCCGGAACTTCGATTGGCTGCTGCCCGCCCACAAAGCGCGTCCCCGCCTGTGTGGTGAAATTCACGTCCGGTAAGTTAGCAAATACAAATGTCGCACCGCCATTGAGATTAAAGTCCGCAATCAGGTCCGGGTTTTCACCAGTAAAACCAATAATGCCCAGCCCATCCTGATTAAATATTTCAAAACCTGTCGCTAAAGGCGTAGAGTCGTCGAAATCCAAAGTAAAGATATCATCTTCTACTGTGTTAAAGCTAAGCGTATCTGTGCCGTCCCCGCCAATGATTTGTCCGAAAACATTAAGCCCGGTAAGGTTAATTTGATCATCACCAGAACCTAAATCGATTTCACTACCAAAAAAGCTGAAAGGCTGTAAATTTACGATATCATTGCCTGCGCCTAGAGAGAGGCTACCCGAAATGTCACTATCTAGTGATGTTGTAATGATATCATTCCCTGATCCCATACTAATATCACCATCGATATCCGCTTCATCTTCGAGTAAGATGGTATTATTTCCATCACCTAGATCAATATCTGAACGGAGGAAGGCCCCATCTCTGACGGTAACCGTATCATTGCCATTACCGGCGGAAAGAAGCGAGACTTGAGACGCCCCACTTATATTACGGACCGATATAAATGATTCATTTTCCAAAGTGACCGTATTTGTGCCCTCACCTAATAGGATATCACCTCGAAATTCGCTATCTCCCTGAAGCAAAATATCATCATCACCCGCGCCTAAATCAACATCGCCATCTATAGCGCCATCTCCCACCACATTAATCACGTCATCACCGGCAGCCAGACTGATAGCAACACTATCTGCCGCCTCATGCTCTACCCTGCCCTCAACTACCAAATTTGTGTCAATCGGAACCCCTATCGGACCGCCATTTTGAGAAATAACGCCCTCATTTTCGCCGATTGCAAACCCTTGGTCCGCTCGGACGATTGTGTTTTGCCCAATCAGAATATCGGCAACCACAGACGTTTGAGATGATATCTGCGACGCCGGAGAGCCCACGAGATAAATGCCATTTGCATCGACACCATTAGCGTCCACAACAGTATTGTCTGAAATATTTATCGTGATCGTATCGCCAATTTCGGCATTCGCGAAGATACCGTTTGCCTCCGCACCACTTGTAACTACATTGCCCGCCAGCATGATATTGATATTACCGCCGCCATCATTATGTGCAAAAAGACCATCCGCTCCATCTCCTTCGGTAATAATAGAGAAGTTGCCTGTGTCGACATTTATATTAATCTCTCCAGGGTCTGTATTCGTAAATTCGATACCCCGTACATTTGGCTGCGGTGCTATATTAGCCGTAAGGTTATTGACATTCAGCGTGTCGACAGGTGGCGTTGTAAATTCCGGGGATGCACTGGTATTTTCAATACCATCTGCATGAAAGCCCTGGCACAAAGCAATATTTTCCGTAATAGTACACATTGGCACAGTTGGCGACATTGCCCGTGTCACGATCAAGCGCGCCGATGTCGGCATGTACTCAACTGCTAGATCGACAAATGCAAAATCGGGTGAAACAATATCGCTAAATTCTCCTGTTAGCCCACCTTCCGCAGTTAAAAATTCAAAAGTTTGTGTTCCCATAAATGCAAGTTCAGAAACAGCGGGTAAAACAATTAAGTCACCGCCATTAATTGTAGCGGTTCCCTCTATGCTGGTGAGGCTCGATTGACCATCGGAATTGACCACCAGAAAAAACTCACCCGTGTCTTCGAAAACAAAATTGCCGTCTATCATTGCAATTGGAGGGGGTGCCCCCGCTTCAAACAAAGAAATTAAATTATCTGGATCAAATGCCCCTGGCCTGAAGCCTCCCCCCACAGTCAAATCATTAATTGTACCCAATAGAGAAAATGAAGACTGATCCCCTATAACATTCACATCCACATTTCCGGCATTAACTAAAAACGTCGCGCTGGGTGCATCTATATTAGTAGGATCATCTAAGTTTCCACCTATAATATTATAGGTCGCAGGATTAAGAATATTGCTGAAAAATGGAAGTTGAAGCACTAAATTTCCGCTTCCTGTTTGGTTGAAAACATCCAGTGAATTACCCGGAAGCTGATCAATTATGATATCCGTATCTGCGCTAAGGTTGAAATTGAATGTGTCAGTCCCTGTAAAGGCGCTAATAAATACCAGCTCATCAAAACTTTCTTGTGTCGCGCCTATTAGCGTAACTTCATCGTCCCCTTCGCCCAGACCTATGCTTCCAAAACTCGTATCGCTCCCGAAAATGGTTGCTGCACCCGGTGCCGAAAAGTCGATAGTAACACTGTCATTCCCCTCACCAGTTTGAATGCCATTTATAATCTGATTCTGCCCGCTGAAGATTATGGTGTCGTTCCCATCTCCCAGATTAATTTCTCCATCCACTACACTTCCGCTGACCAAAAGACTATCATTGCCGCTTGAAGTTAAGATGTCCCCGGTGACGGTGCCTTCACTTAACGTTATATTTGTTGCCGCACCCAGTGAGCGTATAACAGCTCCAGAACCACCCGTATCTACCTGAGAAATTGTTCCGCCATTCAATGTAATATTCGCTGTGCCCGTATCCCCAATATTGAGGATATCAAGCCCATTATTATCGGCTGCAATCGTCCCACTTTGGGTGAAATTTATGACACTATCCGTATTTAGCCCATTCAGCGCAACCAAATTATTACCTGTCGTTGAGGAGGTAATCGTCCCGCTATTATTGATCGTGACATTATCGCCAATGGCATTGAAAGCTCCGGCAGCGCTGGCGGTTAATATCGCCCCAGAGTTATTAATGACAAAAGTGCTAACACCCTCATCATCACCGCCAGCGCCGACAGCATTGTCGCCTTGGGCGACAAAAGCATTAGATAGAAATCCCGGATTAGTATCCGTCAGGTCTATCGTTCCCGTATTTTCCAGCGTCACAGTAACGGTATCAGCTAGTGCTGATTGCACCGCAATTCCATTCACAATGCTACCAGAATTTCCTGTTACATTTCCGCTATTTAGTACATTAACAACGCTATCCCCGCCCGTACCGGATAAATTTGTCAAATCGGCAAAAATACCAAACCCTATACCGACCGATTCATTAATAATAATGTCGCCCGCATTTTCTATATCTGTTGTCGCCTCATTAGCTTGGGTGATAAATTGAATCCCGCTAGACGTACTGGCATTATTAACCGTCAAGGTTCCGCTGTTAAAAATATCCTGAAGCCCAGACCCTAGCTGGGCAGTACCCTTTTGAATATTAATCGCCGCCAGATTGTTGCCATCAACCGTAATATCCCCGCTATTATCGACATCAATCTGGGAAACACCTGCCCCCTCCTCAACCGATAGCACGACAATCCCATTGGTGATTGACCCGGTCGCATCAATATCGCCACTATTGTTAATATTTGTAACAGTATTTAAACCAAAATTATTTGAAATAATCGCAGCGGCTGCACCGCTCATTAAATCACTGCCCGTATCAAGGCTTAAAGACCCGCTATTATTGATAGAGATTTCTGTCGAGCTACCTCCCGAGACGGCCCCAATAGCACCGACACCTTCAAATGACGCCCCGGTGCCACCCGCTGTAATGGAGATATTTCCGGTATTGGTAATGACTTGATCACCTGAATCACCCTCCAGGCGAATTCCGAAATGATCCGCAATTGTACTATTTCCACTAATTGTAGCTGCACTGGTTAAATTAACATCGCCGTCTTCATGCTCAACAAGTATTGCGGCGGCATCAAAACCATCTGCGGGATCGTCTGTGAGTGTAATATTGACTGTATTGTCAACATTAATGACGACATCATCACTCGCCTCTCCTACAATGCCAATACCGAAATTATCAGCCGCTATAGAGCTTGTGAGGTTGTTAATATTAAAATTTACGGCTTCGTCACTCGCGCCCAGAAACCCATTGGGTATACTCGCTGTACACGTAACAGTATCGCCGGATATTGGGCATTGCGGATCTCCCGAAACAGCCTGCGCTTGCGCTGTAATATTAGGGGCCGCCATGATAAGCATAGAAATGAGACTGGAGACGCTTAATATTAAACGCTTGGATATAGCCCAAGAAAGGATGGACCTACTATTACTTAAGCTCGTCGTATTGTTTAATAAATTTCGCATAAACACCCCGTAATCATAAATTAGCTTCGCAAAACCCTAGAAAAGATATCCTAGGTCCTGTCGATCAATCTAAAATTTACTGATTGAAATATGGGCCCGTCCATTTTTACTGTCATCACCCATATGGGTTAAACCAAAAAATTATTTGGGCGCTTGCGCTTTAAAACTGAGCCATCTATTGATTTAGCGAATTCATGAGAACCATATATCGCCGAATATTTTCCGGGGTAAGAGAATATCTGTATGGACTTCAAAAAACCTAAAATCATTTTTGAGAATGACCGTCCAAATTGGAAAAACGCACTCAGCAATACAAAAGGCATCTACGTCATTAGCAATAAGTCAAATGGAAAGATGTATGTTGGTAAAACTGATGGTGAATCAAGGATTTGGTCAAGATGGAGCGTTTATCTATATAACGGCTCTGGCGGTAACGTAGAGCTGGTTAAGTTAGTTGGCCAGAGGGGTATGGAATACGTCTCACAAAATTTCCAGTTAACTTTCATAGAAGCCTTTTCGTGGAAAACACCTGACTCTCTAATCAGGGATCGAGAAACTTTCTGGAAAAAAGCTCTACTGACATTCAGGGACCAATTTGGGTACAATGCTAATTGAATAAGTTTCTAGAACAAAAAACACCATTTCCGCTAAATCGGTCAATTTCAAACCCCTGCTTACTGTGTGATTACTATGTGCTTACTGTCCGGCGTCAGCACTAATGTCACAGATTTAGGTCTGGGCTAAGAGAGACTT
>CAZNCJ010000005.1:0-74995 GCA_964571595.1 uncultured Caulobacterales bacterium | reverse complement strand
CGATTCAATCACCGAAATTATACCACAAAACATCGTTTTCACACAGCCACGGGATATATCCCCCAATCCGCATCAAGCCCCTACCCCAAACGCGTCTTAATCGCGGCGATATGCTCAGGCCCGACCTCGCAGCACCCGCCGATAATCTTGGCCCCCATACGCGCCCAGCCCATCGCATAATCGGCATATTTTTCTGGCGTGAGGTCTTGTCTGGCTTTCATGCCCGCCACAGTGCCGCCCGCATCGAGCGGGGCGACAGATTGGAACCCGTTTGCATAAGCTCCGACCTTGTCAAATCCGGCCACCAATATAGGCAAGGCCTTATCCATAGTTTCCGGCATGGAGCAATTGACCAAGACCGCCTCAGCACCGAGCTTTGCGACTTCAGATATGGCAGCTTTCAAATCTTCCCCTGAGCGTAATTTTGTCGGCGCGTCATCATCGAGGGTAAAACTCACCCAGACAGGCAGCCCCGTCTCGCGCCCGGCGGTAACGGCCGCTTTGGCCTCTCTTATGGTGGAGAGCGTTTCGCAAGAAAATAAATCCACGCCGTCTTTTTGGATCTCTACCAATTCACGATAGGACTTTAGGCAATCCTCAAAGCTCGGGGCTAATTCGGCTTTATAGCTTGCCATGATCGGCGGGAGACAGCCTGAGATTTTAACGTCCCGCCCCGACGTTTTCCGCGCAGTTTGCGCCACCTCGATCGCGGCTTTATGAATGGGCGCAAAAAGATCAACCGAAGCATCACGCGTGAGGCGCTCGGGCGTAGCCGTGTAATTATTGAGCACAATCATTTGTGCGCCCGCATAAATAAAATCCTTATGCAGGTCTAAAACCAATTCCGGCATGTCTAATAGAATGCGCGCAGCCCATAAAGGCGTCGGGGCTTGGCCTGAGCGCCGGATAAGCTCTTGGCCCATACCGCCATCTATCAACATAATATCGGAATTTTTCATCTTAGACATTTCGTCGTCCTTTTTAACAAGGCCTTCTTTTCCAAATTCAAGGCCCGTAAATATTGTAAAAAGGCATAATCAAGCAAGGCGGCAATAACAAGACAGATCATGAATTACGCTAAGCCCAATAAGTTTAGCTTAAGTGAGAGCCTTATTTATCACTCATAAATTCTCTGAGCAGGTCAGCATAACCAGCTTGCCCCTGCCAATAAGGCGTTATTTGTATCAGGCTTTGAAACACGCCTTGATCTATCAGTGATTTCGGCGGGGCCGTTGAAAAACGAAGGTCATGATATTGTAGCCAAAACGTAAAATGCTGGGCGAGCCGACCGGACAGCGCGGCTTTCTCCCCCTCATCAAAAGATAAAAACCCGTCCTCTTCGAGTTTAGATAAGAGCGAAAAGGCCGTACGTTCTTTGAGCGATAAGATGCGCGAAAACGGTCCGCGCAGGCTCGGAATACGCTCGATAAGTTGGGACTGGTTTTTGTAAAAAAAACGGAAATCGTAAATTTCTTCAAAAATTATATAGAGATAAATCCAATTATCCTCGAGCTTTAAGGGGGCGCTAACGGGCGAGGTGAGCACTTGCTTGATTTCAGCTTCGAAATCAGAAAACAGCTCAATGATAATCTCGTCCTTACCCTTATAATGGTAATAAAGATTACCCGGGCTAATCCCCATGACAGAGGCTATATCCACGGCGCTGACAGCACTCTCACCTTCATTGTTAAACAAGGCTTGCGAGGTGCGCAGAATTTTATCTTTGGTTTTGGAGCGCTTTGCCACAATGACGTCTAAGTTTTAGACGTCGTCTTTTGTGTGCGCGTGCGTTTGGTCGAAGATTTTTTCACAGGTTTTTTGGCTGGTTTTTTAGCCGACTTTTTGGCCGTCTTCTTTACTGGTTTTTTGGCCGGTGCTTTATCCTCCAAAAGGGCGAGGATTTTATCTAATTTGGCCTCAACCTGCGCAAGACGATCTTCGAAACCTGCCTCAACCTCGCCAGAACCTCGCAAGCGCGAGCGCATGGATTTAATCCGGTCATCTATATCAAAATTAGGCATGTCAAAATTTGAGACATTGGCCTTTTCCATCATTTTTTTGCCTTTGACTTCAACAACCTTCTCAATCATGGAGCCTTTTTGCACAAGGTCTTCAAAAATCTCGCCGCCCTTTCCACTGACATCTTTTAAGGCTTCTTGAGCTTCGCTAAAGGCACGTCCATAAGCGCCAATACCAGCCAGCCAGATACGGCGAGCTGTCTCACTTGTGCTGCGCGATTTGGAATTTTCATTTTTCTTCTCATCAGACATAATCAATACTCCCTTCCACTTTTGCGTTAAAGTCTTCAGTAATTTACCACTTCCGCCACAGAGGGTAGCTGGACAGGCTCAATATGCGGGATAGGCACTTCGGGTTCCTCAAAAAAATCTCGGATAAGCTCAATCGTTCTATCGCGGCGCGTCAAAAGAAATAAATGCCCGGCCCCGTTGAGGATTTTCAAAGTGGAGTGCTTAAGCAAGACTTTTAAAATACGACCATTCGCGACGGGGACAATATGGTCTTTCTCACCCATTAGAATTAAGGTCTTGGCTTTAATGCGGCGAATAAAAGGAATGGTCGAATATCCCGCCATTGCTCCGAGTTGATAAAGATAACCCTTCAAGCTCGGCGGGGTCATATTAATCGAAAACTCTTTCACGCCCTCACGCGCGGAATCGCCGTAAAGCGTTTCAAAATTTTTGGCCAGAAAATCCCGGTCAATATAGCGCTTGGGAGACATCATTTTTGAAATCGCTTTTGGATTTCCCGGCACCATTGTCACGCCTGTCGTTGTCGCACAAAGCACAAGGCGGTTTGTCATTTTGGCATTTTGCCAGGCAAATTGCTGGGCAGGACCGCCCCCCCAAGACACACCTAAAACGTCAACGCGTTCATAGCCATTTTCCAGTAAAATCTGCTTGGCCACTTTGGCCACCCACCACGGACGGTAAGGCATAACAGGGTCAGGAGAGCCGCCCACGCCCGGCATATCAAAGGTGATAATGTCGCGTCCTGTAAATGTATCTGCAAAGGCTTGGGCAATTTCCAGATTGGCGCCGATACCATTAAAGAATAAAAGCGGCGTTCTTTTACCATAGCCTTTATCGACCCCGGACCAGATTGCCACGCGCAGCTTTTGGTTTCCCACTTTCGTGAAAAATATGCGCGGCAGGTTGGGCGTATAATTCGTCATATAAAGCCTTCGTCTTTCATAATATAGATGGTGAGCCTTATGGCGAAAGTAAAGATCTCACACTTCACAGCTTAGCCACAATTATTTTACATCATGTAAAGACATATTCACCGGGTGCTTGGGAGATAGGCGGATAGGCTTTATTACCCAATTTTTTCGGGGCGTTTTTGCGCTCGCCAGAGCGCACGCTTAGCCACTCATTCCAACGGATCCACCATGACGCCTCAACGGCACTCGCGCCTTCCAGCCAACGGTCGGCGCGCGCCGGAAAGTCTTTATTCGTGTAATATTTTGCCTTTGGATTACCCGGCGGATTAAGCAGGGATTGCAAATGCCCGGAATTTGAAAGGATAAATTCGACCTCCCCTCCCATGAGACGCACATTGCGGTAACAGGCCTTCCACGGGGTGATATGATCGGTTACGCCAGCGACCATAAATCCGTCTTGGGTGACGGCTGACATGTCGACAATATGATCCATAAATTCAACATTTTTATCGGGCCTGAAGCGTCTGTCCTGAAATATATCCAGATAATCGGAATGTAATTGCGCCGGTAGATTTGTTGTATCATTATTCCAGTACAGCACGTCAAATGGCGGCGGGGCCTCCCCGAGCAGATAATTATTGACGACATAATTCCAGATCAAATCATTGGGCCGCATCCATGCAAATGAGCGCCCTAATTCTTCGCCGGTTAACACACCCTTTTTACGGCTATGGGAACGCGCTTGTTCTATCGCCGTGTCAGTCACAAACAGACCGACTTCACTGTCTGATTTTTTACCGTCAAGTACACTCACCATAAGGGTATAGGCATTGACAGATTGATCCCCGCGCGCGGCCAGCTCTGAGAGCAATAAAGCCATTGTAATACCGCCCGAGCAAGCCCCCGTAACATTGACACGCGCGCTCCGGGAAATTTTCTTAACCGCCCCGATCGCATCGATTAAAGCCCCGACATAAGCCTCTAGGCCCCAATGGGCATGCTGGCGGGTTGGATTGCGCCAAGAGACGGCAAAAACCTGAAAGCCACATTTCGTTAAAAACCGAATGATCGATTTATCCGGTGCCAGATCATTGGCGTAAAATTTATTTATCTGCGGCGGGATAACCAAAAGCGGGATTTTATACACCTGCTCTGTTTTGGGCGCATATTGAATAAGCTCCAGCATTTCGCATTTATGTACGACAGCGCCTTTTGACGTTGCGAGATTTTCGCCGACTTTAAAAGGACGTGTATCCACCTGACTGGGCATGCCGCCATTATTTCTCAGATCATCATAAGCATTGCGCATACCCTTTGCCAGCGACAGACCGCCTGTTTCAAAAAGGCGTTTCATCGCCGCCGGATTGCCCAGTAAAGTATTGGTGGGCGCAAGGGCATCGACAATGAGGCTGGTGACAAATTTAGCGCGAACCTGATCGGCAGGATGCATGCGCGAATCGTCAATCCAGCCATTTAGTTCTTGTCGCATGGCCAGCCAGCTTTGCATGCCGCGCCTGTAAAGCGGGTTCTTCGCCCATGTTTCATCCTTGAAACGTCTGTCTCGCTTTTCAGGGGAAAGCTCCGATGTGCCCTTAACTATATCCACCATTTCGGAAGCATAATTTTTAAGATGTTTGGCAAAGGGCTTGGGTTGTTTGGCGGCATAGCCAGCCATTATACCCAGAGATTTGACGACTTCGGAGCGGCGAAAGCCAACAAGTGTGTTAATGGCAGTTGTTGATTTCGCGGCTTCTTGACCTAGATTATTTCGTTTTACGCCCATGCTTTCCACCCAATCCTATCTTTTTAAATATATCCGTTTTGTATCTAAAATATACTAGCTCTGGATTTATGCATCTGGCAAGCCATAGCTTTAAATCAATAATGACGGCATATAGGAGTATTATACGCCGTCATCATACTATATCTTCTAGGAAGACATAGTTGGGGGGAGTGATCTGAGAGCTCAATTTTGAGCTTTCAGAAAATATGATTAAGCAGCTTTACCCGTGGCCGGCTTCGCGACTTTTTGTGTCGTAACTTTGACCTTTTTGGTATTGGCAGCTTTTTTGGCCATGGCTGAAATTTTCTTGTTGAGCTTGGTGACTTCAGCTTCGAGTTCTTCAACACGGTCATTTGAGGCCGTTGGCAGTATGTTACGGACTTTTGTTTTTGATGTATTCACTGTTTCAGTCGCTTTAACGCGGGCGCCTTTTGCAAGGTTAAGCGCTTGGCTTTCCAGTGTCTCGCCGCGTGCAACCAACTTATCGAACACGCCGTCCGTTGAGCTGCGTGCTGTTTCAATGCGTGTTTTAGCCCGCTCATAAGCCGCACCGTAAAGTCCGATATATGCCAAGGCACCTTTGCGTAGAATTGCAGCAGATTTTGCTGTCAGTTTAGGGTCTACTTTTTTTTCAGTTTTTGCTTTAGCCATTTTGGCCTCCTCATCAGTTATATGTAGTGAACTTTCATTCACCTTGTTTCGATGAGACGGATTTAGGATAAAAAATTAGAAAGCGCGTCCTAATTTAGAATTTCCCCTGTTTTGGCTTAATCGGGCTTAAAGCTAAACAGTGACATGCTGCGGCTTCTTTCGTCAAAATTAAGCGCTTTGTTAAGGGGGGCGTGGGCGCGTTGCCGGCAATTTTGGCGCTCGCAAAGATAGCAATTAATACCAATGGGCGTAGGCTGAGGTTTTTCCAGATTATATTGCCGCGCATAAGTCAGGCGCGGGGCATAGGCAATATCACAGCCCAGACCAATAGCGAGTTTTTGCGGCGGAGCGTCAAATGTTCCGGCGCTGCGGGCGACCATTTTCGCAATAGAAAAATATGTCGTCTCATCGGGCATTTGGATCATCTGAGTAATGGTTTTACCCGGTGTCTGGAAACATTCATGAATATTCCATAACGGACACGCCCCGCCCAGTTGCGAAAAGGGAAACCGTCCAGCCGAAAATCGCTTAGAGACATTCCCCGCCACGTCAATTCTGACAAAGAAAAACGGGATACCGCGTGCTTCTGGCCTTTGTAGCGTGGTGAGGCGGTGGGCGGTTTGCTCAAAGCTCGTGCCAAAACGCCGTGAGAGCAGGTCCACATCATATCGGCATTTCTCGGCCTCGCGCAAAAACCGCGCATAAGGCATTAATAAGGCGGCGGCAAAATAATTAGCCAAAGAGGTGCGCATTAGTCCCTCAGCCTCACGGCCCGGCAGGTCCGCTCTTTTAACGATGTCGTCAATGACCTCCCTTTGCTCCAACATACCGATCTGGAAGGCGAGCTGAAAGCGCCGTCCTGACTGCCGTAAAAGCTCGGAGAGATTTATGCGCTTAGAGTGGCGATCAAAATAGCGCAACATTTGCGGCATAATATCGATAGGCACAATGCGTACAGAAAGATCATGCTTGTTTTTGAGCCTTTCCGTGAGGGCCGCATGGGGTTCGCGCTTTGACAGGCCCAGCGTATCTGAGAGGCTTTCTGCCGCCTCATCAAGCGGTGGAAAATAGTTCTTATTATCATGGATAAATCGACGGACCGTCTCAACCGCAACAGCCGATTGTTCCAATAATTCGACCTTATCACGATCACCGGCCATATTATGCGCCATATCGGATTGTCGGCGTAATAAATCGCGATGTTTGGCATATAAACGCAGCAAAGCTTTGGCCGTTTGCGGGCTGGCATTGACGATATCCTCGGCTTCGCTTTTCGAAATAGAACGCTTATCAAAAACAGGATCGCGCAAGGCTTCATATAGCTCGGCGACAAGATGAGCATCCCCGGCCCCCGTAAAACCGGAAATATCAAAATCATAAATTTCCGCCATTTTTAACAAGACTTTGGCCGATAAAGCCCGCTGATTGCGCTCCATTAAGTTCAGATATGAGGTTGAAATCCCCAAATCTTCCGCCATGCGTACCTGCGTAAGGCCCAAAGTTTGTCGAAAACGGCGCAATCGCGGGCCTACGAGCAGCTTATCTTGAGAACTTGCCATGATTTACCCTACAGAATTTTACAAGTTTTACAATAATTAGTTTGTTAATTTTACATTATTTACAAAAATACCTATATTTTACAATAATTTATAGACTTTAAATTATTTTTGTAAATATAGTAACTCTCGAACAACATGGAGTTTACGATGAACGCAGATGCTCAAATATCACAAAAACCAACCCCTCGGCATCGGGTGCTGGCGAAAGTCGTCGGGAAAACAGTCCCCTCCTATGAAAAAGTCCTGACACCGGATGCCCTCTTATTTCTGGCCGATCTGGAACGCCGTTTTGGCCCGCAGCGCCGGATTTTACTTGAAAACCGCCGCTTGCAGCAAGAACGCTTTGATGATGGGGAATTGCCAACACAGCCTCCTGAAACAGAACATATCCGCAATTCCGTTTGGGAAGTCGCGACATGCCCGTCTGCTTTGCAAGACCGCCGCGTTGAAATTACTGGCCCTGTTGATCGCAAAATGATGATCAATGCGCTTAATTGCGGCGCTAAAATGTTCATGGCCGATTTTGAGGATGCTTCCTCCCCGACCTTTGACAATATGATGTCTGGCCAAGTCAATATGTATGACTATGCGCGCAACAGCCTGTCATTAAAGACAGAGAAGAAATCCTATAGTCTTAATGACGAAACCGCGACAATACTTGTGCGCCCTCGCGGTTGGCATTTGGAAGAACGCAATATAACTGTCGACGGCAAGCCCATGTCTGCCAGCCTTGTCGATTTCGGCTTACATATTTTCCATAATGGTAAATTACTGGCTGATAGTGGACGCGGGCCATTTTACTATCTGCCAAAGATAGAAAATTATCAGGAAGCGCGTCTGTGGAATGATGTCTTTAACTTCGCCCAGGTTTTTGTCGGCATACCCCACGCCACTATCAAAGCAACTGTCCTGATTGAAACCCTACCAGCCGCATTTCAGATGGAAGAAATCCTCTATGTCATGCGCCACCATATTACAGGGCTGAACTGTGGACGCTGGGACTATATTTTCAGCTATATCAAGACATTGCGTAACCATAAGCAATTTGTTCTGCCTGATCGCGCCCAAGTCGGTATGGACCGAGACTTTCTGTCTGCCTATGCCAGCCGCTTGGTTGAAATTTGTCATAAACGCCGCGCCCATGCCATGGGCGGTATGGCCGCGCAAATTCCGGTCAAAAACGACAAGGCCGCAAATGATGCCGCCTTTGATAAAGTCCGCAAGGATAAAGAGCGCGAAGCCAAATTAGGCCATGACGGGACATGGGTCGCTCATCCTGATCTTGTGCCCGTTGCCATGGACGTCTTTGACGCGCTGATGACCTCAAAACATCAGATTCACAAAAAGCGTCAAGCGCCGCGTATTTCTGATGCGGCCATGATCAAGCCCCATAGCGGCACTGTGACAGAAGCGGGTCTGCGCACCAATATTGATGTCGGCATTCGCTACACCGCCGCTTGGCTTTGTGGACGCGGGGCTGTGCCTATTCATAACCTCATGGAAGATGCGGCTACAGCCGAGATTTCGCGCACGCAAATCTGGCAGTGGCTCCGTCACGGCGCAAGCATCCATATGGAAGACGGATCGCAAACTCCGATGACATCCGCGCTTTATACGAAAATTTATGACGAGATTTTCGAAAGCCTTAAATCCGAGTTTGGTTCAGACGCCTTTATTAAAGGCCGCTTTCCTGAAGCCGCCAAATTATTCACACGCACTGCGACATCCGCAGACCTGCCTGAATTTCTAACACTTTCTGCTTACGACATTTTGGAGACAAATTAATGACTTACTCATCTATCCTTGCAGAGTTAAACCAACGCTATCCTAACGGCGCACCTGCCGGCATTAATATTGAGGACTTAGCCCAGCTTAAAACGCAAAACACATTTGAGACACATCTCGACATCTCAAAGGCCATGGCAAAAGTCATGCGCGCCGATATGGCCGCTTATGACAAAGATAGCTCGCAATATACCCAATCTCTGGGCTGCTGGTCTGGATTTCACGCCATGCAGATGATGCGCGCAATCAAACGCCAAAAGGGCACGCTGGACAAAGCCTATGTCTATCTCTCTGGCTGGATGGTCGCAGGTCTGCGCAACCGTTTTGGGCATTTGCCGGATCAAAGCATGCACGAGAAAACTTCTGTGGTTGATTTGATACAGGAAATTTACACAAGCCTGCGCCAAGCCGATGAGGTGGAGTTAAATGATCTCTTTGCCGAGCTTAAATCAGCTACGAACGAAGCTGAGCGTAAAAAAATCATCGCCAAAATTGACGGGCATGAAACCTATGTACGTCCTATCATTGCCGATATTGATGCTGGCTTCGGGAATGTGCACGCAACATATTTGCTGGCAAAAGAAATGATCAAGGCCGGCGCATGTTGCCTCCAGATTGAAAATCAGGTTTCAGACGCCAAGCAATGTGGCCACCAAGACGGAAAGGTCACAGTCCCGCGCGAAGACTTTGTTGAAAAGCTCCGCGCTTGCCGTATGGCCTTTGAAGAATTGGGTGTCACAGACGGCGTTATCGTCGCCCGTACAGACAGCCTCGGAGCTGGCCTGACACAAAAGATCCCTGTCTCGCGCGAGGCGGGTGACAGCGCGGCGGAATATACAAAATGGCTGGAAACCGAGCCGGCGACTGATCTGGCTGACGGCGAGATCGCTATTCAGCTGGACGGTGAGTTACGCAAGCCTGTACGCCTGCCAAATGGTCTTTACAAGTTCAAGCCTGACACAGGCGAAGACCGCGTGGTCGAAGATTGTATTTCAAGTCTTACAGAGGGCGGCGCCGATCTACTCTGGATTGAAACGGCCACGCCAAATGTGGCCAAGATCGCCTCTATGGTCAACCGCGTTAAAGAGGTCGTGCCAGATGCCAAGCTGACATATAATAACTCGCCGAGCTTTAACTGGACGCTGAATTTGCGCAAGCAAGTGCGCGAGGACTGGATCGCGTCGGGTAAAATCAAGGCAGGCGATTACCCTGATAATAACCAGCTTATGTCAGGGAGCTATGATAGCGATCCGCTCGGCCTTGAAGCCGATGCGCGTCTGCAGGCCTTCCAGACCGATATTGCCCGCGAAGCCGGTGTCTTCCATAATCTGATCACATTGCCGACTTTCCATATGACGGCCAAGTTTATGAATGATCTCTCTGAAGGCTATTTCGGCGACCAGAAAATGCTGGCTTATGTTAAAAATATCCAGCGCGAAGAAATCCGCACAGGTGTCTCGGCCGTTAAGCATCAGCACGAAGTCGGTTCTGATCTGGGTGATACTTTCAAGGAAATGACTGGTGGTGAGCGCGCGCTTAAAGCGGGCGGCGCCCATAACACAATGAACCAATTTGAAAGTGCTGCATAACCCTCCAAAATATGTAAACCACTTTTAACTTGGACTTAAACCCCGGGCCTTGTCCCGGGGTTTTTTTTGTTGGACTTGATATGCTTGAGGCTGTTGGTATAGCCCTAACAATATTCAGGCCAGTCTCTTCATAGCGGCCCAAGATTGCAAATCTGCGCGGCTCTATGATAGGGTCGACATATGACACAGTGTGGGGGCACACAAAATATCTCTAACCAAACAGCGGGGGTCGGGTCAGGCCGCGTCATCCACGTCAAATCGGGGGTGAGCTGTGGGTAGAATATTTTATAATGAAGTTTTTTTACTTTTCGCTCTAACTCTTCTTATGATTCCTATGAATCACTTAATGATGTTTGTGAGATTTAAAATTCAAAAAAATAAAGGTAAGTTTAATGGTGATTTTCATCAATATAAGCGCAAAAAATTTCTTCAAAATTATCCTGGAGAAAAAATGGGGTTCTTCTCTTTTTATCATATGCCTATTCTGGAAACTGTAATATTTTTTACGATGTTTCTATTAGAGGCTTTTGTAATATTTAATCTTAATTAAGGGGCATACTTATGGCTGAAACTCCAACAGCGGAAGAAGCTAGAAATCATCTCGATAATTTTATAAATTCTAATTTAGATTTCAAAAGCGTTTCCATGAGAGAAAAGATAAATCGAAATGGTTGAGTATTTATTAGCGGCAATACTCTTTGCGATAGGGTTTTACAGTCTACAATATATGCTTTTGTTTTGGAATTACAAAAGGGCCTATCGGAAGGGTAATTATATTGGTTCATTTTATGCATTTAGAGAGAAAAATCTTTGGACTTTAACAAGATGGGAAAGTAACAAGCCTACATTTTTCTCGCGATATGATTTGGGATTATTTGGGACAGTAATCGCGCTATCTTATGGGGTGTTAGCGGCTCTAATTTTTATGAGAATAAACCCATGAAATTGCTGATGTCTTTATTGGTTTTATATTTTGTAGTAACATTATTATCTGAGCTCCTGCTTTATCGAAGATTTAAGAAGGATAAGTCGGTTGGTAATTTCCTGGGTGATTATCGTAAATATAAAAATGATAAACTTATACGATTGCACCCCGCAGAAAAGCCCCGTCTGAATTCTTTTTACGAAAGACCGTTTATTGACGAAGCTGTACGGATGATAATTGGATTGGGATTAATTTTTTTAATTATGAACTTATCATGATCAACTTGCCCCCACCCCGCCTTCGCGGTAGAGCGAATTATGTTTGAAATGGAATTATTTCTCTCGGCCTTTGCCGTGATGTTTGTGATTATCGACCCGCCGGGATGCGCGCCGATTTTCGCGACACTCACGCAAGGCACGTCCAAGCGCCACCAGAATGTCATGGCGGTGAAATCCGTGCTTGTCGCCACAATCATATTACTCCTCTTTGCCTATGGGGGCGAATGGGTCTTTGCCAAATTAGGGATTAGTCTGGACGCACTGCGCATAGCTGGCGGGATTATGCTCTTTATTATCGGCCTCAATATGGTGTTTGAAAAACGCACGGAAAAACGCGAAGACCGCGCCGAGGACCTACTTGAAGCCATTGATGATCCGGAGGATATTTCCGTCTTTCCCATGGGTATTCCCATGATAGCCGGCCCCGGCACCATGGCCTCTTTGCTTTTACTGATGTCCAAAGCCAATAGCTGGCAGGAAGAGGCCGCGATCTTGACCGCGCTTTGCGCCGTCTTGCTGATTTGCCTGATTGCGTTTTTAATTGCTGGGCCCCTGATTAAGGTACTGGGCAAGACTTTTACAAATGTACTCACCCGCGTGCTTGGCATTTTGCTGGCCACACTCGCCATCCAATTTATCCTAGACGGCCTAAAGGGTGGATTGCTGTCCGGCCTCATACCCGCCTAGAGCTGTTAAGGGCGAACGTCCGTCACGGCGATTTTCAGCACTTTCTTCATCACTGTAGGCAAGGCATAGCTCTCAATATCTCTCAGAGCCGCCCACTCACCGGAGGCCTTCTCAATTTCAATCCGCTCTGGCAGGGTCGTTTGAAAAACTGTCAGGCGTAAATCAAAATGCGTAAAAATATGGCGTACCTCGGACCCGCACGGCTCCCAATTACGTTTGAGAGGCGCATTTTTTAAATCCATAGCGCTCGGCTCGGAAATATCCTCCTCAACCCAAGGCGAGCCTGGAAACCCCATCATCCCGCCAAGCAAGCCCTTATCAGCTCTGCGCTCTAGCCAGATATGGCTGGTTGTGCATATGACATAAATATATCCGCGGCGGATGGGCAATTTCGCTTTTTTGAGCTTTTTAGGATAGTCTGTGGCGTGGCCTGTCTTATAGGCGGTGCAGCTCCATTGCCACGGACAGGCTGAGCATTGCGGGGCGCGGGGCGTACAAATATTTGACCCCAAATCCATCAGCGCCTGCCCGTAATCGCCCGGACGTTCAGGCTGAAGCTCGGACCCGCACAGGCTCCCGGCAAGTGCGCGTAAATCCTTTCGCGCTTTAGGCAAAGGTTTTTCTAGGGCGAAGAGGCGCGAAATGACCCGCTCGACATTCCCGTCGACAATATTGGTCGGGGCCTCAAAACAGATCGCGGCAATTGTGGCCGCACTGTAAGGGCCAATACCGGGCAGCTTTAACAGCTCAGCCTCAGTTTGCGGGAAAACGCCGCCGTAATCATCGCGCACAATAGCTGCACATTTATGCAGATTGCGGGCGCGGGCATAATAACCCAACCCTGCCCACATCGTCAGGACAAGGTCGCGATCGGCATTTGCCAGATCTGTAACTGTGGGAAAGCGCTCTCGAAACTTTTCCCAATAAGGCGCGGCGTGGACGACTGTTGTTTGCTGACACATAATTTCAGACAGCCAGACCGCATAAGGATCAGCCACCACACCCCGCGCGCGGTCCTCTGGGCGAATACGCCACGGCAAAGACCGTCCCGCTTTGTCATAATGGGCGAGCAAATCTTTGCGCAAGCGCCTGATCTCGGTGCGGGTTTTCGGCGGGGGCACCGGATATGTGTTCACAGAATTTATGTTGATCTCGCTTTACCTGACCGCTGCATTAGGCCATCTTGAAGCGATGGACACACCGCGTAAACCCGTTTCTCGAAAAGACCGTGTACAAATTGCACGTTGGCTGGAAACTCAGCGTGGACGTCCGCAATTCAGACCCGCCCCGCATGCCTCGCGCGCCGCGTCGCGAGTTATGAAACCTTTGTCCAAAAAATTCAAAACAGGTAGCCCTGTTCAAAAGCTCCGGCCTCATTGGGCTAAAATCGTCGGACCGCGTTTTGCCAAGCTATCAGAGCCTTATAAATTTATCGCCGGTCGAGGCCCGTCACCGACAGGTAAGACACTCGTCATTGAAGCCCCCAGCGCGATCGCAGCTTTAATTATCGCCAGCTCCGGTCCGATCATTGAACGCCTCAATGCCTATTTGGGTCCAGGCCATGTCACCCATCTTAAAATCCGGCATATAAATTTGCGTAAATCCCGTGACAATTCTCAGCCCCGCCCAATCAAGGCGCAGCGAGGCCTCAACCCACAACAAGAAGCCCAACTGCAATCAGGACTGGAAAACCTGCCTGATGATGGGTTAAAAAAGGCCTTAGAAGGTTTAGGCCGCCGCGTTCTGGCAAATTCGGATAGCCCTGACCAAACACAGTGATCATATATATGGTCGCCGCATTGTGACCTTCATACTATGAGATGAATTTTACAATAAAGACGATAGCTTATAAGGTTAGACATGTTCAAAAACCTCTCGCTCATTTTAACGACCAATAGGCGCAGCTTTCTATCAGGCCTTATCGGTCTGGGCGCTCTCGCGCTTAGCCCCGCCGCCTTGTCCCAAGCCGCCCTGTCTCAAACAGAGGCCAAAGAAACACCCGCGAAAAAACCCCCTATAGAGCATGTCTTTACCGAAGCCCCTGATGATCATGTCTTGGGGGCGGATTTTGCACCTAATACGCTCATAGCCTACGCGTCTGTCACCTGTTCGCATTGCGGGAGCTGGTTTACGAAAGACTGGCCAAAGATAAAGTCAGAATTAGTGGAATCGGGGCGGATTAGATTTATTTTCCGAGAATTTCCAACCCAGCCCGCCAATATGGCCATGGCAGGGTTTTTCATCGCGAATTGCGCGGCTCAAAATGAAGATAAATCCTCCGCTGATCACGAAGCCTTTTTTGAGGCTATCGAATATCAGATGGAAAATCAGGATATGGTGTTCCAATCTATTAAAGACGGTAAGGTACAGGAAACCTATGCCAAAATCGGCAAAAAATTTGGCCTAGAGGACCTCGACGCCCTCAATGAGTGTTTCTCAAATAAAGACCATTACCGCCAAATCGACCGATCTGTGAGCCGCGCTTTTGCTGGAAAAGTCTCAGGCACGCCCTTCTTTATAATCAATGGTGAGCCTTATACGGGCGGTCAATCTGCGGCCGAATTTATCAAAATCTTTGATAATCTGGAAAAAAAAGGCGTCAGCACATTTGATAAATCTAAGCTCTTAGCGCCAGAAAAACCCTAAAAACGCCCTAATTTTAGGGACTTAAGGCTAAAAATCGTCATTTTATCCACAAAAGCCTCATTAACGACACGTTAACCTCTTAACAATTCCTTTACAGGAAACTTGCCTTTCTATGTTAAATTGGGAGACTGACATATGAATATGAAATCTCAAACTGATTCGGTTCCGCGGTTCAAACGCGGACATATTAAACATATCACACTAAGCGCATTTGCGGCTTTAGCCCTTATCGCCTGTTCGCAAAGCACAGATCAGTCCACGTCAGAACCTTCACAAAACGCCTATGAAGTGGAAGGCGATCACGCTATTGGCAATCCGGATGCGAAGGTGACCATAGTGGAATATGCCTCTGTGACCTGCGGGCATTGTGCAAATTGGCACACAACAGTTTATCCCGACTTCAAAGCCCAATATGTTGATACGGGTAAAGTCAGATTTATCTTCCGGGAATTTCCAACCGCCCCGCAACGCTTGGCCCATACCGGCTTTTTGATCGCCAATTGCGCGGATGAAAGCAAATTTTTCGACAATATTTCCCTACAATTTAAACGTCAGCGCCAAATTTTTAAGGCAGCTGGAGAGCGAACGGTTCGCCAAGAATATGTCAATATCGCGAAATCCGCCGGACTGAGCGAGGACGAATTCGTCGCCTGTCTGAGCAATGAAGAGGAAAATGCCCGATATGAGGCCGTGATTCAGGGCGGCATTGATGCCGGCGTGGATGCTACCCCGACATTCTTTGTTAACGGGGAAAAGAAACAAATGTTCACGCTAGAGAGTATTCAGGAGGTGATCTCGCCTCTCCTTGGTGAGCCTGTGCCTAAAAAGTCTGAAGACTCTGAAAAAGAGTTAGAAAAAGAAACAGGACACTAATCACAAATGGGGGTTCTCACTTTTGATAAAATCAAGCTGACAGGATTTAAGTCCTTTGTTGAGCCTACCGATTTTATTATACAGCCGGGCCTCACAGGTGTTGTCGGGCCAAATGGGTGCGGGAAATCCAACCTGTTAGAAGCTATACGCTGGGTGATGGGGGCAAATTCTGCCAAGGCCATGCGCGCCAAAGGCATGGATGATGTGATTTTTTCGGGCACGAAACAACGCCCGGGGCGTAATCAGGCCCATGTGACCCTGACGATAGATAATAAAGCCCGTATCGCCCCGCCCATGTTTAATGATGATGATGTGCTGGAAGTCACGCGTCTGATTACAAAGGGCAAGGGTTCCAAATATCAGGTCAATGGCAAAACCGTTCGGGCCAAGGACGTCCAGCTCTTATTTGCCGACGCCAGTACGGGGGCGAACTCCCCTGCCCTTGTCCGCCAAGGCCAGATTAATGAACTGATCGCGGCCAAACCAGAAAATCGCCGCCGTATTCTTGAAGAAGCCGCCGGTATTTCAGGCTTACATACACGCCGCCACGAAGCTGAGCTGCGTTTGCGCGCCGCCGAGACAAACCTCTCGCGCCTAGATGATATTATCGGCCAGATTGAAAGCCAGCTCTTATCCTTGCGCCGTCAAAGCCGTCAGGCGACACGCTATAAGCGTTTGGCCGGCGAAATACATGAATTTCGGGCCCTGCTCTGGTTAAAACGCTGGACTTCGGCCTTACAAACTCTGTCTGATACGCAAGAGAGTTTAAAGACCTGCGAAACCCAAGTCGCCGAGACAGCCGTCAAGGCTTCGGAACTCACACGCACAGCGGCGGAATTATCCGAACTGCTTAATCCAAAACGCGAAGAACAATTGGTTGCTGCGGCTGTTCTCGCCCGCTTAAACGCAGCTAAAGATGCGCTGGAACAAGATGAGCAAAGCGCGAAATCGGAAGTCCAGAAATTACAAGCCCGCCTCGAGCAATTAGCCACAGATATTGGCCGCGAGACAGGCATTGTAACAGACTCGTCTGAGGCGATTGCGCGTTTAAATAAGGAGTTCGAAACCCTCTCGGCCCTCAAAGACACAAGCGCGGCCATTGATGCCGCCTCTGATGAGGCAGAGCTGGCTACCAAGGCCCGCTCTGAACAAGAAGCTCTTTACAATGAGCTGACGCGTAAATCAGCGGATCAAAATGCCCAGCGCGCCGCCAATAGTCGTGATATTTCCCAATCGGAAACACGGCTCACAAATCTACGCAATGACCTCTCAGAGGCTCAAGATAAACTGACCGCGCTTTCGCAAAACCAAGGTCAAAATGACCAGAACCTCTTTGCGGCAGCAGCAAAAGAGGCTTTGGCAGCCCTAGATATCGCTCGCGGTAAAGAACAAGAACTGACTGAAAAACGTACGGGCGCGGAAGGCCGTGACCAACAAGCCCGCGAAGCCTTATCAGAGGCCAAACAAGCTCTGACCAAATTAACGGCTGAGCACGCGGCTCTAAGTCGCGTTATCTCGCGCGATCAGACAGAGCAATGGACACCAGCCCTCTCAAAACTGGATGTGAGTGCCGGTTATGAACAAGCCTTGGCCGCTGTTTTAGGTGAAGACCTCGACGCGGCGATTAATGATCAAGCCCCCTTGCGCTGGGGCGGAGCCGATACGCCGGCCCAGTCCCTGCCCACGGGTGCTGCGCCGTTAAGCCAATATGTCAAAGCCCCGCAGGAATTAGCGGCACGCCTCTCACAAATCGGGATTGTCGAGACAAGCGATCTTACCATATTAGCCCCGCAGTTACAGCCGGGCCAAAGGTTGGTAACGCGCGAAGGCCGAGTTGTAAGATGGGACGGTTTTGAAATAAGCGCGGGGGCTGAAACCTCGGCAGCTATTAAATTAAAACAGCAAAGCCGTCTGGCAGAAGTCGAAATTGAGAGCGCGCAGGCCGAAACATCTGTGAGCCAAGCCCAAGAAAAATTCGAAACCGCCCGTAATGCGCGCCGCAGCGCAGAAGAGGCCGCCCGAGACGCCCGTAACCTTATACCTGATCTGGAGCGCAAAGACCGCGCCGCCCAAGCCGCCTTGACGCAATATGAAACCGATATTGCGCGCGCAGGCGCTGAAAAGCGGGCTATGGAAGACCGTATTGAACGCCTAGAGCGTGAGATCAAGGATGTCAGCGCGCAACACGAAACCGCTCTTGCGTTGGGCGCAGATTTTGACAAAGCCCAAGACTTTAGTGCCGAGCTTTCCGATATGGCCGACAGTTTAAGCCAAGCCCGTAGCCGTGCTGATGAAGCCATGGCCAATTACCGGACATTAAAAAATGAGGCTGACGCCAGACAAGCCCGCCTGCAAGCTGTTGAGGCGGAGCGTGAGAACTGGACACGTCGGGGCGAAGTCGCCAAAGAACGGGTCACGGCGCTTGAGGCCCGACAAGAAACCGTTCAAACGAGCTTAAGCGCGGCCACAGAAGGACCGGACAGATTTGAAGATCGCCGCCAGAAACTTTTCTCTGAGCTTGAGGTTGCAAATAATCGCCGGACATTAGCTGCTGACGGACTGGCCTTGGCCGAGAATAATGTGCGCGAGGCGGAAACGCAGGCACGCGAGGCGGAAGCCGCACATAATGCAGCCCGCGAGGCGCGCGCCGGTGCAGAAGCCCGTATGGCGGCCAGCCAAGAACGAATTACAGAAACCCAAGCGCGGGTCATGGAGACATTGTCTTGTGAGCCTGAAGAGTTGGCCTCGCATCTGGGCGAGCTTTCCGCCGATAGCGGGCTGACAGAAATCGATATTGAGCGCAAATTAGAGCGGCTGCAGAAAGAACGCGAGAAAATGGGCGGGGTGAACTTACGCGCCGATGAGGAAGCGGCCGAACAGGAAGAACGCCTCAGTGCCATGATGGATGAGCGCGCAGACCTTGAGGCGGCAATTGCCCGTCTGCGCGAAGGCATTGATACGCTCAATTCGGAAGGGCGCGAGCGCTTACTGAAAGCCTTTGATACGGTCAATGGACATTTTGGTCGTCTCTTTACGACATTATTTGGCGGCGGGGAGGCTTCGCTGGCCTTAACCGAGTCAGATGATCCGCTTGAAGCCGGTCTTGAAGTGATGGTTAGCCCGCCGGGTAAGAAACTCGGCTCTATGAGCTTGATGTCAGGGGGCGAACAAGCGCTAACAGCTACAGCCTTGATTTTTGCGGTCTTTTTATCCAATCCCGCCCCGATCTGTGTGCTTGACGAGGTCGATGCGCCCTTGGATGACGCCAATGTAGCGCGGTATTGTAATCTGCTGGATGAAATGACGAAATCAACCCACACCAAATTTATCGCCATTACCCATAATGCCGTCACTATGAGCCGGATGGACAGATTATTTGGCGTGACAATGGCCGAACAGGGTGTCTCGCAATTATTATCCGTCGAATTAACTCAGGCCGAGCGTATGGTCGCCGCAGAATAAGCTATCCTGCTTGTGCGCGCCAGAATCAGCTTTAAATCCGCCCTGTTTTTTCTGGTTGCGGCAAAAAAAGGGGAACAGATTGTCGCAGCCCTATAGCTTTTACAAATAAGTCAATAATATTAAGGACTTAGCACGAATACGAGACTGTTGACTTCACCGCCTTGCAAGCGTAAGTTCCGCCCGCTCTTGAGAGGCTTGCAATATGGTGAGTCTTTATAGATATGAGCCAGTGATTATGTTTGATAAAAACGGAATACCCTCTGATCCTGATAAAGCGGCTTTAAATGCTCTGGATGAAAAACTTCAGGCCATAGAGAAGTCAAAGGAAAAAGAGGTTGAAGTTGAACGCTCAGGCATGGGAGAGGGCTTGAAATATGCCAGTGAGTTTTCCGCAGCCATTATAGTGGGTGCAGCGTTAGGTTACTTTGCTGACAAATATATTGGCACCGCGCCTTGGGGTTTGGTGATAGGTTTGATGTTAGGTCTTGGCGCAGCTATTTTGAATGTTGTGCGGGCTGCAAAAGAAGGCATGGACGGTTCGGGTATAGATTTACCACCCGAAGCTGACGAGGATTGAAAATGATCGCTGCAGGTCTAAACCCTATTTCACAATTTGAAATCCACAAGCTCGCCGAGTTGAAAATCGGCAAGTATGATATCAGTTTTACCAATTCAGCTCTCATGATGGTTGTGACTGTCGTGATGATCGCAATCTGGCTCGGTTTATCGACAAAACGCTCCCTTATTCCTGGACGCGCGCAATCTATTGCCGAAATTTCTTATGAATTTGTCGCAGATATGGTCAGGTCCTCTGCGGGTAATGACGGGCTTAAATTTTTCCCCTTTGTCTTCGCGCTCTTTGTTTTTATCCTTTTTGCCAATCTGTTGGGTATGGTGCCTTTCTTCTTTACCACGACAAGCCATATCGTCGTGACCATGGTGCTGGCCCTTATGGTGTTTTTCATCGTCATCGGATATGGCGTCTGGAAAAACGGCTTTGGCTTTCTAAAGCTCTTTTGGCCCTCAGGTGTACCGGTTGCGGTTAAACCTGTTGTCTGCCTCCTCGAAATAATATCTTTTCTATCCCGCCCGCTTAGTCACTCTATCCGGTTATGGGCGAACGTCATGGCGGGTCATATTATGCTCAAAGTGTTTGCAGGTTTCTGCATAATGCTTGTTGGCGCATTTGGAATTGTGGGTGGGGGCTTTGCCGGCCTTTTGCCATTCCTGATGACATTTGCGCTCACCCCGCTTGAATTTTTAGTGTCATTTGTGCAGGCCTATGTCTTCGCACTTCTGACCTGTATTTATCTTTCGGATGCTATACATCCGGGTCACTAACTGCAATTATAAACGCTTAACCTAAGGAGATCATTATGGAAGCAGAAGCAGCAAAATTTATCGGTGCAGGTCTGGCCTGTCTTGGTATGGCAGGTGCCGGTATCGGTGTGGGTAACCTATTTGGTCAATATTTGTCAGGTGCCTTGCGCAACCCGTCTGCGGCCCCAGGTCAATTTTCAAATCTTATCTTTGGATTTGCCGTGACAGAAGCTATGGGTATTTTCTCCCTGCTTGTCGCCATCTTACTTCTTTTCGTCGTCTAAGACTTAAACAACCTAAAAGGTGTCGCAATGTTTAATGCGGGTATACATATGAAGCTAATGCTTGCCGCCAAGCCTTCGGCTTCGGGCGGTGAACACGGGGCTGAAAAAGTATTTCCGCCTTTCGACCCTAACTATTTTGCCACGCAGATTTTTTGGCTATTGCTAACTTTCGGCGTGCTTTATTTTTTATTGTCGCGCATTTTCTTGCCGCGTATCGGCGAAACTCTGGAAGAACGCAGTTCTAAAATTGCGGACGACCTCGATACAGCCGCCCGTATGCAGGCCGAAGCTGAAGAAGCTGAGAAAGCCTATATGCAATCTCTCGCGGATGCCCGTGCCAAAGCCCATAATGTTTCGGAGACAACGCGTCAGGCTATTGAAGCGGAAGTCGCAACCGAGATTGAGGCTGCTGATGCTGAGGCTGCAAGGCAAGCTGAGACCGCTGAAGGGCGTATTCGCCAAGTGCGCGCCAAAGCGCTGGCCAATATAGAAACGATAGCAGCAGATGCGGCGCAAGCCACATATGAAAACCTTATTGGCAAAAAGGTAAATATCAGCTCTGTCAAAAAAGCGCTTAGATAGGACAGAATTATGCACTTTGATTTTGATCCCGGCAGCCCGACAATTTGGGTCTTTCTAGCCACAATCTTATTTATACTGGCTCTGCTATATTTTGGCGTTCATAAAAAAATCGCCACGGCTCTGGATGACCGTGCCGATAAAATTAAAGACGAGCTGGAAGAAGCCCGTCGTCTGCGCGAAGAAGCCCAAGCTCTTCTGGCCTCCTTTAATCGCAAGCAAATTGAAGCAGAAGAACAGGCCGAAGAAATTGTGCGCCAAGCCCGCTCAGACGCCGAAGTCATGGCCGAGAAAGCCCGTAAGGATCTGACGGAACGCTTAGCGCGCCGCACAAAACAAGCCGAAGCGAAAATCGCCAGTGCCGAAGCCAAAGCCTTGGCTGACGTTAAGCGCAAAGCCGCGGATATGGCACTAGATGCCGCGGAAAAATTAATGCGCGAAAACCTCAATTCGGGCGATCATTCCAAGTTGGTCAAAACCGGCATTTCTCAACTTGGCGATCTGATGAATTAAGCTCTGATGGGTTAAACTCAAAGCGTTCAGAACAAGATAAAAAGCTCGACTATTCAGTCGGGCTTTTTTCATGCCAACGCAGGACAGGTTTACGCGACCGGATCTCAGACAGAATGGTGGTTACGCCCAAAAGTTGAGCCCCGCGTGCCACTATGATATGAGGGCGGCATGAAAGAGGTGACACAGACTGGGGGCACATTTCACATCAAGACGGGGGTGTGTTGTGGGTAGGTTGTCTTATAATGAAGTTTGTTTTATTTTTCGCTCTAACTTTTCTTATACCCCCAATTTTATTGCTCAAAATAGGGGGTATAATAATGTTTGGTGAATACCGATTTCCACGTTTTTTACGGCGTTATTACGGCATCTATATAATTGGCGTGCCTTTAGGATCATTATTCGGTGTAATCTTTTTTTCGCTAATCGGTTTAAATTTCAAACAGGTGCTCGACTTTCTCTGGGTGTTTTTTCAGTTTGGTATATACGCCATAATGTTCGTAACTTTGGGCTTGTATTTCACTTTAAAGAATTATCCCAATCCACAAAACCGACCGCTTAAAGAGTTATTTTTTTCTGTTGAATTTGATGAGTATATGCGCAAGCCCGTTACGGCCAGAGGCCAATTGCCTGTAACAAACTTACAAGGTTTTTTTATATTCCTTGTGCCTACGTTGCCGTGGGTGCTGTTTTTAATATTTTTAGGGGGATAGTAAAATGACATCATCTAATAGTTCCATTAGCCGAAATTCCACAGGCCAAGAGCGTCTGGACGAATTTATATCGCAAGGAGGTGTTGTCTCTCAATCAAAATCTCAAAATAAAGAATAGGGACCTAATAAGTTCACACCAATACTCTTTGGCGGTCTCAACCCCAAAAACCTAACCTCTCTCCCACCATCTCAAGACTGGTATACGCGCGGCCTGTGTTTCGTCCAAGCGCCGCTTTGGGGCATAAATTGGTGCTTGCTTAAAGCCTGCTGCCTCTCCTGATTTTGCCCGCTCTGCCAAGCTGCGCATGGCCTTGATAAAACGGTCAAGTTCAGACTTGGACTCGCTTTCCGTCGGCTCGATTAACATCGCACCGTGCACCACCAGCGGGAAATACATTGTCATCGGATGATAGCCCTCATCAATCATGGCTTTGGCAAAGTCGAGCGTCTCGACATCTGTGCCCTCCAAGAAACTATCATCAAACAAAGCCTCATGCATACATGTACCCTCAAAAGCAGGGCTCATCACGTCAGATAGCGAGGCCTGAATATAATTGGCATTTAACACCGCATCTTCTGTGGCTTGTTTCAGGCCGTCCGCACCGTGGCTCATCATATAAGAAAGCGCACGACTATACATGCCCATCTGGCCGTGAAAGGCACACATACGCCCAAAGTTTTTCTCAGATGGCGTCTCGACCAAATCAAACCCGTCTTTGGTTTTAATCACATAAGGCACAGGGGCGTGATCTTTGAGCGCGTCTGATAATACTGTCGGCCCAGACCCCGGCCCGCCGCCGCCGTGCGGGGTCGAGAAGGTTTTGTGTAGATTAATATGCATGGCATCCACACCCAAATCTCCGGGGCGTACCCGTCCGACAAGAGCGTTAAAATTCGCGCCGTCACAATAAAAATAACCGCCGGCTTTATGGATCAGATCAGCAATTTCGATGATGTCATTTTCAAACAGACCACAGGTGTTTGGATTGGTCAGCATAATGCCAGCAATGTCACTATCTTTGCCTTGGTCTTTTAATTTTTCGCGCAAGACCGCCATATCGACCCGGCCTTTCTCATTGGCCGGAATTTCGTCAACAGTGAAGCCGCATTGCACGGCGGTCGCCGGGTTCGTACCATGCGCACTTTCAGGCACAAGCACGCGGCGCTTATGATTTTGGCCGTCCGCATCTAGACGTGCGCGTATCGCCATCATCCCGCACAATTCTCCATGCGCGCCCGCTTTAGGCGTAAGCGCGACAGCTGGCATATTACAGAGTGTCATCAACCATTCTGAGAGCTCATACATCAAGGCCAGCGCGCCCTGGACCGTTGAGATCGGTGCAAGAGGGTGGACATCGCCAAAACCGGGCAGACGCGCGACTTTTTCATTGAGCCGCGGATTATGCTTCATCGTGCATGACCCCAGCGGATAGACGCCCAGATCAATGGCGTAATTTTGTTGGCTCAGGCGCACATAATGGCGCATGGTTTCTGGCTCGGATAATCCCGGCAAACCAATAGCACCTTTACGCGCATGACTGCCAAGACGTGACTTTGCGGCTTTAGGCTCTGGCAAATCCACCCCTGTGTTTTGCAATGTCCCTGTCTCGAAAATCAATTTCGTGGCTTGGTTTAATCCCTTACTACCAGAGACAGTCTCATGACTTGGTAGCTCATGGATGGTTTCGGGGCTGGTGGCGCGACCTTGGCTTTTCATGACAAGACCTCCTTTAAGGCCGTCTCAAAGGCGTCGATATCTGCCTGACTGACAATCTCGGTGGCGCAAACAAGCAGCAAGTCTTCATGTTGCCCCTCGCTAATACGGCTAAAGGGAACGCCGCCGAGGATATCTTTATCCGCAAGGGCCTGCACAACATCCGCAGCAGGTTTATTGAGCCGCACCGTAAACTCATTAAAAAATGTCGCGTTTAGAACTTCCGCGCCTTTTATGCCGTCAATCTTATCGGCCAGCTGGCAGGCATTTTCGTGATTAAGCGCTGCCATGCGTTTAAGTCCTGCATCGCCCAGCAAGCTCATATGGATGGTAAAGGCCAAACAGCACAGACCCGAATTTGTACAAATATTGGAAGTCGCTTTTTCACGGCGAATATGTTGTTCGCGCGTCGACAGTGTCAGCACAAATCCGCGCTCGCCATTGGCATCAACCGTCTCGCCGCAAATACGCCCGGGCATTTGGCGCACAAGTTTCTGGCGGCAAGCAAACAGCCCGACATGCGGCCCGCCAAAATTAAGCCCGACGCCCAGACCTTGGCCTTCTCCGACGACAATATCTGCGCCCTGCTCACCCGGAGACTTAATCGCGCCCAGCGCCACGGGTTCTGTAAAGACGGCAATCAGCAAAGCCTTATGGGCATGGGCCTTCTCGGCAATCGGGGCCAGATCAACAATTTCGCCAAAGACATTTGGACTTTGGACGACTACACAGGCGGTTTCGTCTGTAATCATATCTATGACAGAAGCATCCGCGCCGATCTGTGGGCTGACTTCATTAATCTCAATATCAAGCGTGGAGGCCAGTGTCTGCGTAGCCGCACTATAATGGGGATGCAGACCGGGGGCCAATATGGCTTGGGTTTTGCGCGTGACGCGCTTGGCCATCACCACCGCCTCAGCACAGGCCGTTGAGCCGTCATACATAGAGGCATTTGCCACTTCCATGCCCGTTAAGAGCGCGACTTGTGTTTGAAACTCGAACAAGGCTTGCAATGTGCCTTGGCTAATTTCGGGCTGGTAGGGCGTATAGGCGGTGAGAAATTCAGATCGCTGTATGAGGTGATCGACTGTCGCTGGAATATGGTGCTTATAAGCCCCTGCCCCGCAGAAAAACGGAACGCTGGAAGCGCTTACCGATTTATTAGAGAGCCGCGTCATATGCCGCTCAACTGCCGCCTCTGATTGATGCGAGGGTAGGTCAATCAAGGTCTTAAGACGCGCTGATTTAGGCACATCCTCAAATAAGGCATCAATATTATCAACGCCAATTTTTGTGAGCATATCGGCACGGTCTTGCGACGAAAGAGGAAGGTAACGCATTAGTTTTCCTTTTAAGAAGGGCGGTTTATTTCAAGCGCCATTTTTTCTGCTAGTATCCGCTCTTGCGAGTTTTCAGATATTTGAAACGCAGCTCTCACACCTGACGTGTCAGCTACGGATTTATTCTGACTAAGTTTTTTAATGTAGTGAATTTCATCAATCGAAATTGAAAAACCGATAATCGCGCGGCTGAGCTTTGCGATATAGTCTGCGGGGGCGTCAGACACCTCCCACGGGACTTCGCGGTGGTTTTCCATTTTATCGGTAAGCGCTTTAATGAAAGGCAGCATAAAATCAGGACGTGTCTCAAGCGTGATCTGGCCTCGTAGTTCCAAGGCCATATAATTCCATGTCGGCACCACCCGCCCGTGCTGTTGCTTGGACGGATAATAAGCGGGGGAGACATAGGCATCTGGCCCGCGAAAAACGGCCATAGCCGCGCTCTCGCTCTGGGCGGCTTTCCAAAAAGGATTGGCGCGTGCAACATGGCCTAAAATATGTGTGCGCTCAGAATTTATGACAAGTGGCACCATGGCAAGGACGGGGCCCGACGCCCCATTCACCGCAATCATGGCAAAAGGATAAGCAGCCATAAACTCAAGGCCAGCCTGTCTGTCACCAGAGCGGAAAATGGGTGTGGGCGTCACGAATTAGAGACCTTCGCAATAAGTTTTATAGTCAGCCGCGTTCATCAAACTATCCAACTCGGAAGGCTCCGTGATTTTCATCTTGAGAAACCAACCATCGCCATCAGCGGATGCATTGACCGTTTCGGGTGCATCTTCCAGCGCCGTGTTCACTTCAGTGACCTCCCCGCTTACAGGCGCGTAAACTTCCGAGGCGGCTTTCACAGATTCGACTACGGCGGCTTCGTCGCCCTTGCCAACTTCGCGGCCAATCTCTGGCAATTCAACAAATACAACATCCCCGAGCTGGCCTGCCGCGTAAGGCGTAATCCCGACAATGCCTATCTCGCCGTCGACTTTAATCCATTCATGATCTTGCGTAAAATATACTGACATAAGGTCTCCTATCCTCGGTAAAAGTTATTTGGCACAAAGGGTAATTTCACGACCGTAGCAGGGCGCGGCTTTCCTCTGACAATGAGTTGAATTTTTGTTCCCGGCTTTATGAAAGGGCGGCTGACATATCCCATAGCAACCGGCCCGCCAATAGTTGGCCCAAAACCACCTGATGTGATCTCGCCAATTGTCTGGCCATCTAAGTCCTGAATCTCAGTATGTTCGCGGGCGGGCGCGCGTCCTTCGGGCAAAATCCCCACACGTCGTTTCGTGGTTTTATCCGCCAGATCAGAGGCCACACGCGCGGCACCCATATAGCCTGCATCCCCATCGCGTCTGTGTTTTGGCACGGACCAAATTAATCCCGCTTCAACGGGCGAAACAGATTTATCAATATCGTGGCCGTAAAGACAAAGCCCGGCTTCAAGGCGCAAGCTATCACGTGCGCCCAGCCCGATCATTTCAACATCCTCATGGGCAAGCAGCGCCTCGACAAAGACATTCACGTCTTCATGTTTGATAGAAATTTCATAGCCGTCCTCGCCCGTATAGCCCGAGCGCGAAACATGCGCCCAGATCGTTGGGGTGAGCGGAATATCAACCGAGCGCATAAAGGCCAGCTCGCGCACGGCCGGATTAAATTGAGACAAGACCTCAACAGAATTAGGCCCCTGCAAGGCAATAAGAGAGAGGGTATCATCGGCAATATCAAGCGTGATACCGGGGGGTAAATGGGTCGCCATATGCATAAAGTCATCGACCTTACAGCCGGCATTAACCACCAGATAGAGCTTATGGGTTTGGCCCGCAAAGCCCAACCTTGTGACCATGAGATCATCTAATATGCCGCCCTTTGGATTTAAGAATTGCGTATATTTTTGCTGACCGGGCTCAAGCGAGGATATATCGGCAGGCACGAGGAGTTCCAAGGCCTTAGCCGCGGTTTCAAAACGTCCGTCTTGGGCAAAGATAAAACATTGGCCCATATGCGAGACATCAAAAAGCCCGGCTTTTTCACGTGTGTGCAAATGTTCTTTGAGCACACCCATTGGATATTGCACAGGCATATCATAGCCAGCAAAGGGCACCATTTTTGCGCCCAAAGCGACATGCTCTGCATGTAATTGCGTATGTTTTAAAACATCAGACCGTTGATAAGACATAGGCACACTCCCGCTTTCGCGTTCTGTGCCACCCGCTGTCCTTTAGGGCCTGAGAGATTCACGTCAGGACTTATGTCCGGCCTGATCGCTTACTCCGTCGGCGGGGCGTTTCACCAAATCACCCGCTTTCCAGCGTTTTGTCTTCTATGCGGTCCTGAAGCCTGAGAGTTTCCGGTGGCGGTTGCTCCTTCGGCGGTTGCGGGCCTTTATTCGGCTCTTTGCAACACTCTCCCGCGTAGAGGAAGAATGGCTCTCTTATGCACCATAAATTCGTCGAGTCAATTGTTAGAGTGCAAAATAGGTTTTGCATACGAAACATTAATCTCGCTCTGATAGAAACGCCTCAAATTAAAACAGGATGAAACAGGTCAGGTCATGTCAGATACCGAAACAACAAATATTACTGCCGCAGGTTCAGGGAAGTCTGAGGCCGAGGTCGCCTTTGATCTTTTAAATAAATTAAAGGGTCAAGGTGTATGGGGAGAGCGTAATCTCACGGCCATTTTGAATATGTATGCCGAATGTCTGGACGCCGCCAAAGGCTTGCGCCCTTATCCGGGACAAAACCGTGTTGACGCCCCCATTGCTTCGCCCGGGACAGGGATGGAAGCTGCCGCGTCCAAAACTGTAGCGGCCCAACCACAAATACAGGCCCAGTTACAAGCTCAAGCTCAAGTCCAACCACAGGCTCAACTACAGGCCCAACCACAGGCTCAAGCTCACGCTCAGGCGCCAGCCCAGTCCGTTCAAGTACAACAGCAAATGCTGCAACAGGCTTTCAAACAAGGCTGATACAGACATCAAAAAAATATTAACCCCAATTTTCAATAGGATATTAGGCTTTTTATTCTATCCCCTCACAAGGGAAAATGTTTGAAATTTGGCAATCGAGGGCTCAGTGAAGTCATCTCGGACAAGCCTTTTTGAGCCTTAGAGACATAAAAGGAATGTGGGATATGGTCGGATTTACTGCCAGAGATCGTTTAAAATTATTGGGGGGTGCCAGCTCTTTCTTATTAACGGCCTGCGGCGGAGGCGGAGGAAGTAGCGCGTCAAGCTCTGCTCTCTCGACCACACCGCCGCCAGCCTCACCGCCTGTCGCTCCGCCGCCACCTCCGCCTCCCGCAACATCCACATCGGGTATTGTAGACGGTTTATTGCGCGATACATTCCGTAATAATTTCTCAATCGGGGCAGCTCTTTCCAGTCCACAATCAGACACTAATGATATATCCGCGCAAATTGCCGCCGCGCAATTTAACGTCATTACACCGGAATATGAATTAAAAATGGACCAAATCGCGCCGACAGAAGGCGTGTATAATTTTGCCGGGGCTGACCGTATTGTCGATTGGGCCTTGGAAAATAATATGGAAGTACGCGGCCATGCTTTGCTTTGGCATGAAGCCACGCCGGATTATTTCCTTCAAGGCAGTCGAACAGAAATCCGCGCCCGTCTTGAAGATTATATCACGACTGTCATGGATCATTTTAGAGGCCGCGTCAGAGTATGGGATGTCGTCAATGAGGCGATCTCTGTGGACATTTTTGCAGGTGATCAAGGCATTGGCCCTGACCGCCCCACACCCTGGTTCGAGGCCGTTGGCAATGCAGATTACATTGACTGGGCTTTTCAGGCCGCGCGCGCGGCTGACCCTGACGCCCTTTTATTCTTAAGTGATTACGAGACAGAAAATCCGATAAAGCGTGCCTGGATGGTCGAAATTGTTCAGCGTTTGCAAAATCGCGGTGTGCCGATTGACGGCGTGGGGCATCAATTCCATTTGCGTCTCGATACACCTATATCCGAAACCATGGCCGCGATTGACGCGGTAGATAATCTCTTTGCGGGCCTGATTAATCATGTCACCGAGCTGGACACAACTTTTTATCAAGACCCGGGATCATGTTTTGAGACAGGGACAAATTGCGCGGCTGATCTGGGGCCTAACCCGCCGCCAGCCTTACTTGCCCAACAAGCCCAGCTTATGCGTGACCTCTTTAACGGACTTGCTCTAAAGCCTTCAGTTGAGAGCGTTAATTTTTGGGGTGTGCTTGACGGGGATAGTTGGCTAAATGGTAATCCGGCAATTCGTTCAAATCACCCCTTGCTATTTGATCGCAACGGCGATGCCAAGCCCGCCTTTTTGGCCATCACTGATCAGAATTACGTTATATAATCAATGAGGCATTAGCCCACTTAATGTGGGTTACATGATGTGGGTTACATGATGTGGGTTACATGCGCTCGGGCGCCTCTAAGCCCATAATAGCTAACCCCAGATTTAACTGTCGTAATGTCAGCTCCGCCAAGGCAAGGCGCGAGGCTTTAAGCTCATCAGCTGTACCGGGCTTTAATATCGGGCAGTCTGTGTAGAAGCGTGAAAAACTCTGGGCGAGCTTAAAAACGTGATCGCATAAGATATGGGGTGCGTATTTTTCGCTTGCCGTTTTTAAGGCCCGCTCAAATCCGTCAAGGGCCAAGACTAATTGCTGCTCGCTGGGCTCAATAATATTAATCACCTCTGGCTTAGCTTTCACATCACCTTCATCCGCTGCGCGCCGTAAAATGGATTTAATACGCACATTTGCATAAAGAAGATAAGGCCCCGTCTTGCCTTCAAAGGCCGTGAAACGCTCTGGGTCAAATATATAATTGGTTGTGCGCTGATTTTGCAGATCGGCAAATTTAAGTGCAGCTATCCCGACCTTATTGGCAATATCGTCTTGTTCTTCTTTTGGGAAATCAGCCCCGATACCGGCCTCTGTTAAGCGCGCCTTCGCCGCCTCTTGCATCATAACCAGAAGGTCTTCGAGCCGCAAAACACCGCCTTCGCGCGTTTTAAAAGGCTTGCCGTCCTTACCGTTCATCGTGCCAAAACCCAGATGCAACATTTGCGATTTCTCATACCAGCCGGCTTTGACCGCCGCCCGAAAGACTTGTTCGAAATGCAAAGCCTGTCTTTGATCCACGACATATAAAATCAGATCAGGGTTATTTTGGGTTTTGCGGTCAATCAGTGTCGCCAAATCCGTTGTATGGTAAAGCACGGCACCGCTGGAAGCCCGCAACATGACAGGCGGAATATCCTGTTTTTCATTTTCCACGTCCACCCGAATAATCAAGGCGCCATCATCTTCTTGCGTTATGCCTTTGGCTTTCAAGTCCTCGATCATATCCGGTATGAGCGGGTCCACACAGGCTTCGCCCTTCCAGAGATCAAATTCTACGCCCAGATCACCATAGCCTTTCTTTAAGGCTTTTATCGAGACGGCGATGAAATGATCCAGCAAAGCCCTGTAGCCTGGCCGCCCGGATTGTAATTCTGCTGTCGCAAGACGCGAGCGTTCCATACGCGCTGGGTCCGCTTTCGCTTTGTTGCTGGCATTGGGATAAAGGCGGGCCAGATCATCCATAGTGACAGGTGATATCGCCGGATAATCCGCTGTTTTTTTCTCGTCAAAATATGGTAGGTCAGCCTGCTCGTCTTCAAGTTCAGAGATCAAATGGCCCATTTGCAAACCCCAGTCTCCTAGGTGCACATCCCCGGTAACATCATGGCCGCGAAACCGTAAAAGCCGTTTGAGACATTCCCCGATCACAGCAGAGCGTAAATGTCCGACATGCATGGGTTTGGCAACATTCGCCCCCCCGTAATCAATCATGATATTTTGGGCCGGAATTTTTAAAGCCCCCGTTCTGTCATCCTTCGCAAGAGCCTGCGCACGCTGTGTCAGCGCCTGCGGCGTGACAGAGATGTTGATAAATCCGGGGCCAGCAATTTCCAGTTCCGCTATGACGGGGTTGTCTTTTAAGCTCTCCACCACGCTCGCGGCGATCTCGCGCGGATTGGCTTTCTCACCACGTTTTTTTAAAATGCCCGCCGCCATCATCGCACCGTTACATTGAAAAGGGGCCAAGTCTGGACGATCAGATTCGCGCACGGCTCCGGCTTCTGACGGAAAGCCCAAGCCTTCAAAAGCCGCGCGGAATGCACTGTCCAGATTTTGTAATATAGAGCTCATAAATGAACCAGATCAGACTTAGGACTTGCCTGCTGAGACACGAAACCGCTTGCCATCCGCATTAAAAGCGCGCTGCTTATCCGTGACAACAAACCCAACAATGATTTCAAAGTTCTCACCCGACGTGGTTTCGGTTGCGCGCGGGATTACAATTTCGTCAATGCGCTCCGTGACCGTGACCCTATCTTTGCCCTCTGGAAATGTGACATTTAACGGGAAGACCTGTTTATTGATGACACCTATATTTTTGCGCGTCACAGCGATAAAATATTCATAGACTGCGCTGGATTGCTGGGCTGCAGGGCCACGTCCTAATGAAATTTGAAGTTCCAGATCACTGTTTATCGGCTTGTTGCTCACATAACGGCACAGGCTTCTGACATTGTTTATCTCGCCCGTAAAACGTATGTTGGCAAAGCTCTCAGCCTGACCGCCGAAATCGACAATCCGCGCTGCATCATATAGGGAGAAAGCCCGCGGGCAGGGTCCGGGGTTTCTTTCAGCCCCCTCACCAATCTGTAAAACCTCCTGTGTCGATTGACACGCAGATAGCGCAAAACCGGCTATCATGAGGCTCGCAGTGAGCTTGCGGGCGAATGTTGATGTTAAAGCCATGATAATTTCCCTGAATTGATCATATTTTTAATGCGAAGAACAGATGAAAACTATAGTCCAAACGCGGTGTATCTGTTAAGGGTCTTAACCAGTTAAGTTCAATGCTGCAATGCCAGTCTCGCCCCATGAGGAGATTTTAATGTCAAACGCGGTTTTAAAAAGCCCTGAAGACGTCTTACCGGAAAAAACTCTGCTCTTGGCATCCCCACGTGGATTTTGCGCAGGTGTGGACCGTGCCATACAAATTGTCGAGCAATCTATCGAAAAATTTGGCACGCCTGTCTATGTTCGCCACGAAATTGTACATAATCGCCATGTGGTTGAACGCCTCGAAGATTTAGGCGCTATATTTGTCGAAGAACTCGAAGAATGTCCAGATGACCGTCCGGTTGTCTTTTCTGCGCACGGCGTACCCAAATCTGTGCCCAAAGCCGCGATTGCACGTGAAATGACATTTCTGGATGCGACATGCCCGTTAGTGTCCAAAGTCCATGTCGAGGCCGAAAAACATCATCTGAACGGTCATCATATTTTATTGATAGGACATGCCGGACATCCAGAAGTTATTGGCACAATGGGGCAGTTGGAAGAGGGTGCGATAACCCTGATCGAAACTGAAGAAGACGCTTTGAACTTTAACCCCCAAGATGCAAATAATCTGGCACTTGTCACACAGACCACACTGTCTGTGGATGATACCAAGTCCATGATAGATATTTTAAAGTCCCGTTTTCCAAATATTGCCCTGCCCTATAAAGAAGATATTTGTTATGCGACGACAAATCGGCAAATGGCGGTCAAAGCTATCGCCGAGGAATGTGACCTTCTCCTCGTTATTGGTGCCCCGAACTCCTCTAACTCCAAACGTCTTGTTGAAGTGGGGGCTAAGGCCGGAGCTAATCACGCTATCCTAATCTCCAGCGCAGATAAATTAGATTGGGACGAGATCGAAAAAGCTGGGACTATTGGCCTATCTGCGGGCGCTAGCGCACCGGAATATCTCACAGACGGTGTTATAGCGGCACTGCGCTCAAAATATACTTTGGTGATGAAAGAGGTCGAAGTCACAAAGGAAGAAGTTATTTTCCGTTTACCCCGCCTCTTACGCGAAGCTTCATAGGCGCCCATATGCAGATTATCCGATAATGCAGAATGTCTAAGATAGAGACGACGTGAGGGAACTGATTATCTATACTGACGGGGCATGTTCCGGAAATCCGGGACCCGGTGGCTGGGGTGCTTTATTAATTTACGGAAAATCCGAAAAAGAGCTTTATGGTGGTCAGATTGAGACCACAAATAATCGCATGGAACTCATGGCCACGATCAAGGCCTTAGAAGCCATTAAAACGGGATATGATGCGCCGATAACGCTTTGGACTGACAGCACCTATGTCCTTAAAGGTATAACGGAATGGATAATCGGGTGGAAAAAGCGCGGATGGAAAAAGTCGGATAAAAAGCCTGTGCTAAATTCCGATCTTTGGCAGGAATTAGACGTTCTAAATGCGCGTTTAAATATAGACTGGAAATGGGTGAAGGGGCATGCTGGTATTGAGGGGAATGAGCGCGCAGATGCGCTTGCCCGCAAAGGCATAGAGACACTGGACCTGACATAATCACATATGATTTTAAGTATCTGACTGATATAACGAATAGAGGATTATATGGCCATAGCGCGCCCAGTTGACAGACGTTTATTTTTTCTTTTCGACCGAACACATGCGCAACTCACAAAAGCCGCAGAAGACCATCTGGGTCGCACAAGCCAGATTAGCGCAGCTCAAGCTGCTGTGCTGATATATCTTGGCTATCATGATAATTGCAGCCTTGGGGATCTTGCCAGTGGTATTGGACGCCAAAACCCTGCCGTATCCGGCCTTGTTTCGCGAATGGAAAAAGCTGGATTGCTCACCCGTAAAAACAATCTGTATGACCGACGATCTAAAAATGTACATTTGACCTCAGATGGATGGTCTGAACGCGAAAAGATCATGAATAGCTTTCGTGATTTCAATGACAAGCTCGTCAAAAATATGAGCCAGTCCGAGATTGAGGCTGTTATCAAATTTCTCGAATTATCGGTAACAAATGTGACTTAATGCAGTCTCGTAAAACTCGGACATAACTTACGAATAGCTACCATGCCATATTTTGTGCAGACAATGACCAAGAAATTTGCAAGTTCAGATCAGCGCAATGGGGCGGCGCTTGGGGCGCAGGGGGCAATGAAACACAATTTTTTATCTTTTTGCCATATATGAGAACCCAACATTCCAGTTGGCGAAAGATTGGGTTGTAGACTTCCCTTCCTCCTCCTCTGTCTTTGAGGTTTTGTTATAATTTCTTAAAGACAGAGGACCTCCAAAGGGCTATGTATTCACATGGCTCGTAAAAAATCCTCGCAAACTTCGCCCGATACTATTCACGTCGATATCGTCTCGGATATAGTCTGCCCGTGGTGCTGGTTAGGGACGCGCTATCTGCATCAAGCCTTAGAAGAGGTCAAAAAAAACGACCCTAAAACCAAAGTCACTCTGACATGGCGGCCCTATATGCTTGATCCCAATGTTCCCGCAGAAGGTATGGCTTATAGGGATTATATGAAATCCAAATTTGGCAACGGGCCAAATAACCGCTTTAAAGCCATGCGCGAACATTTAGAGGCGGCGGCGCCTGAAGCCGGTATTAAATTCCGTTTTAATGACATACCCATGCGCCCCAATACGCTCAAAGCCCATCTCCTCATGAAATGGGCACAGGGCCAAGATAAAGGCGACCTTGTCGCAGAAGCTTTATTTAAGGCCTTTTTTGAAGATTTACGCGATGTCGGAGACAGTGATGTGATCATTGATATAGCAAAAGAGATCGGACTGGATACGGATATCGTAAGTGATTTACTCGCCCAAAATAAGGATAGCGATAAAATCATGGCAGAAATAGACTATTTCCGCGGGCTTGGCATAAGCGGCGTACCCAGCTTTATTTATAACGGCTCTATCCTTATTCAGGGGGCACAACCTGCCCAAACCCATATCAAAGCTATTGAAAAAGCCGCCCAAAGCCCTGTAGAGATATATTAAGTAGAAATATAATTATACGGGAGATATAGCGTGACCTTATTTGAAATTGTGGCCCTTTATGTGGCCTTAAATCTTATCTTAGCCCCGATCTTGATGTTTCGGGTTGGACAAGTCCGTCAATCTGAAAAAGTCAGTATTGGGAATGGCCAAAGCCCCGAATTATTGGCGCGCATAAGAGCCCATGCCAATTTTACAGAAACGACCCCCCTCGCGCTTATTGGGCTGTTTGCTTTAGCCATGCTCAGCGCCCCGGCAGTGGTCTTACATATATTCTGTGCTGGCTTTACAATCGGACGCGTTTTACATGCCCACGGCATGGCCCAAGAAAATGCGCTAGGAAAAGGCCGCGTCATTGGCACCCCTCTGGCTGTTCTCAGCTTTTTTGGCATGGCCCTTTATATTCTTTTTAAAATATTGACCGGTTAATGTCGCAAAACAGCCCTGTAAATATTAAAGACCTTACCCCGGCACTTGATACGCTTTTATCGCGCGCCAAGCATTACGGAGCAAGTCAGGCCGATGCCGTCGCCACACATGGCTGCTCCTTATCTGTCAGTGTAAGAGACGGCGAGTTAGAAGATGTGGATAATAGCGAAGGCCGCGATGTCGGCTTGCGTGTCCTTATCGGACAGCGTCAAGCCTGTGTGTCAAGTTCTGATCTTTCAGAAAACTCACTAGATCTCTTGGCGGAACGCTGCGTGGCCATGGCGAAATTAGCCCCCATTGATCCCTATTGCGGATTGGCCTTACCCGAAGACATTGTCAAAAATGCACCCGATCTGGACCTTTTTGATAGCTCTCTGTCCTCACCCCAATTCTTAAAAGATCGCGCCCACGCCTTAGAAGGGGCGGTGATGGGTGTAAAAAATGTCCAACAAGCCGAAGGCGCAAGTGCGAACTGGGCCCAATCTGCGATTTATTTTAAAACCTCAGATGGGTTCTCTGATGGGTGGTTTACATCACGACACGGCCTGTCTGTCTCTGCGATTGCGCAAAAAGACGGCTTTATGGAACGCGATTCCGATTATGACGGCACGCGCTGGTTTGATGATTTAAAAACCCCGCAACATATTGGCCAAGTAGCAGGAGAGCGTGCGGTCGGCAGGCTGGGCTCTAAGCAATTAGCCTCAGCGGCACTACCCGTTATGTTTGACCGGCGCATAGCAGGCGGACTTATTGCGGCCTTGATAGGCGCGGTTAGCGGGCCTTCTATTACACGCGGCCTGTCTTTTTTAAAAGACGATCTGAGCAAAACCATCTTACCGAAAGGTTTAAACATTATAGACGACCCACATATGTTACGCGGCCATGGTTCCAGACCATGGGATGGGGAAGGTGTGGGTGTTAAAAAACGCTATATTGTCGAGAACGGGGTTTTGAAAACCTGGCTGCTAAACACAGCTTCGGCCAAACAATTAGGATTAAAAACAACAGGCCATGCCAGTCGCGGTATTGGCAGCCCGCCCGGCGTCAGCGCGACCAATAGCTATTTGGAGGCAGGCTCCCAAAGCCCGGAAGAACTTATGGCTCTTATGGGCAACGGGCTTTTGGTCACTGAAATGTTTGGCCCGTCATTAAACTCTAATACAGGCGACTATAGTGTCGGGGTTGCAGGCTTTAAAATAGAAAATGGGGCGCGCGCTTTTCCAGTTAGTGAAATCACCATTGCCGGAAATTTACGCGATATGTATAAGACAATGATACCGGCAAATGATCTGATCTTTGACGGAGCAATCGTGGCGCCAACAGTTTTGACACAAGGGCTTACCATTGCAGGACTCTGACACCCGAAAAGATGGGGAGGCTTACACCTACGCACAAGACAGAGCCTTGCTTGTTAAAACGGTACGCGCGGCTGGCGAAATAGCCCGGGCGGCCTATGAGGCAGGTAAATCAAAAATATGGGATAAAGAAAAAAACCATCCCGTTACTGACGCCGATATTGCCGTAAATGATTTTCTTGCCCAAAAGCTGCGCGAGGCCAGACCGGATTATGGCTGGCTCTCGGAGGAAACCAAAGACGATAATTCCCGCCATGCCTGCGCCCGCACTTTTGTTGTCGACCCGATTGACGGCACACGTGCCTTTATTGACCGTACCCCCAATTTTGCCGTCTCGGTGGCCATTATTGAGGACGGTCTGTCTGTAGCCGGAGCGCTGTATAATCCACTAAAAGATGAAATGTTTGACGCCCACCGCGGCGGCGGCGCACTCTATAATGGGCGCCCCACCAAGATCACCACATGCCGTGTGCTAGAGGGCTGTAAAATGGTCGGCTATCCGCGAAAGTTTCGGCGTCTAGGCTGGCCGGATATGGAATGCACGATTGCCAATTCCATGGCCTATCGCATCGCGCTTGTCGCTTGTGGTCAAAAAGATGCAACCGTTGCCTTTACGCCCAAATCTGATTGGGACCTGGCAGCGGCGGAACTGATCGCCGTAGAAGCCGGATGTATTGTTACGGATTTGCGCGGGGATGGCCTGCGATATGATCAAGAGACTGTGAGCAGTTTAGGCGTGATTTGTGCTGGCCCCGCCCTATATGGTTTGATAAAAGAGCGCATTGAGCCGGTCGTCTCGCAATTTGAAAAAAGTGATAATCGACCAAAAGACTTTGGATTTTTAGGAACCTCTATGACTGATCGCAACTCTGATGATATGCAACTCCTCCATCTTGTTATTGGCGGGGAGCTTATTGATCCCAATAAAACAGAATTTAAAAACTTATCAGAAGTCGACTTTATCGGCGCATATCCGAATTTTGAGCTGGCCCATGCCGCTTGGAAATCAGCTGCCCAACGTACAGTCGATAATGCGCATATGAGATATTTCGTGCTGCATGCCCATGAATTGATAGATCCCGATAAAGACGGTTTCATTGGCTAGGCGCAAAACAAACTCGCCGCGCTTTTTAAACTCGACCGATTGGCAAAATATTCGCCGGCTCTGGTCGGGTTATATATCCAAACATAAACTCAGACTGATCGGGGCCGTGTTTTTCATGGCCTTATTGGCAGCCAGTACGGCAGGCTATACCTATGTCTTAAAACTGGTTGTAGACATAATCGGCACATTTGGTGAGGCCGCGAACGGGTCAGCCCCGACTACAATTTTCGTCCAGAAAATCGTTCCTGTCATTATCGGGGTCACACTTATCTCATCCCTGTCAATGTTTGTGCAGATCATCCTGTCTAATAGTGTGGCGTTAAATGTGATCGGGGATTTACAAAAGCGCATGTTTGCGAGCTTACAAAGTGCAGATTTTGCCCGCTTCACCCAAGAGGCCAGCGGGCATATGGTCTCGCGTTTTACCAATGATGTTAATCTTGTCTCAGCCGCCTTACTGCGCACGCTTAATAATTTGGTGCGAGACGTGCTCAAAGTCGTTTTTTTGATTGCGGTAATGATATATTATGATTGGCAAATCACCGCCCTTGTCTTGCTGATTTATCCTTTGGCCATTTTTCCCATTATAAAAATTTCTAAACTTATACGTGGCACATCCCATGCCGCCCAAGACCAGATCGGCACCCTAACGGCGCAATTAGCTGAAAATCTGGACGGTGCGCGTATGGTCAAGACTTACGGATTAGAAACACGCGAAACCACGCGTCTTGGCACCGCCTTTGATAAACGCATAGCCCTCTACCTTAAGCTGGTAAAAGACAAAGCCCGCATTGATCCTATTTTTGAATTTTTGGGCGGGCTGGCTATCGCCGGTGTGTTGCTGTTTGGGATTTGGAGAGTTGAAGGCGGAGGTTTTAATTTTATCAGCGCGCAAACCAGCTACGGCGATCTTGTCGGTATTCTGGCCGCCCTTGGCCTGATCGCCCCGCCCATAAGAGCGCTGGGCACACTCAATAATGTCGTGCAAGAAGGCTTAGCCGCTCTTGCCCGTATTTTTGAGATTATTGATACCCAGCCGACAATTCTTGAACCCACTAACACGCACATCCTAACCGATCCGAAAGGGCATATCAGTTTTAAAGATGTCAGCTTTCATTATCCGGACGGCACGCAAGCGCTAAACAACATCTCCTTTGACGCCAAGGCCGGGCAAACCATTGCCTTTGTTGGAACGTCTGGAGGGGGTAAGTCCACACTGATAAACCTACTACCGCGCCTTTATGATGTCAGTTCTGGGGTAATTAAAATTGACGGTATTGATATACGGGAAATCAGCCTCGCAAGCCTGCGCCAGAATATGGCACTTGTCTCACAAAATGTGACACTTTTTGAAGATAGCATAAAGGCCAATATCAGCTTTGGGGATTTATCTGCTGCTCAGGCCGATATAATCGCAGCGGCCAAAGCCGCCTATGCCGATAATTTTATTAGCGAATTTCCCCAAGGCTATGACACAATACTCGGGCAAGACGGCGCCAATCTTTCAGGCGGGCAAAGACAGCGTATCGCTATAGCGCGCGCAGTTTTGCGTAATGCGCCAATATTGCTTTTAGACGAAGCCACATCAGCGCTTGATGCACAAAGTGAAGCGAAAGTGCAGGCCGCATTAGAGCGCCTGTCTAAAGGGCGGACGACCCTTGTGATTGCCCACCGCTTAAGCACAGTACAAAAAGCAGATAAGATATATGTGATTGAAAACGGTCAAATTGTCGAAACCGGTACACATAAAAGCCTGATGCGCAAACGCGGCGGCATATATGCCAAACTTAAAACTTTGCAAAAATAGATAAATATCCAATCAGGATAATGAGGTTTAGGCCTGTTTTAACCCAACACAACGCACCGCCTTGAAAGCATCTGTTCCGCGCGGGAAAATCAATGGCACACGCGAGACACGCAAAGGATCACGCATATGGAAGCCTTGCGAAGACTGGCGCACAATCATGGACCAATGCGAGCGCCCATTGGGCAAATAAAACCGTGCGAGAGGGTAATATCCATCGCGCAGACAGCCTTGGATGATATCTTCCGAGACCGTGTCATAATAACGGGCATGGGCGCGGCCCTGAGTGACTTTTTCAATACCGCTCCAGATCAACCAGCCTTGCTGGGTAAAACCATCTGCATGGGTTAAACGGCTATTTAAATCTGCGGGGTCAGTTTGAAAGCCCAAATTGGTAAGCGCCATGGCAGTCGCAGTTACAAGACAGCCATCTTTGCCAAGACTATCGGATGTCTTACCCAGTTTGTGATGGGCCCAACGCGGGTCTTTCTGATTATAAACGGCTTTATCGGCTAATCCCAGCCCTCCGGATATGCCGGGTTTAATATCTGAAACAACAGGGCCGGGTGCAATGGCCGGCGGCGGGGTAGACCCGCACGCCCCTAGCAGAGTAAATAGCCCGCTTAGTGCCGCAAGTTTTAAAACATTGATTGTCATAGCCCTAATCTAGAGCCAAAACCCTAATGCAAAGTTAGTCTTTAGCTGGGCTTTCAAACCCTAATGCACAGATTCGGACCTAAACACCTCTTCGTCTAACTGGCCTTCCCATTTGGCAACGGTACAAGATACTGCAATATCACCGGTTACATTTGTCAGCGTTCGCATCATATCAAGCAGGCGGTCAAATGGCAGTATGAACGCAATGATCAGCGTATACTGATCGAGTGTAACGCCAAATACACCCAGAACGGTAAAGGCGAGGAACAGGCTGGCCGAAGGTATGCCCGCCGCCCCGATTGATGTGAGGGTCGCGGTAAAGGCAATCATGACATAATCAATCATGGACAGATCAATGCCCAAGGCTTGGGCAGCAAATAAGGCAATAAGGCCCAGATAAATCGCCGTACCGTCCATATTAATGGTCGCGCCCAATGGCAAGACCGAACCCGCTACAGATTCGTCGACACCCAGATTATGTTGCGCACATGAGATGGAGACTGGAATTGTCGCGCTGGAAGAAGCAGTTGAAAACGCCACCCCTTGCGCGTCAAGGACGCCTTTAAAGAAACGTACAAGCGGCAAGCGTAAAATGGTACGGATGAGAATACCGCCATAGACGATAACCATATGAACAATACAGGCCAGATAAAGCGCTAAGGCCAATTTCCCCATATTCGTTAATATACCTAGTCCCATATCAGCCATAACCCAGGCAATGAGGGCAAAGACACCAAAAGGGGCAAGCTCCATGACAAATAATGTCACGCGCATGACAACGGCTTCCGCGCTGTGGAAGAAATCGGCCACAGGCTTGGCCGCCTCACCAACTGAAATAATGCCGACCCCGATAAATATCGAGAAAAAGATCACAGCTATAATGTCATTTTCAACCATGGCTCTGATCGGGTTATCCGGAATGATCGCCAAAATACGCTGGGTCAAGCTGGGATTATCGCCTGTGACGCGCGCACTTAAACTATCGCGAATAGACTGGTCCACACCTGAGAGATCAATACCCAGACCGGGCTGTAAAAGAGTGCCGAAAATCAATCCAAGCGTTACCGCAAAAAAAGTCGTGCCCATATAAAGCGCCAGCGTCTTGATCCCGAGAGAGCCCAGACGTTTGGGGTCCCCCATCGCCATGACACCGACCACAAGGGTTGTAAAAATCAACGGGATAATCAGCATTTTTATCAAACGCACAAAGGCATCACCAAACGGTTTTATCCATGTCGTTATAAATCCGGCTCCGCCTGCATAATGCGCGGCCAAACCGACAATCATACCTAAGGCCAGCGCGATAAGAACCCGCTTCCAAAGTGTAATAGCCTGCCATGTTTTAAACATTTATTTTCTCCCCGAATATTATGTTTATTTCCCGTCGATCAGCTTTTGCATGAGGTAAGTGTGCTGTAAAGCTAAACGACGTGCACTCTCTTTAAGATTGGCGGCAGCCGAATGACCTCCATCTATATTTTCATAATATAGGAAATTGTGATCTTGATCTTCCATACGTTTCGCCATTTTGCGCGCATGTGCGGGGTGAACACGGTCATCTTTGGTCGAAGTCACGAAAAAGACTTCGGGGTAATCTTGGTCGGGGATCAGATTATGATAGGGCGAAATAGAGCGTAAGAAAGCCCCTTCACTTTCGTCCTCAGGATTACCGTACTCCCCGACCCAAGACGCACCCGCCAATAATGTGTGAAACCGCATCATATCGAGCAAAGGCACCGCACAGATAACAGCATTAAAAAGATCAGGCCTCTGGGTCATCATAACCCCCATAAGCAAGCCCCCATTAGAGCCGCCCTCAATGCCGAGATGTTTGGGGCTGGTGAGTTTTTTATCTATCAGGTCCTCAGCTACAGAAATAAAATCATCATAAATGCGTTGGCGGTTTGTCTTTAAGCCAGCCTGATGCCATTTCGGGCCGTACTCCCCGCCCCCGCGAATATTGGCTAAGACATACACACCGCCGCGCTCCAGCCACAGCCGCCCGCGCGTGGCCGAATATGTCGGGTTAAGCGAAATCTCAAACCCGCCATAGGCATAAAGCAAGGTCGGGTTTGAACCGTCCATTGGGATGTCTTTACCCCGCACCACGAAATAGGGAACTTGTGTGCCGTCTGTTGAGGTGGCAAAAAACTGCTCCGAAATCATCGTGCTGGCGTCAAACCAATCCGGCAAGGATTTGGCTTTCTGATAATCGCCAGTTTTACTGTCCAACATCCATAAAGTATCCGGCGTTAAAAAACCTTCCGTGCTGATAAATGCGATATCTTCCTTACTTTGCGTTGCCCCGATAGACACGGCACCGCCTGCCGGGAAATCCAGTTTTTGGGATGTCCATTTTTGTCCGTTCCAGTCAAAGCCGTAAGCCGTACCCGTTACGTCTGTATAAAGGCTGAGCAAGAGACGGGATTTGGTCACCCCGAAACTTTCAATCGCGCTTTTCTCATCTGGCGAGAGTATAAGATGCACTTCTCCAATCTCGCCCGCCTTCATAAACTCATCAATCGAAAAACTGACAAGATCACCACTTTTAAAGCCGCGCCAATCTTCATTAAGCGAGAGCAGCATTTGGTCTTTAAACAGCCCGGCTAAATTAGACTTTAACGGCACGTCAAATTTCACTGCTTCGCCCAGTGTCCATCCCGAGCCGTCACCCGGCACTCTGGGCACCCAGAAATATTCTGTGTCATAAAAGGTCACAGCGCGTTGCATTAAAATTTCACGTCGCCCGCTTTCAAGCTCGAATGTGCCCGGCCAATATCCAATATCCGTTTTAAGGCTGCTGCCGATTTCGACAGCCTGTTCGATCGCCTCGCCGCGTTTCCACAAGCGGGCTGTGCGTGGATAGCCGCTTTCCGTCATAGAGCCTTCGCCAAAATCTATAGCGACAAGAAGGTGGTCTTTATCCAACCAATCAGAATGACCTTTAGATTCTGGCGTAGAAAATCCGTCAGACAGTAATGCTCCGCTTTTCGTATCAAATTCGCGGCGCACAACCGCATCCTTGCCCCCATCTGAGAGATCGACAATACATTTCGTGAAATCTGGCCCGAGGCAATTATTGCCCTTATAGACCCAGTTTTTATCTTCCGTCTTAGCCAGTGCATCAAAGTCCAGCACAGTGCGCCATTTCGGCGTCTCGCCCAGATAGCTGTCCAGATCAGATGAGCGCCATATGCCGCGTACATGCTCGGCGTCTTGCCAGAAATTATGTACTTTGCCGTCGCGGTAAGACACATAGGGAATTTTGTCTTGCGAGTTTAAAATTTCTAGGGCTTGGGCCTGCATTTCTAAAAAGCGCGGATCAGACTCTAATCTCGCCAAGCTCCGCGCATTCCAGGATTTCACCTCATTTAAGGCCGCCTCGCCCAAAACCTCCTCAAGATAGATATGATCTGCATCTGTTTGGCCAGCCTTTATATATTCAATTTTCTTTTCAGACATTTCGACTTTCTGTTGGGAATTTTTATCCTGATGAGGGGTGCACGCACTCAAGCCAAGCAGGCTCGCCGAGAGACATAGAGAGAGGCAGATAGCGCGAGCGGAAGTCAGCCCTTTTTTATCATCCGATGTTTTTACGTAATTCATAAAGCGCTTATGTACGGGCTTTGATCAAAACTCAAAGCTAAATATCATTAAATTTTGTCATTTAAAAATATAAGTAAAGCCCTATATAGAGCCTATGAAATTTTTAATTATGAACGGCGCGGGCAACCGCTTTGCAGTATTTGATGCCCGCAAAACGCCGCGCTTTGCCCTCAGTGAAGCGCAGGTCAAAGATATGGCTGCGCCCGGATCTAAGGCTATGGGCGAAAAAGGCGCCGATCAGATTATCGTTATACGCGCGCCCAAATCCCAAGGCGCAGATGTTTTTATAGAAATCTGGAACCAGAAAGGCTTTGAGGTTGATGCCTGCGGAAATGCCACACGCTGCATTGCCTGGTTGGTCATGGAAGAAGAAGGCTCGGACTCCATGGTGCTGGAAACAAATGACGGCCTGCTTTTATGCGGACGGGCCAAAGATAATGAGGCTGGCGATCCACAAATTTCAGTAGATATGGGCCCCCCCAAGCTGGACTGGACACAAATCCCGCTCAAAGAAGTCATGCATACCCACCATGTTGACGTCAAAGTCGGCCCGATAGACGATCCCGTTTTACACAATCCCGGTGCGGTAAATATGGGTAATCCGCATTGCGTGTTTTTTGTCGAAGACTTTGAGACGGCCAAGCCTGAAAAAGTTGGCCCTATGATCGAGTTTCATCCTCTTTTTCCTGAACAGGTCAATGTCGGCTTTGCCAAGGTTGAAGGCCCGGATAGGATACGTCTGAAGGTTTGGGAGCGCGGCGTAGGTATGACCCAAGCCTGCGGGACCGGGGCTTGCGCCGCCCTTGTCGCGGCTGTGCGCCAGAAACGCATTGGCCGGAAAGCCGTCATCGAGGTGGATGGCGGTCAGTTGGAAATAGAATGGCGCGAAAGCGACGACCATGTCATTATGACAGGCCCTGTAGAACTGGAAGGCCAAGGCCGTATATAGCCCAGATGGACACCCCTACCCTAAATCAACCCGTTTTTGAAACGGCTAAAGAAAGCTCTAAAAACAGCGATGTGATAACGTTAGGTTGTCGCCTCAACGCCTATGAGAGCGAGGTGATCAAGGGGCACATGCGTGATACGGGCATAAAAAATACTGTTGTGATTAATAGCTGCGCCGTCACTCAAGAAGCTGTGCGGACAACGCGGCGTGCTATTCGCAAGGCCAAACGCGAACGCCCTGATGCCCATATTGTTGTCACAGGTTGCGCCGCCCAAATTGACCCTGAGAGTTTTGCCGAAATGGCGGAAGTCAGCCGTGTTATCGGAAATCACGAAAAGATGCTCGCCCCGACATTTGATCCTGAGACCCTGTTTGAGGGAGCCAAGATCAAAGTCAATGACATCGCCTCAATTACCCAGACCGCCCCGCAAATGATAAGTGGCGGCAATCGGGTTTTAGAAAAATCACAAAGCCGGACCCGTGCATTTTTACAAGTTCAAAACGGGTGTGATCACCGCTGCACATTTTGCATTATTCCCTTTGGGCGTGGTCAGGCCCGCTCTGTCCCCGCCGGCGAAGTTATCGCCCATGTCAAAGATCTTGTCCGCCAAGGTTATAAGGAAGTCGTCTTAACGGGTGTGGATATATCTTCATGGGGCGCAGACCTGCCCGGCAACCCCCCTCTGGGCAATCTGGTAAAACGGGTCTTAAAACTTGTCCCAGACCTGCCCCGCTTGCGCCTGTCTTCTATTGACCCCGCAGAAATTGACGATGATCTTTTTGAAGCGCTAACAACCGAGCATCGCATGGTGCCCTATCTGCATTTATCTTTGCAGGCGGGCGATAATCTGATTTTAAAACGCATGAAACGTCGCCATACGCGCGAGGCCGCAATTGCGCTGTGCACGAGACTTCGCGCAGCCCGCCCAGAGATCAGTTTTGGAGCCGATATGATTGCCGGCTTTCCAACGGAAACACAGGCCATGTTCGAGAACTCGTATAATATTATTTCGGAAATCGGTATAGCTTGGTTACATGTCTTTCCTTTTTCACCACGCATAGGAACACCAGCGGCAAAAATGCCTGCTATTGATGGAGGTGTGATTAAACAACGTGCCAAAGCCATGCGCGAGGCGGGCGAAAGACAACGCGCCCAACATCTAAAATCACGTATAGGCGATAGTGATACCGCCCTGTTTGAAGAGGCCAGTGCCGACAAAACGCCTTTGGGGCGTCTTGGAGATTTTACCTTGGTAAAAGTGGACAATCCGCCAAAAGCAGGTAGCTTGGCAAAAGTTAAACTGACGGGGTATGAAGGCAAACATGCCTTAGGGGTTATTTTGGGGAATAGGCAGTAATGGCAAAAGAAAAGAAAAAGCGCGGATTTCTTTCCAAGCTCGGGTTTAAATCCAAAGCCGATAAGCTTGCCGAAGAAGCTGCCGAGCGCGCCGCCAAGCAGGAACTTGTCGATGAACAAATGGCCGCGCGCATGGCCGCAATTAATGCCGCCGCCCTTAAATCCGCACGCGAACAGGACGCAGCAGCAACGGGTGTGACACTGGACGCTGACGAAGCGGCAAGCATTGAAGCCGAAGAAAAGGCCAAGGCTGAAGAACAGGCCCGCAAGGATGTGGAAGCCGCCAAGAAACTGGCCGCAGAGAAACGCGCGAAAGAGCTTGAAGCCAAACGCATAGCCGAGGAAGAAGCCGCCTTTAAAAAGGCGGAAGCAGAACGCATAAAGGCCGAAGAAGAAGCCGCTAAAATCGAGACCGCGCGTCTGGCAAAAGAAAAGGCTGAGCTAGAGGCCAAACGCAAGGCAGAAGAAGCCCGTGCACTTAAAGAAGCCAAAGCCAAAAGCGCGTCTCAGGCCGCAGAGCTAAAAGCCCGCCAAGAAGCCGAAGCCAAAGAACGCGCCGCCCAAGAGGAGGCCCAAAGGCAAAGACTTGAACAGGAAAGGCTTGAAAAAGAGGCCGCAGACCAAGCCCAACGCGAAGCCAAATTAGAAGAAGCCAAAAAAGCCGCCGCCGAACAGGCTGCCAAAGAAGCCGCAGAAGCAGAACGCCTCAGAGCGGAAAAAGAAGCGGAAGATGCCCGTATCGCCGCCGCCTTAAAAGTCCAGCAAGAAGCCGAAGCCAAGCTGCGCCAAGAACGCGAGGGCGGGTTTCTGGAGCGTATTTCGACAGGCTTGCGCAAATCCACCTCGCGCATGTCAGAACAGGTTTCTGCTGTCTTTACCAAGCGCAAACTTGATGACGAGGCGATAGAAGAGCTTCAAGATATTCTTATCTCTGCCGATCTGGGCGTTGGCCCGGCCTTAAAAGTCACCGAGCTGTTAGCCAAAGACAAATTCGATAAACAGGTCACAGATATGGAGGTGAAAATCGCACTGGCCGATGTGATCTCCGAAATATTAACCCCGCTTGAAAAACCCCTTATCTTAAAAGGCGCGAAACCGGAGATCATGCTTTTTGTCGGCGTGAACGGTTCTGGCAAAACCACCACACTTGGCAAACTCGCCAAGCGCTATCACGATCAGGGAAAGAAAGTCCTGATTGCTGCAGGTGATACATTCCGTGCTGCAGCCGTTGAGCAATTAACCGTGTGGAGCGAACGGGCGGGGGCAGATATTGTTTCGGGGAATTTAGGCGCAGACGCTGCCGGACTGGTCTATGACGCCATTGAGCAAGCCAAAGAAACTAAGGCAGATATTTTAATGATTGATACGGCCGGACGCCTGCAAAACCGCACCGAACTTATGGATGAGCTGGCCAAAATTTTGCGTGTGATCAAAAAGCAGGACGAAAGCGCGCCGCATCATTCCGTATTAGTGCTCGATGCGACAGTCGGCCAAAATGCGCTCTCCCAGACCGAGGCTTTCAAAGAAACGGCGGGCGTGACAGGCCTCGTCATGACCAAGCTGGACGGCACAGCCAAGGGCGGTGTTCTGGTTGCGCTTTCGGATAAATATAAACTCCCCATCCACGCTATTGGGATTGGCGAGCGCATAGAAGACTTAGAAAATTTCTCCGCCCCCGTCTTTGCCGCGGCCCTCTCCGGTGTTGCCGATGCCGTTCTGGACGGTGGGTCGCAAGAGAGTCCATAAGACCAAGTGCGAAGATGAAGCCACCCCCAAAAGACTTTACACCTCATCTGCGCCAATCGCCTTTGACTGCGCCTTGGGAGCCCCTTTTTTCCAAAAAAACAGATAAGGCTATCATCATTGGCCTTTATGCCGACACCCAACATTGTAACTCACGCGGTTTTGTCCATGGCGGGTTAATCTCTACCTTGTCTGATAATGCAATGGGGCTATCCTGTGCGCAACATTACGACCATAAAACTCTGGACGGTCTGGTCACTATTAGTCTGCATATTGATTTTACAAATTCTGTTAAACATGGCGACTGGATGGAATGTGTCACCCATCACGTCAATGCCGGGCGCTCTTTCGCCACCGCTCAAGGGCAGGTCATATCCAATGGAAAGCCATGCGCTATGATAGGGGCGACGTTCAAAGTCTTGACAAAAAGCCGCTAAACTTCTGGCTATACGGCTTGCCTTTAAGGCAAAGCTAAGGCAAATGGCGGGGTATGAATAATGAAACCCCGCTCTCCGCCCCCGCCAAGCCCCAATCGAATTTCATGGTCGATTTTGGCCCCGTCCTGATTTTTGTTATACTCTATAATTATCTCAGACGCTCAGACCCAGACGGGGCGATATATACCGCCGCGATTGTCTTTACAGTCTGTGCCGTCATGGCGCTGATTTATTCACGCCTTAAACATGGTAAGTTTTCGGGCATGTTACTCGCGACTACGGGCATTATCATTCTCACAGTTGGCCTGTCTTTGGTTTTTAAAGACCCGAGATTTTTCTATATGAAGCCCACCGTCGTGAATGCTATTTTTGGTCTTGTCGCTATTGGCGGAGTTTTTGTGAAGAAAAACGTCATCAAGCTCATGTTAGGGAGTGCGTTTGATCTACCAGAAAAAAGCTGGAACCAGCTTGCTTTTCGCTGGGGCGGGTTTTTCTTTTTATGTGCTGCGATTAATGAAATTGTCTGGCGCAATTTTGGTGAAGCCTTTTGGGCGAATTTCAAACTCTTTGGATTTTTCCCGCTCACTATTTTATTCACCCTTAGCCAGCTGCCATTTATTTTAAAACATGGCAAAGTCATAGAGCCTGCAAAACCTACCAAAACCGAGTAAATCTGCGTGAGGGTCAACTTACACCCTGATTTCGAACTGGCTTTCAGTGGGCCGCAAATATCACCATAATTTGATAGCATTCACGCCTGCTTGGTCAGTTTTTACAGATATGAGGCGGTTTAAGAATTGAACCTGCGCACTGCAATGCTATAAGGTCGACAAAATTTCCACAAATACAGCCTTTATCAGGCTTTGAAAAACAGGATTATATTCATGGCATCTCTCGACAGTTTTAAATGCGAACGTGAAATCAAAGTCCGCGGCGGAACCTATACTTATTACGACCTCAAAGAAGCTGAAAAAAATGGCCTTGGCGGTATAAGCAAACTGCCACGCTCTTTAAAGGTCTTACTTGAAAACCTCTTACGCCACGAAGACGGAAACACCGTTACCAAAGCCGATATTGAAGCCATCGCAGCTTGGCTGAAAACAAAAACCTCAACCCATGAAATAGCCTATCGTCCTGCCCGCGTTCTGATGCAGGATTTCACCGGCGTTCCTGCCGTTGTTGATCTGGCGGCCATGCGTGATGCTATGGTCAATCTGGGCGGCAAGGCGGATGCAATTAACCCGCTTAACCCTGTTCACCTTGTGATCGATCATTCTGTCATGGTGGATTATTACGGCACGAAAACCGCCTTTAAGAAAAATGTCGAACGTGAATATGAGCGAAATGGCGAGCGTTATGACTTTCTAAAATGGGGCCAAAGCGCCTTTGATAATTTCTCAGTTGTGCCTCCGGGAACTGGTATTTGTCATCAGGTCAATCTGGAAAATCTGGCACAGACCGTCTGGACAAAATCCGAAGCAGGTAAAACCTATGCCTTCCCTGACACACTTGTTGGAACCGATAGTCACACAACCATGATTAACGGCCTGTCAGTCCTCGGTTGGGGTGTGGGCGGTATTGAGGCAGAAGCCGCCATGCTTGGCCAACCTATCTCTATGCTAATTCCTGAAGTTGTCGGATTTGAGCTAAAGGGTAAAATGCCGGAAGGCGCAACCGCAACCGATCTGGTCCTGCGCGTGGTGCAAATGCTACGTGAAAAAGGTGTGGTAGGTAAATTTGTCGAATTTTACGGCCCCGGCCTCGACACGCTCTCACTGGAAGATCAGGCAACATTGGCCAATATGGCTCCAGAATACGGGGCGACATGTGGCTTCTTCCCTGTCGATGATGATACGCTGCGCTATCTAGAGGCTACAGGCCGTGACAAGCAACGCATTGAACTGGTCGAAGCCTATGCCAAGGCGCAAGGCCTGTGGCGTGATGGCTCTACACCGGATTTCACCAGCACAATTGCCCTTGATATGGGCGACGTCAAACCCGCTATTTCTGGCCCGAAGCGCCCACAAGACCGCTTCGACCTTGCAGGCGCCAACCGCACATTTGCCAAAATACTCGGTAAGGATTTCAGCAAGAAACCCACAGCCGATAGTGCCGTGGAAGTAAAAGGTCGAGGCTTTTCCATTGACCACGGCGATGTCATGATTGCCGCCATTACCTCTTGTACCAATACCTCAAACCCGTCTGTGATGATGGCGGCTGGGCTCGTCGCCCAAAAGGCCAATGCCATGGGTTTAACTGTCAAGCCTTGGGTGAAGACCTCGCTTGCACCGGGCTCACAAGTCGTTGGGGAATATTTAGAAAAGTCAAAATTACAAGACGAGCTTAACCAACTCGGCTTTGATGTTGTCGGTTATGGCTGTACAACCTGTATCGGAAACTCAGGCCCGCTGGCCCCCGAGCTTTCAGACGCTATTAATGAAGGCGATCTGGTATCCTGTTCAGTTCTTTCAGGTAACCGGAATTTTGAAGGCCGTATCGGGCCAGATATTAAAGCCAATTTCTTGGCCTCACCGCCCCTTGTCGTGGCCTATGCCCTTGCAGGGTCTTTACACCATGATTTCGATGCTGATCCTTTGGGTGTTGATTATGCAGGCAATCCAATTTTCCTAAAAGACATCTGGCCAACATCTAAGGAAATCGCGGATGTCGTGCGCAAAGTCATTACGCGTAAAATGTTTACAGAGCGCTATGCCGATGTTTTCAAAGGCGATAAGCAATGGCAGAAAATCAAAGTCACAGGCGGGAAGACATATAATTGGGCACCGGGGTCAACCTATGTGCGCAACCCGCCATATTTTGACGGTATGACAACCACACCTAAGCCCGTTGAAGATATTAAAGATGCCAATATTCTGGCCCTTCTAGGTGACAGTATCACAACAGATCATATCAGCCCGGCGGGTGCGATTAAGCATGACGGCCCTGCAGGGGATTACCTCTCAGCCCGCCAAGTGCCCAAAGCCGAGTTTAATTCCTTTGGCTCAAGACGTGGTAATCACGAAGTGATGATGCGCGGCACATTTGCCAATATCCGCATTAAAAACCAGATGGCGCCCGGTACAGAAGGCGGCGTGACCAAGCACATACCGAGCGGCGAGGTTATGTCCATTTTCGAAGCGGCAGAAAAATATAAAGCCGAGGGCACTGATCTGGTTGTCTTTGCCGGCGGCCTATACGGCAATGGCTCCTCACGTGACTGGGCCGCGAAAGGCACCATCCTCTTAGGGGTTAAAGCCGTGATCGCAGAAAGTTTCGAGCGTATTCACCGCTCTAACCTTATCGGCATGGGTGTCCTCCCGCTTGAGTTCCAAGACGGCGATAGCTGGCAATCACTGGGTATGAAAGGCTCTGAGACTGTGTCTATTTCCGGAATTGATGCCCTAGAGCCGCGCGGCACGCTGGATGTCAATATCACCTTCCCTGACGGTAAAACTAAAACTGTCACCGTGAAAGTGCGTATCGATACGGATAATGAGCATGAATATTATAAGAATGAGGGTATCTTACATTACGTTCTGCGCAATCTTGCCCGCGAGGCGCAAGCAGCTGAGTAAAGTGCTATTGCACAAAATCTAAAACAAAGCCCCGCTTCATGCGGGGTTTTTTATTTGGGGCTATCACTTTTAGAGATTCCATTATGCGCCAAGAGCGGCTAGGACGCCAAAATGGAACGGTCCGTTAAAAGCGCAAACTCTGTCATCATGCCCACCACATGGTCGGGTGAGATGAAGGCTTTGCTCACATTGGGTGTGCCTATGGCGCTTACCCAATTCGTGCATTTCTTCATTCACACCATAGATGTTTTAATGATCGGAAAATTGGGGCCTGAAGATTTGGCGGCGGCGACACTGGGCTTGGTGGTCTATTTTGCCTTATGGATGTTAGGGCTTGGCCCCGTCGTGGCGGTTTCTCCGCTCGTGTCACAAGCCTTAGGTGCTGATCTCACGGACCGTAAAGATGCCCGCCGCTCAGTTCGTATGGCCTTATGGGCGGTTTTTGCGCTTACACCTATCGTCCTTATCCTGCTTTTATTTACAGACCCTGTCATGCGCGCGCTCGGTCAAGATCCCATCTTGTCAAAAAAAGCCTCGCAATATGTTTTAATGCTCGCCATTGGTTGGCCTTTTGCTCTCGGGATTATCGGCTTGAGAAATTTCTTGGCAGCAATCGGGAAAACGCGTGTACCTTTTATCATCGCCGTTGTGACGACAGCTTTAAATGCGGGCTTAAATTATCTTTTCATCTACGGAAAATTCGGCTTTCCGAGATGGGAGCTTGTCGGGGCAGGTCTGGCTTCGACCCTTTCCTATATCATATGTTTCATCATGTTTATGGTTTATATCGCAAAGCAAGAAGAGGCACGAAAGTTTCGTTTATTTGAACGCTTCTGGAAGCCAGACTGGGTGCGCTTTCGCGAGGTCATCAAATTAGGTTGGCCCATTAGCCTGACTTCATTTTTTGAAGGCATGTTATTTAATGCCTGCGCCCTTGTCGTGGGCGTTATCGGCGTGCTCGAACTCGCGGCATATCAAATCGCCCTCAATGTTGCCTCGCTCGCCTTTATGATCCCTATGGGCCTGTCCATGGCAGGGGCCATACGCATGGGCCTTGCGACAGGCGCGCAAAACTATCCCGCCCAAAGACGTGCGGCCTCAACAACCTTGGTCGCCAGTGTTGTCATTATGGCGTTATTGGCCCTTATCGTTATGGTATTTGGTTCGCAAATATCCCACCTATATTTGAAACCCGAAGATGAAGGGACGCGCGAAGTCACCCGATTGGTGATTTTGTTTTTACCGCTTGTGGCCGCCTTTATGGTTTTTGATGCTTATCAAGTCGGGGCGAACCAACTTTTACGCGGGCTAAAAGATGTTCGCTGGCCAATGGTTCTCACAGGTATAAGCTTTTGGGTGATCGGATTTCCTTTTGCCCTTATCACAGCCTTGAAAACCCCGCTGAGTGTCAACGGGGTTTGGTACGGCATGCTTCTCAGTCTGATTTGCGCCGCCGTCTTTTTAGGCTCAAGGCTGTCTTACTTACTCGGAAAACAAGGCCTGCCTCAACAGGCCAAGCCGACGCATAATTAGCCCCGTAAGTTAACTAAGCTAATCTACCAAGTAAATTAGCGCGGCGGCATGCGCGCACCAGCATCGGTACGGATATATTCAGCATTAATATAGCTATGCTCACACATGAATTTCACCACATCCGCATATTCTGATGGCTCACCAAATCTTACGGGGAATTGGACATGCGCGCGTAGGCGGTCTTTCACCTCTGGCTTCATCTGCTTATAAATTGGCGTTTCGTAAAAGCCAGGCAGGATTGTATTGACCCGTATCCCCTCGCGGCCCAAATCCCGCGCCATTGGTAAAGCCATGGCCAAGATACCGCCCTTAGAAGACGAATAGGCTACTTGTCCGATCTGACCATCTTGAGCTGCAACAGAAGCTGTGTTGATAATAACGCCGCGCTCCCCGTCAGAATCAACCGGGTCTATCGCCATCATACCCGCAGCTGACTTTGAGGCACATAAAAAGGAGCCGATCAGGTTTATATTGATAATTCGGATATAAGCCTCAACATCATGCGGGACGATCTCGCCCGTATCGCGCTTACGTGCCACGGTTTTAATGCCGCCGCCAATACCGGCGCAATTGACCATAATACGTTCTTGGCCATTCTTTGCGCGCACAGTCACAAAGCCGGCGTCTACACTGTCATTATCGGCGACATTGACCTTGGCAAAGACGCCGTCAATTTCTGAGGCGACCTCTTGGCCGCGGTCCTCATTCATATCAAATATGCCAACTTTAACGCCGTTCTTTGCCAACATACGCGCTGTCGCTTCACCGAGGCCAGACGCCCCGCCCGTAACAACGGCACTCATATCTGAGGATAATTTCATCTCTATCTCCTAATCCTTGAAAATTTGCCTGCACAATAGCCATGATCCTGCCAAGCTCAACTCTTATTAGCCTTTTGCGTGACAAGGTCGCAGCATGATGTTTCAGGCAAGTTCCTTTAATATATTGCCCGCTTTCTAAGGTCTTTTTCAATCTTTCCAACTGTTAGCTCTAAGAGGGGGGTTGCGCTGCGCCCTCTCTTTCGCGCCTACTAAACGATACGCCTCTCCCAGCAAGGTGACATCAGGCCCCCGACCTTAATCGAGATCATATCAGCCAGATCAATCCGGCGCCCTAACATTCAATAGATTGAGAGCACTGTTTTATGACGTGATGTAACTTCACTCTATTTCAGGCTCCTTATTGTAGATCATGTCCTCACCCCATTTTAATCTCTCCCATCATCCCTTACTAATCACGCAGCCTACCCCATTTTAATCTCGTCCCTCTGCCCCATTTTAGAGTATTTTCGCATTAGTAAGTGATTACTCACTTTTTCTCTTGACTTATCGCATCCCATATCGCATATAGCCGTAAGTGAGTAAGTGCTCACTCATTGACATGTAAAATTGGGTATAAAGGCAAATTAATGAAGACCGAACTAAAAGACCCCGCCCTTATTCGGGGGGTGAGTGCCGCAGAAGGCTCAAGCAAGGCTAAAATTGAGCGAGCTGCTGTTATTCTCTTTGCACAGCACGGGATTGACGGTGTTTCGACCAAACAAATCGCCCAGCAGGCCGGTCTTTCCGAGGGGCTGATCTATCGCCATTTTCAAAGCAAGCACGAGCTGGCTCTCACCTTGATGAAAACTATTCACACACGTCTGACCCTGATGATACAAACCGCCACACAAATAGACATGGCAGGTGAGACGCTCACAGATCAGGGCTTCCGCGAAATTATACAAAATATTGTGCGCCAATATTGCGAAATTGCCGATAATGACTGGCCTTTATTTCGCTATCATATTTTGCATCTCCATCATTTCCCGAACCTCTCGGACAAGCCTAAAGAAAATCCCCTAGAGGCCGCCTCGGAGTTCTTCGCAAAAGCTGTAAAACAGAAAATCATCGCCCCGATAGATACAGATATATTATCGAGCATGGCCTTGGGCGTGGTTTTAAACACCGCACAATCCAAAGTCTTAGGCTTTCATAACGGGCCATTATCCAAGCACATACCGCTTCTGACCCAGTCCGTTTTAAACCTCATCCCAACTGTCAAAGAGGCACAGTAATGCGCTCACTTTTTTTCAATCTTTTCTTCCTGCTTGTCACGATAGTTTATGCCTTTGTCTGCGCGGTACTATCCTTATTGCCCGGGCGTAAAATTATGATGGGCAGCTTAAGGCGCTATTGTAAAGTCATGGTTTGGGGCATGCGCCATATTGCCGGCATAAAACTCAGTGTCACGGGCCATGAGAATATCCCAGCAAAAGGCGCCGTTATTATCGCGGCTAAACACCAAAGCTATGGTGACGGTTTTGTCGCCTTTTCACAATTTTTCGATCTCTCATTTGTCGCGGGCGATGCCATTACAAAGTTTTTGTTTATCGGGCGTATATTAGAGAAAATGAACGCCGTTGTGATTGATAATTGCGGCGGAGAGGACGCCAAAGCCAAAATGGCGCAAACCTCGAAAATTGTACGCGAGCAAGGTCGCCGTATTCTAATTTATCCCGAAGGCCATCTCTCGCAAATCGGCACGCAGCACCGCTACCGCAAAGGGGTCTATCATTTATATAAGGATTTTAACTGCCCTGTTGTCCCTCTGGCCAGTAATTTGGGCCAGCGCTGGAACCAGAACGATTGGACGAAACATCCCGGCCCGGCAAATCTGGAATTTCTAGAACCGATCATGCCCGGCCTTGATAAAGACACTTTTATGGCCCGACTGGAAGAGGCTATCGAGACACGCTCTATCGCCTTACTCGATCTGGAAAATCTCGGCCATCTTAATCCTGATGATATTGGTAAGGTTCGAGAAAACGAGTCTGCGCGCAGCAAACGACTTGCCCGCGAAGCACAAGACGGTCATATTGAAACCAGTTAAGATGCGACAATGATAAAATTATCAATCCAGCGCATTCAACCTGTTTAGGACATATTATGAGCTTAAAAACAGCCGGAACACTTTTCTCCCAGCGTCGTTTCTCTCCGCTCTTCGTCCTGCTCCAGACGGGTACGTTTAACGATAATGTCCTTAAAAATGCTCTGATCGCCCTGATTACATTTGGCGGTATCGCGTTTTTATCAGACCTACCTTCCAATATTAGAGTGCCCGTAGCCGCCTTTATATTTACCTGTCCGTTTTTACTGGTTTGTGCTATTGCTGGCCAGTTGGCGGATAAATTTGACCGCGGCGTGATATTACGCTGGGTCAAACGTGTTGAAATCGCCATCATGCTGATTGCTGGTATCGGGTTTTACTTTGTCAATATCCACATTCTGGCCTTTGCACTGGCGTTAATGGGCGCGCAATCCGCCTTTTTCTCACCGACGAAAAACGCCGTCCTGCCACAATGGCTCACTGACCGCGAACTGATTACCGGTAATGCGCTGCTTAACGGTTTTGTCTTTGTCTTTATACTGGTCGGGCAAGTGGTCGGCACATTACTGGTCTTGCAAACGGGCGGGCCAAAAATCGTCGGTATGTTGTTAATGGGTCTGGCTGTTGTGGGGTGGATTGCCTCAGAATTTTGCCCCAAAGCCCCGCCCCCCAAACCCGAGCTGAAAGTCAATTACGAACCTGTGAGTGCAACATGGCACGCTTTGTCTAAGGCTTTCGAAGCCCCAGATGTATTAAGACCTATGTTGGGTGTTGCCTGGTTTTACGGATTAGGCGCAATTTTTGTCACCTCATTTCCGGATTATGTCGCCACCCAGATGAATTTTGATGCCAATGTATTGATACTTATTCTCACCCTCTCAACACTTGCTATTTTACTCGGCTCCTTGATTACAATGTTTGTAGGCAATAAAAAAATATGGGGCCCCGAAGCCGTTGGCCTCTCAGCTCTGGGGATAACGGGTGTCGGTCTTTGCACACTCGCCATGTATCTCTTACCCAGCCCAACCCATATTTCAGTCGCGACAGACCCTGAAACCGGCGAAGCGATAAAAGGCACAATAGCGGAATTTTTAGACCATCCCCAAACCTTCCCTTTCATGCTCTCGGCGATAAGTGCTTCCGTGTTTAACGGCATGTTTGTCGTGCCCTTACAAGCCATGCAACAAAGACGAGCCGAACCAGCCATTCGCGCACGCCTAATGAGCGCGGGTGCGGTCTTGCTCAACCTGTTTGTCAATATCGTCACAATCGGACTTATCTTTCTTGCCGCCATAAAGATTGACCCCAAAGCCCCATTCCTCATGATTGTGGTCATTAGCGCCATAGTCGCAAGCTATGCGTGGTATAGAACATTGCGCCCTATTGAGCGTCCCTCATTTTTAGAGAGCTAAATGCGCGGTTATTTCGGAGTCGGTGTTCAAGGGATTTCCAAACCCTATAATCTGGGCGCGGTTTTGCGCACAGCCCACGCTTTTGACGCGAGCTTTGCCTTTACCTTACAAGCCCATCACACTGTGCGCGAGATTAACCGAACAGATACGTCGCGCTCTGATAGCCATCTACCCTTTTACGAATGGGAGGATGAGACAGATTTAATCCTGCCCAAAAACTGCCAGCTTGTCGGGATTGAGCTTACCGAGGACAGTGTGAACCTGCCCAGTTTTCGTCATCCGATAAATTGTGCCTATATATTAGGGCCAGAAAAAGGATCATTATCAGAGAGCTTGCAAGAGCGGTGTGACCATATCGTCAAAATTCCGACCAAGTTCTGTATTAATGTCAGCCTTGCCTGCGCCCTCACCCTTTATGACCGCACGCTTAGCCAGGGTGGTCACCCGCCGCGTCCTGTTATGCCCGGCGGGCCTGAAATGGGCGGTTGGCCAAACACCTAACCCTTCGCTCTCTCATATACATAAGTTAACTGAAATTTCACTGACATTAAGTCTCCATTAAATATATTTGGGTTTATAATGTCGCTACTTATTATTAACGCCCTATATTTACGCCCTAAAAGGTCGGTCATGACATTCTTGATGAAAAGCGCACTTGCTGCAACGACACTCATACTCACTTCGCTTCCTCAAACCGCGCTGGCGGCTGATCCCAAACTCGAAGGAAAATTTTCAGACTGGACGGCTTATTCTCGCGCAGAGGGCGGCGATAAAATCTGCTACGTCCTTGCCACACCCAAATCTAAATCTCCGAGCTCCGTCAATCACGGCGACATTTATTTTATGGTCGCGAATTGGAAATCTGGTGCCGCCAAAGAACAACCCAGTTTTCTGGCGGGTTATCCTATTAAAAACTTACCGCCCCCCAAGGCCAGAATTGGCGCCAAGCCTTATGAAATGTATGTCAGCCAAAACGAGGCTTTCATTGAAAGTCGTAATGACGAACGTAGCCTGGTTAAATCAATGCGGGCGGGCGCGACCATGCGCGTGCAGGCTGTCTCCCAACGCGGCACAGCCGTTTCCTATGAGTTTTCACTCAAAGGTGTCACCGCCGCCTTAGCCAAAGCCAAATCTGCTTGCGCCTAATTATACAGCCTGCCTGAACAGGCATCCATAATTCCCTTTTTCTTTCGCGCCATGTCATGCTAGAGCGCCCCCTATGGCACGGACCCTCATATCACAGCCCCATGATCAGGATATTAAGTCTGGTCAAGCTAAAGGCTCTACTAAAGTCGAGCTGGTCGGTTTGGGCCGCAAAGATATCGCCCATCACCTCACAGAATTTGGCATACCCCCAAATAAAGTGCGCATGCGTACAAAACAAATCTTCCACTGGATATATAATTACGGGGTGACTGACTGGGAGCAGATGACAAATATTGGCAAGGATTTACGCGCCAAATTATCGAAATCCTTTTCCCTAGAACGACCCGAAATTATCGAACGGCAAATCAGTGTCGACGGGACACGTAAATATCTCATCCGCATGGCGCCCGGGATAGAGGTAGAAAGTGTTTTCATTCCTGATGTGTCCAAAACAGGTGCGCTGTGTGTGTCTTCACAGGTTGGCTGTACGCTGACCTGTAAGTTTTGTCATACTGGTACACAAAAGCTCGTGCGAAATCTCACAGCGCGCGAAATTGCCTTACAGGTCATTATCGCGCGGGATGATCTGGGGGAATGGCCGACAACCCAAGGTAACCGTAAACTGACCAATATCGTCTTTATGGGCATGGGGGAGCCGCTTTATAATACAGATAATGTAGCCGATAGTCTGGACATTATTTGTGACCCGGAAGGCCTGGGCATTGGTCGGCGACGCATAACGGTTTCTACCTCTGGCGTCGTGCCCGAAATTGTGCCCATGGGGGCGCGCACAAATGCAATGCTCGCAATATCACTTCATGCGGCCAATGATAAATTACGCGAAAAAATCATGCCGATTAATCGCAAATATCCGCTAGCAGAGCTCATGGAGGCCTGCCGCAACTATCCCAGCCTCTCAAACTCGAAGCGTATTACATTTGAATATGTGATGCTCAAAGGTGTGAATGATAGTCCCAAACATGCCAAAGAGCTGATCAATCTGCTGCGTGGTATTCCAGCCAAGGTCAATCTTATTCCGTTTAATCCGTGGCCCGGCAGTGACTATGAATGCTCTGATTGGGACACGATTGTGACATTTGCGGATATTGTTAACCGGGCTGGATATGCCTCACCTATTCGTACCCCCAGAGGGCGTGATATTCTGGCCGCTTGTGGTCAGCTAAAATCAGAATCGGAAAAGAAACGCGCCAGTGAAATTTACCGCGCGTCCAAGTCACCCACCTAAGACGCTCACTTAAGACAGGCCCCAAGGCCAAGCCGCCCTCTTAAGGGCTGACCGGTATATCATCACCATTGCCTTCGTCGCCGATGCTTATTCCCCCGCCATCATCTGTGACAGGACCATTACCACCACCGGAACCCGTATCCCCGCCATCATCCGTGACAGGACCGTTTCCACCACCGGAACCCGTATCCCCGCCATCATCCGTGACAGGACCGTTTCCACCGCCAGAACCCGTATCCCCGCCATCATCCGTGACAGGACCGTTTCCATCACCACCTGAGACCGGCGTTCCATCTTGCCCGTCACCCGGATCAACAGGCGTACCATCTTGACCATCATCCGGTGTTCCCGCCGGTACTTCATCAGAGGCTTCATCAGTAACCTCTTCATCAGAATCATCATTATCGCCATCCGCAACAGCAATCACACCGCCAACAACACCTGCAACAATACCAAGTGTCGTCAGGGTAGAACCACCAGATGAAAGTATAGAAGGCACATTTTGATAACTCGCACCTACATCAAATGGTGAGTAGGATGTCAGGCTCGTCGGTTTCGTACGTAATCGGTCTTCAAAGCTCACCACATCCTTTAAGCTAAGATCAAAAGGCGCGCTTGGAGCTACGCTGGCATCTTGGATAAAAATCGCCTGCCCTGCCTTCCGTGTGGTAACCGTTTTACCCGCAGAGCTTACATCTATCACACCCCTGGCATTTTTAGATTGGTTTTTTGGCCCAGGGCCGCGCAAGACAAACAAAGTCGCTCCGTTTAAGTCCAAAGGTTCATTAGGATCAATAACACCGTAAGCCCGCGCAATCGCGATAGCTTCAGCACCGACAAGACCTTCCGCGATTGTCCCGCGCACACCCATTGTACCTGTGGGGGTCTCGATAGAGATATCCTTGGCAGCCACGGAAGCCACTCTACCAGAGGTAAAACGGAACATGCCCTTTTTGACTTTAGCAGAAAGGTTGCTGGTATCCTTTGTTGGATCATAAACGAATTTATCGATCGTCAGACTACATTGCGGGCCGACTGTGAAAATACTTTGATCTTTCAAAAGGACTTGCAAACTACCGACTTTATTAGATGTAACCTCATCACCCAGAAAGACAGGCTCAGTAATGACGGCTTGTTTGGCCGCTTGCTCACCACTTTTAATCGTCACATCTCCCTTAACTGCGGAGTTAACGCCAATTTTCAAATCTTCTGAATTTGCACTCGCCAAAGTCGGAAAGGATAAAGCCGTACCCATAGCGAGGAAGACGGCAAAGTTACGGGTAATTTTATATGACATCTTAAGACCCCGCTTTGCGTAATTGCGCGAGATAACCTGCTGTTAGCTCACTTTGCTCTGCGCTTAACTGACGGCCTTCAAGAATTGTAAATTCACGTAAAGCCCCTAGCCTGTCATCAAGCTCATACATCAATATGGCATAAAACAGACGTGCAGAATCCCAATTGGGTTGGGAAAACAACATCGCCTCCAAAGCCCCAGCAGCGGCCAGATAATCTCCAGCTGCCGCCTGTTGGCGTGCATAAGCTAATTGTAAATCCGTATTTGCCGGATTTTGAAAAACCTGTTCAAATGTGATGGTCGGACCATCATAGGTAAATTTCGCACCTGCATGGCTTACGCCAAAGCTCATCAGTGCACCGGCCACACAGGCAGCCGCTATTATATATCGTTTTTTCATGGTTGCGCCCTCAAAAATTGAAAAATACAAAATTTCCAAACAAAATCAAGACTGATGTTAAAAAACTTTGAATACAACCTATAGAAGATTTAATCGCCCAATAACGGATAGCACGCCTCTTCGCGGTACAGATTAGGGCCATTTTTTTTAGTGTGGCTTGAGAGCAGATAAAAACGGTCCACTAAAAAGGGTTTGGTTTTAAACCCCGCACCGTTTTTCTCAAAAGCAATCAGGCGGTTAATCACAGCTTCTTTTTTTAAATAAGCCAAGGTCAGATGCGGACAATAACGCCGCTTTTCCATTTCTATATTTGCCCGGCGCGCAGCCCCTCGACATTGCTTATGTAAATCAGTCAGGATTGCGCTCTCTTTTACACCCGCCCATATGGCATGCGGTGTCTTTGCCCCAAAATGTCCTACGCCTGACAGTTCAAGCTCGAACCCTCCTTTATGAATACGCCCCAATTCCATATCGAGTATTTCCGCATAGGCGTCTTCGACTTCGCCAAAAAACCCCAATGTAATGTGAAATTTATCAGGTGATGTCCAACGCGCGCCCGACACGCCTTTTTATAAAGCTATGAGTTGTCGGGAAATCCAGAGGAGCGGTTTTATGGCGGCAAAGAGCCTCATAATACAGGCTTAATCAGGACGTCGGAGACCGATAGGTCTTATGAATACGGTGCGCCTGTTTTTCCATTTCAGTCGTCCAGACAATATTATGGGCGGCAATATTTTCTTTGAGTTGTTCCATGCTCGTCGCCCCGATAATATTAGAGGTTACAAATTCACGGCTTTCGACAAATTTTAACGCAAATTGTGTCGGGCTTAAGCCCAGCTCACGCGCTGTGCGGTTGGCGTCCAAAACAGCCTCATCAGCTTGAACATATCGTCCCATGAAAGAGGCAAATAAATCCCGCCGCGAATTTGGCGGCACCTGACCGCCGTCATATTTACCGGTCAGCAAGCCCATCGCCAATGGGGAATAAGCCAATAAACCTACATTTTCGCGCATAGAAATCTCAGCATTGGCGTAATCATAGCGCCGCGCCAAAAGGCTATAGACACATTGATTGGACACGATACGCGGCCAACCATTCATCTCGGCCAGTTTGAGAAAATTCATCACCCCCCAAGGGCTTTCATTGGAAACGCCAATATGGCGGATATTTCCCTTTTCCACATGTCGCTGCAAAGCGCCTAAAATATCCTCAAAAGCGATCATGTCATCCGTGTCATAATCACGGTAACTGTGAAAGCCAAAAGGTGGAATGGCGCGGTCCGGCCAATGGAGCTGATATAAATCAATATAATCCGTACAAAGACGCCCTAAGGATTTCTCAACTGCCTCGTCAATCTGGGCGGGGCTGTGGCGTGTCATACCGCCATCATTACGACACCACTCCATGCCAGAGCGCCCCGTTACTTTTGTCGCAAGAATAAAGTCATCGCGCTTGCCGCGGGCTTTGATCCAGCTACCAATATAGGCTTCCGTCTTGCCCTGCGTCTCGGCTTTTCCCGGCACGGGATACATTTCAGCCGTATCGATAAAATTAATACCTTGTGAGATCGCATAATCCAGCTGCTCATGAGCTTCCGGTTCGGAATTTTGCTCTCCCCAAGTCATGGATCCCAAACATATTGAAGTGACATAGAGATCCGTTTGCCCAAGCTGTCTTTTATCCATTATTAGCTCTCTTTTTGAATTAAAGCGATTTAATCGCTTACGGGGTAGAAATTTACTCAAAAAACACTTATATTGTAAATAAAGCCGCAGACAACGGCTAATATATGCTTTTATGGGAGCTCTTTATGAATGATACAAACCGCACTGTCGGCATGCAAACCGAGACAGATCTCGGCCTGCGCAGTTTTATGCTCGGCACTTATCGATATATGACATTAGCCATGGCGGTGACCGCCGCTGTCGCCTATTTTGGTGGACAATATATTCAGGCCAATCCAGCCGCCATGAAAGCATTAAGCTCACCCTTCCTGCTTTTGGGTTTTGTTATCGCGATACCAGTCTTATTTGGTGCCGTTGGCGCTAAGATACACAGCATGAGCAAAGGCGGGGTTCTGGCTTTCCTCTTTGGCTTTGCCGCTTTTCTCGGCGTCTTCATGTCAGCTGTCTCGGCCTTCATACCCGGACTTATCATTGCCAAAATCTTTTTCATGACAGTAGCCATGTTCGGTGCGCTTAGCCTGTTTGGCTATAGCACGCAGCGCAATCTGAGCACATTTGTCAAATATGCATTTGCCGCTTTCCTCGGATATGTCGCCATTAGTGTTTTAGGGGCTTTCTTCCCTGCACTTCGCCCTACAGGCCCGCTTGATATTATCATTAATGTGGTAGCCTTGGGTGCGATTGCCATGATCACAGCGTGGGAAACACAAATGCTGAAGCGGACATATTACGGCTCGCAAGGTAATCCCGCTATGGCGGATAAGCTCTCCGTTTACGGAGCCGCCTCGCTCTTACTGGCCTTTGTCAATATGTTCCATATTTTACTGAGCCTGTTTGGTCGCGAATAGACCTCTTAAAAAGAAATCAGATTACGGCCCCGCCAGTCTTGCTGGCGGGGTTATTTTTTTGTGGTCATGGGCTCACTCAACCTTGGGTTTGCGCGACTACTTCCAACACTCTTTTTAGTCTTTACAGACTAGGTTTGACGGATTGATTTTTTTATTGCCAAAACATGACTCATATGACAGACATGTGGCAGGTTGACGCAGCATAAGATTGCGCAGCCGTTAATCATAAGGGGAGACACATATGTCACTTGCTAAAATTATATGGCTTATCAGTGCGCTGGCGGCCATAATTCTTGCGTTTGTAAATACAGGATTTGATGCCACAGTTCTGGCCCTTCTCGGGCTAGCGAGCGGATGGTTTCTAGCTCTGGATCACAGGCGGGGGGTCATAATTGCAGCGATATTCTTAATGCTGGGCGGGGCGAGTAGCCTTAACGGCATACCAGGAATTGGCCCGCATCTGACCTCGATATTGTCAAGCTTGGGGGCCGTCTTTGGCGCCGCTTCTGTTATGGCAATAGTGAGAACTCTATTAGAGCGTATTCTACCCTCAAATGGTGCGGAAAACGCGTAAGCGCACCGTAAATATGAGGACAATATAACCCCGCTTTGGCAGGGTTATTTTTTGACCTCAAAGCGCATTTTATCAAACACGCGTAAGACCGTTTTAAGCTCATGGCCCCGTTTTAAAATCAACCCGCCCGGCGCTATAACAGCATATTGACCTTGCTTGTTTCGTAAGGCCGGTATTTTCTCTATCCGGTATAAGGGGTGTTCTGTTGCCTTTCGGTAGATCGAGAAAACAGCCTTATCCTTTAAAAAGTCCATAGCGTAATCTTTCCAGTCCCCTTTAGAAACTATCTGGCCATAAACTGACAGGATTAAAGCCAGCTCTTGGCGGTTAAAGGCCGTTTGCGAAGCTTGCCTTTGGGCCTGAGACGAATAACTTCGTTTAGGCTCAGCTTTAATTTTTTGATCTGAAGACTTTTGATTAGCTGATGTTACCGAGTGGCGATGATTACGCGGCTCGGGCATGTTAATGATTTTTGACGTCATAGCTAAACTCTATCGCCCACTGGCACGATGACAAGCCTAAAATTTGCATGAAAAGCCAAATTTAAAATGGCCAAACTTTAATCCCCAATCTTATTTTCGCCACATTTTAGCCCCGATCTGGCCTGAAACACACAGCATCAATATTGTGTTGGTCGACGAACTAAACCCAACTCCCTCCAGCCCCGATGCGAGTTTAGTTTCGTCGGTTAACATCCATAAAATACATTCCCATGTAAAAACCGCCCCGGCTTTATAGGCTGGGGCGGTTCATCATTTACGTTATGACATTAGAATTAGGGAAAATTAGGGGGCGTAGACCGCCGCGGCGACAATTTTCGATGTATCGGCATCATGTATAAGTGCCGCGTAATTGCGATCTTTTGTGGGCTTAATATTGGTTTGAGTATTAAACTCACCTTCAAGATCAACCGGGTAAATATCAGTTACAACATTTGCGAGCTGAAGGGTTCTGCCCCGGTTTTCACCGCGAGAGACATCAACTTCTTGATCGCCGGGCTTATAACTCACAATCACGACACGATAGTCACTGACATCCATTTCTGTTTGCGTTTGCAAGAAGAGATTTCCATTTTTTTTCGAAAGATTAACCTCTGGACGATCAGATTTCAGGATCATCTCTTCGACATCTGATAATCTGTAGCGCGGGCTGTGCTCTGTACCGTTAAGAACGATCTGCGGTGTATAGACGTTAGAAATTTTCAAAGAGCGGCCATATTTACGTTGGCGTGCCGTAAATTTAGGATCGGCAAATGTGTCTTTCCATCCTAGATAGTCCCAATAGGTGACACCGTAAGTTAAGACCAGTTTTGAAGGGTCATCCGATAATGAGGCGGCAAAACGATTTGCCGGTGGACAAGATGAGCATCCCTGGGAGGTAAAGAGCTCAACTACAGTCTCCGGCGAATTCAGGCTCGCCTGATCAGTCGTTGTTTTCGCATGGCTACCCGAAATGGTTACACCTGCTGCAAAAAGCGTAGATAAAAATAGTTTTTTCATGAGCCTGATATAACCAGACACTGCCTGCAAAGCTATTAAACTTGTTATCACACTGCCGTGAAACTCATATGATAATTGCTATAAGAAAGACTTTTAGAGGGAGGGCTTTGCCGATTCCGCGAGTTTCTTAGCTGTTTTTGCGTCCTCACGATTATCATCGGGCTCACCATCCGCCGATAACAGCACAGCTATCCAGCGCGTTGTCGGGAATTGGGCCAGTATAATCATGATGATAACGGTAAGTGGGGCGGACAAGAAAGCCCCGACACCGCCCCAAAGCGCGCTCCAAAGCGTGAGGGATAAAACCACAATCAAAGCAGAGAGGTTCATACTATCACCCATCATTTTGGGCTGTATGGTATTACCTATGACAAATTGCGCGCCAAATAACAGACCCGCCAGCAAGGCGATGCGTCCACCAGAATCAAATTCGACAAGGGCAAAGAGACAGGGCAGTATCACCGCCGCCAGACCGCCAATAATCGGGATATAATTTAAAATAAAGATCACGAGCGCCCAGAACAGCGCATTATCAAGGCCCAAAGCCGCCATAGCGATATAGCTGATAATAGTCTGCATGATCGAAATAATAGTCTGCACACCCAGATATTTTTCAATAGATTGGCGAATGCGCTCCCCGACTTTTGCCGCCTGTTGACGCTTAACTATATCAGGAAACAGATCATCCATTTTCTTGGGAAATGAAGACTGGGCAGCAAATAAGAACACGACATAAAGCGCTATTAATGAAAAATCGGACACCACGCCCTGCACAGAACTGGCAAAGCCTGTCAGGCCGGACTGGATTTTTTCGGAAATACCAAACCGCGTATTAAGAGCTTCAAATGAAAGATCAGACTGTCCGGTTAACCCCCCAACCCAGGCAAAAATTTCACTTAAACGCGCCTGATAGCGCGGGGCCTCACGGGCAATATCACTCGCCGTATCCGCAATAATCAACACAATACCAATCAGAGCAAAAACAACGCATAACACCGCGATTAAAAGCGCAAACCAATATGGAATTTTAGAGCTTAGACTATCCAACCAACGCGCAAAGGCATCTATGATGAGCCAGATAAAAATCGCTAAAGCAAAGGGGGCGACAATATCGGCGGTTTGGTGCAATGACCATGTCAGCGCAACAAAAGCGAGGAATAATAAGCTGGCACGAACAGTACTATCCAATTGATAAATCTCCTCTTTTTGTACGGCCATATCTTAAAACCACAACAAACTAATATTGCCCTTGATTTGTCCTAAAGGTCAAATCCTGTTTGGCAAGGCGCCTAAACGGACATATGCGCAAATAAGCGTAGAGCGTTTGCATTCTATATCAGAGCCTTATATCACAAAGCCTGACGGGGTAAAATATCCGCTAGAAAATACATGAGGCTTTATGAGTACGATTTTTATAGGCAAGGATAATGAAGGCACAGATCAGGCCCTCTTGCTTAATCGGGCCAATCGCCACGGCCTAATCACAGGGGCAACAGGGACAGGTAAAACTGTGACTTTGCAAATTCTCTCAGAGGGCTTTGCCAAAGCCGGCGTGCCCGTTTTTGCTGCTGATGTTAAAGGCGATCTCTCCGGCATTTCCCAAGCGGGCAGTAAGAACCACAAGCTCCACGAAAAATTATTATCCCGCGCAGAAAAAATCGGACTGGGCGATTATAGCTATATGACAATGCCAACGGTTTTCTGGGATATTCACGGCAAGAAAGGCCATCCGATCCGCGCGACAATTGCCGAAATGGGCCCTATGCTGCTCTCGCGCCTCATGGGCTTAACAGAGGCCCAAGAGGGCGTGATGAATATCGCCTTTGATATTTCCGAAGATAATGACTGGCCGCTTATTGATCTTAAAGATTTAAAATCAACCCTGATTTATGTTTCTGAGCACCGCAAAGACCTATCTATGGAATATGGCAATATTACCAGCCAAAGCGTCGGGGCGATCATCCGCAACCTACTCATATTAGACCGCGAGGGAGCTGATCAGTTTTTCGGCGAGCCCGCGCTAAAACTCGAAGATTTTTTAAAGACAGATCCCCAAGGGCTGGGGCATATAAATATTTTAGCCGCTGATGACCTGATCAATACACCTCGGCTTTATTCGACATTTCTTCTCTGGCTCTTAAGCGAACTTTTTGAAGAACTGCCCGAGGTGGGAGATCCTGACAAACCCGTCATGGCCTTTTTCTTTGATGAGGCCCATCTTTTATTTAATGAGGCCCCCAAAGCCCTCATTGAAAAAATCAGTCAAGTCGCCCGCCTTATCCGTTCAAAAGGTGTCTCGCTTTGGTTTGTCACGCAAAATCCGGGCGATATTCCAGATGATGTTTTAGGCCAGGTTGGTAATCGTATCCAACATGCCTTACGCGGTTATACACCGAAAGAACAAAAGGCTATTCGGGCCAGTGCAGAGGCTTTCCGCCCTAATCCCAAATTTAAAACCGTGGATGTTATCTCTGAACTTGGCGTGGGCGAAGCCTTAGTCTCAGTGCTTGATAATAAAGGACGCCCGCAAATTGTCGGACAGACCCTTATTCGTCCGCCAGCCTCACGCCTGGGCCCTGCCAGTCAAAAAGAACGCGCCGAGATTATATCAACCAGCGCGCTGGCTGGGGTTTACGAAACCGCTATTGATCGAAATTCCGCTTATGAAATCCTGACACAAAAGCGCAAAGACATCTCTGAGGCGCAAAAAAAGTCACAAATTGAGGCCGAAAAAAAATCTGTGAAAGCCGCCAAAAAATCTACCCAATCCAAAAAATCTACTACGTCCAAAACCTCTACAAAGCGAAGCACAAGTCGGCGGAAAAAATCCACCGGCAGCAAGATGATGCACGAAGTCAAGTTAGTTGGCCGCCAAATCCTGCGAACAGAAGGACGGCGTTTAATACGCGGCGTGCTCGGCTCTATGATGCGCCGCTAAAGATGCAGATGAACCTAAAACAAGATAAAACTGAAAGAAGATATATTATGAAACTCCAAATCCTCCTTATTTCTCTTATTACTGCCCTGTCTTTCTCGGTTAAGTGTCTGGCTTCGGAAACTGGCAAATCAGCCTCTTTTGAAACAGGGCCGCATAATGTCTGGGGGGTCTGGTTAAATCCGGACGAGACTGCAAAGATCGAGATTACGGATTGTTCGGATGCCACACCCTGCGGAAAGATAATCTGGGTAACCCATGAAGGAAATGAAAACCCGCCGGATGCTAATAATCCCGACCCGGAACTCGCCACAAGACCTCTGACTGGCGTTAAAATGCTCCATAGTTTCAGCCGGAAAAATACAAAATGGGCCAATGGGAAAATCTATAATCCCGAGGACGGTAAATCCTATAAATCTTCTATCAGAACTAAAGATGACGGCACATTAGAAGTCAAAGGCTGTTTGGGGCCGTTTTGTAAAACCCAAATCTGGACGCATATCACGCCCTAAAGCCGCCTACAGAAAGAGACATCATGTCAATGGAACTTCTTTTTAGTCTGGTAAACTTATCCGTCATGCCTGCATGGGCCATGCTGATATTGGCGCCGAATTGGAGCCTCACCCACCGCCTTGTCCACTCCATGGTCTATCCATTTTTCTTGGCATTGATATATCTTTTAGGCCTGATCAGTACAATATTTTTCGGCTTTGGCGCTGAAGGCTCCGGCTTTACCTCAATAGCAGAAGTCCGCCAGATATTTGCCTCAGATATGGGATTGATTGTGGCGTGGACGCATTTTCTGGCCTTTGATCTTTTTGTCGGGGCGTGGGAAGCCCGAGATGCGAAAACCCGCAATATCCGCCATATTTATCTTATACCCTGCCTGCTCTTAACATTTATGTTCGGCCCGGTCGGCTTGCTGCTATATTTGATAATCAGGAAATTAAAGACCTAAAACATCTTTCATATCATAAGCGCCAGCGTCCTGCCCAACAACCCAAAGGGCCGCCGCAACAGCACCGCGCGCAAAGACGGAGCGGTCTAAAGCATCATGTGAAAGCGTTATCATTTCCATTTCAGAGGCTATGCGCACTTCATGGGCACCAATCACACCCCCGCCGCGCAGGGCGGCAAACCCGATTTGGCCTTCGGCGCGGGGGGCGCCCCGCCCTTCGCGGGTTAAAACCTGTACGTCTTTCAGATTAACATCACGCCCTTTTGCTGCCGCCTCGCCCAGCATTAAGGCTGTGCCAGAAGGTGCATCGACTTTATGCTTATGGTGCATTTCTAGCACTTCAATATCCCAGCCAGCCCGCAAGGCCCGACTGGCTTTCTCAACCAGAACTTCAAGCATGTTCACACCCAAAGAAAAATTTCCCGATTTTAACAGCGTAATATCATGGGTCGCTGACATGAGCGCCTTTTCCTCGACCTCGGTATATCCCGTCGTGCCCGTCACCAAACTATGACAACGGCGCTCATGCATAGCCAAGGCCGCATCAATGGCGGGTTTTGGTGCTGAAAAATCTATGAGAACATCGCACATATCCAGCGCGGCAGGTAAATCAGAGCTAACCTTGACGCCAATATCGCGCAAATCCGCCAAACGGGCTATATCTTGACCCATATGCGGATCACTGGCCTCGCTTATCGCAGCGGCAAGTTTCATGCGCGGCTCAGCCTGTAAAGCTTTTAAGACTGCCAGCCCCATACGCCCTGTTGCGCCTAAAATTCCAACTTCAATAATCTGTTTTGTCATAAGCGCGTCATAGACGGGATTTAGGCTGGCGTCCAGATAGGGATTTAAGGCGAATTCATCCTTTAAAATTTACTTTATGTTTACGCCCTGTTTACCCAAGCGATTTAGATTTCCTTAACAAAAGCCCTCGCGAGAATTAGCTAGCTTTGAGGGATGATTAGGGAACGACTATGCCACCAAGTGCTGCGGCGGATTATGATCCACAACTTGTCCATGAAATGATGGACGATCTAAATCTTTCACCAGGGGGTGCACTAAAGCGCGCCTTGGGAGCTCTTACCCTGTGTGCTCTGGGCCTATTTATCCTGATTTGCTTGCTCAGCTATAATCCCTTTGATCATACTTTTGATACGGCCGGGATTGGTGAAACCCAGAATAAATTTGGGCGCTTTGGCGCGAATTTTTCCAATATAATCATGCAGACGATTGGTTGGGGTGGTTATATTTTAGGCGGCTTGATCTTACTGACAGGTTTGCGCGCAATTTTAAGGCCACGCCCAAGAGCTAATCGTTTGGAAACATGGCGCAAACTCGCCATTTTTTTCGGTGCCCTGATTTTTGGAACCGCGACTTTATCAGCTTTCCCTATTCCGCAAAGCTGGCCAATGGCCAGCGGGATTGGCGGCTGGATCGGGGACGGTATTTACCTGAACTTCAAAGGCACGCTGGATTATTTCAACCTCCCCATATCCGGTTTCATCGTCGCTGTTTTTACCTTTTTCATCTGCGCCTTTTGTCTGGGTCGATATATCGGCATTGTCGGGCGTGACTTACTTGATGTTTGGGACGCAGCAGGACTGGTCTGGGCGACAATCCGTGTCTGGATAGATAAGCTGGCCTCTGGGCTAAGCCGTCTGTTCCAAAAAATATTCGGGCAAAACCGTTTCACTTCCGCTTTTCGCCTCCCCGCTTTTTTACACCGCAAAAAAGCCGCCGCCCAGACGGGATATTACGACGCGCCTGACATTGAGGGTGACCTAAAACATTCCGAGAAAATCGATAAACTTGTCCGCGCTTCAAAGGCCAAGCAGGACATTGAAGAAGCCCGCTATGCCCCGATTGAGCCAAGCGTCAAGAAAACCGCAAAACCAGCCACAAAGCCCAAAAGAAAAACACGGGCCAAACCCAAAGCCCAATTCCAGTTCCCTGAAGGCAGTGATTTTGTACTCCCAACCCTTGATTTGTTAAAGAACCCGCCGCCGCGTTCCGCTATTACGGATGAAGGCGCTCTGCGTCGCGCGTCTGAAAATCTGCACCGCGTCATGGCGGAATATGGTATTGAAGGCGAGATGGGCGCGGTCAGGCCCGGCCCTGTTGTCACCCTGTTTGAATTTGAGCCCGCGCCAGGTGTAAAATCAAAACGCATTATCGGACTGGCAAATGATATTGCCCGTAATATGAGCGCACAATCCGCGCGGATTGCCGTTGTCCCGGGTCGCAATGCGATGGGTGTTGAACTTCCCAATAGACGCCGCGAAACTGTTTGGCTCCGAGATATGATCGCCTCGCGTGATTTCCAAGAAACTGAAGCTGGCCTGCCTTTGATAATGGGCGAAGATATTGGCGGGGCTCCCTTTATCGCCGATCTCTCGAAAATGCCACATCTGCTTGTCGCCGGTACAACAGGCTCGGGTAAGTCAGTCGCGGTAAATGCCATGATTTTAAGCCTGATGTATAAGCTGACGCCCGAGCAGTGCAAATTCATCATGATCGATCCGAAAATGCTGGAGCTTTCAATTTATGATGATGCCCCGCATCTTTTAGCCCCTGTGGTGACCGAGCCTAAAAAGGCCGTTGTCGCGCTAAAATGGACAGTGCGTGAAATGGAAGACCGTTACCGCAAAATGTCGAAAATGGGCGTGCGGAATATGGCGGGCTATAATGAGAAACTAGCCGAATATAAAGCCCGCGGCGAAGTTATGACCAAGACCACGATGACGGGTTATGACAAGGAAAGCGGCGAACCGATCTTTGAAACCGAAGAGTTAAATTACGAGCCCATGCCCTTTATTGTCGTCATAATTGACGAAATGGCAGACCTTATGATGGTCGCGCGTAAAGAGATTGAAAGCTCTGTGCAGCGCTTGGCGCAAATGGCGCGGGCCGCCGGTATCCATATGATCATGGCGACACAACGCCCTTCAACGGATGTCATCACGGGCACGATCAAAGCCAATTTCCCGACCCGTATTTCTTTCCGCGTCGGCTCATCCATTGATAGCCGGACGATTATTAATGAAAACGGCGCGGAGCAATTACTCGGTAATGGGGATATGTTATTTATGGGCACAGGCCGTCCGCGACGTCTGCATGGCCCCTTTGTCTCTGATGCGGAAGTCGAAAAGATCGCCGCCTTTGTCAAAGCTCAAGGCTCCCCGTCTTATTTGGAAGATATTACCACAGATCACGAAGAAGGTCCGCAAGACCCGACACTTGCGGGTGGGGGTTCAGAAGGCAATACCCTATTTGACCAAGCCGTGGCTATTGTCGCGCGAGACCGCAAAGCCTCGACAAGTTATATCCAGCGCAAGCTTTCCATTGGTTATAACCGGGCGGCAAATCTGATTGAACGTATGGAAGATGAGGGCATGATTGGCCCGTCTGGAGCCGGTGGTAAACGCGAAATTTTCTTACCCGAAAAGGAAGGCTATTAAGGCGCAGCGATAACCTCTTGTTAAATCCCCGTTCATAGCCTGAGAACTCAAGACGATTCGTCAGTTTAAAATACACGAAAGATTAGAAGGATTAGTATGGAACAGATAACAACTCTCATCCCGCTTATCATTTTATGGGCCACGCTTTATGTGGGCTTTAATGCCTCTATCCGTTATTTCAACGATTGAGCGCTTTTGATTTCATCTAATTTGCGTCATTATAAGCCATATGACGATCGCCATAGAAAAATCCCGCGCGCGCCTTCAAGCCAAGCAAAGACGCCTGAAGGCCCACCACCCTGCCCGCGCACTAGAGCTTCTAGCCCATTATCC
>CAZNCJ010000004.1:70366-75585 GCA_964571595.1 uncultured Caulobacterales bacterium | reverse complement strand
CGACAAAGCATGGTTAATTTTTACCTATCGGAAACAAAGAAAGTGTTAATTTTTAAAAAGAACTCGCCGCGATTTTAAAAATATCACTTTGGGGCAAAGTTCCCAATGCCCCTGCGGCTAAGGCCAGGCCGTAAGGCATTTTCGTATTATCTTTGATCATATTATAGACCCAAGGCGATGTTATGAGGCGAGCGGGCACAAATTGACGCCCGATGAGGATAAAGATCGCAACAGCGCCCCCTGCAAGTGTAGTATACATGACAAACACCAAGAGATCAGGCCATGTCCACCACAATGAAATCGCGGCCATTAGCTTGGCATCACCGCCGCCTAATCCATTAAAAGCAAACATGGCGAAACCAATAACGAGCATCAGACCGCCTGCCGCGAGATGCTCTCCAAAATTTGCCCAACCTTGCCAAACAAAAGGGAAAATAATGAAAAATGCGGCGATCAATACGAGACTAATCGTATTCGGAATCGTCATGGATGTTGCGTCTTTATAAACAGTTGCCATCATCGTGGCAGCAAAAACGCTTAATATTATAAAAGGCAGTAACATTATAATCTCCCAGCAGGACCATTCCGAATAGCTCTAAATAAACGGATAGGGTTAATGGGACGTTTCATTGTCATATATTGGGAAAAAAATAACTTGGGTAGACTTGCCAAATAATATTCAGTTTAAAAAAATGGCAAAAAAAAACGGCCCCAGAGGAGCCGTTTTCAAAACTTTGTAATGCGGCTTACTCGCCGAAAGCAGCATCGTCAGTGTTAAGAGCAGTACCATTGATACCGTCTGCAACATCTTGGAACTTATCGTTAAGAGCAGTACCTAGAGCACGGCCACCAACAACGATAGCAACACCGATAAGAGCAGCAATCAAACCATATTCGATGGCTGTTGCACCAGATTCGTCTTTAATAAAACGAGACATTAAATTTTGCATAACATTCTCCCACGTATATGCGTCAAAAAGGAGGAAAATTCCCCGACAGGGAACCTCCCTGATGCATTTGTTTTATCCTAGTCCCGTTACTAAGCGTTTAAGCGACATGGTAAATTTTAGATAAAAATTTTCATAGCCTTAAAGTCGTAAAAACTTACAAAACACCAATATATGTCATTTGCCGCCCTATTTATATATGATGCCCTATTTATATATAATGTATGGAAAATAGGTTTAAATCGCACAAATTTGTCAAAAAACCAGCAAAACATCCCGGTTTTGTAAACGGTTCGTTCACCACATTCTCGTAAATTTTGGTGAAATTACGAAGGAATGACAATGTTAGACAGAGCCGCAAAACTAGCTATCTATACATTTTTGACTGTAAGCACACTCGGTGTGAGCGCCACAAATGCGAGCGCTCAGTCTTATAGCGTTGAGCTTAACAAGACGGAGCTTGTCCGCCTAAACCAATCCGCCAATGCGGTCGTCATAGGCAATCCATCCGTTGCGGATGTTTCTGTTCATTCTGATAGAACACTGTTTGTTATTGGACGCAATTTTGGCGAAACGAATATTCTAGTCCTTGATGCCGCAGGAAGCGTAATTATGGATGCCAATGTAGTCGTAACCAACACGCCCCCTGCAAATGGGGTCAGGGTTTACCGGGGCAGTAATGCTGACCGTTCCACATATAATTGTAGCCCCTATTGTATCCCCGCACCCATTTTGGGCGATACACCAGATTTCATAGCAAATAATTCAGGCGAAGCCGACACAATCAATAATCAGATAGCCACACAAACACCGCTATCATCTGGGTCAGGCTCAGGATTTGTCGGAGGCTCAACAAACACGCTTGACGATTTCTAGTCACCCGCATTCATTATCATGCCAAGCATGACCAGATTGAGATATATCTTAATCATTTATTAACGGTCTTTTTTCGTCAGATATTAAATATTTCCACCCTATATTGTCACACTAGGCCAGCTGACGGGCTTGTTTAAGACAGGACGGGATAGTCGTGACGCATAAAAAACTAACGAAATTCGGACACTTACGTAAATATTTACGCAATAAAGAAGGCAGCACGGCGATAGAATTCGCACTACTCGCCCTACCCTTTTCTGCTCTTTTATTTGCGATTGTTGAAACCGCTGTCGTTTTCTTCATCTCTTCATCCATATCTCATGCCTTAAGTGAAGCGGGTCGTAATGTCCGTCTTGGTAGTTTTCAGGAAGCTTGCGGGGATAGTGCGGACACATTTAGAGATTTAGTTTGTGAAAACATGGTTACTATCGGGAATTGCCAGGCTCAACTCACGGTTGATCTTGTGCGCTCTAGTGACGGTACATTTCAGACAAATGTTTTACCTCCCCTACCCCCAGAGGATCCAAGTGATTTGGATGCCGCGCCAACTATTCCGGCCAGTACCTATCAAAGTTCAGGCGGCAATGACGTCGTTATCGCCAGAGCCCGCTTTTTCCACCGGCTTGCCCTACCAGGTAATCTGACATTGCTTGCAAACCGGGCAGGCAATATTCGCCTGATTGAGGCCACGACGGCCTTTAGAAATGAACCTTTCAATAATGTCTGTTCTTAAGAGGGCGTGATGACAAGACTTAAAACAAAATTACGCAATTCCGTTTGCCAGTCTATGAATAGGCTGGGCCAGAAATTCAAAGCTTTACGCTCTGACGATCAAGGCGTAGCAGCGATTGAGTTCGCTCTTATAGCGCCAGTCATGTTCGGCATATATTTTGGTATTACCGTCATGTCTATTACCATTTCTGCCAATCGTAATGTTTCACACGCAGCTGGAGTAACCTCTGATCTCTCGACTCGTTTTTCATCGATTGATAGGGTGGATGCCGGCAATATATTGACAGCCGCGGTTTCCATATTGGGCGTCTCGCAGGCAGAAATAAACAGTGGTAGAGTCAGAATTGAACTTAATAGCTACCGCGCACAAGCCGGTACAGGTACGGCTACAGTCCCAACCGTTGCGGAAAAAATTGGATTTGCCAGTATTGGACCGGATTTTGGCAGTGAATTTGATATTGCGGGTGTGGACCAAAGTTTGATTAACGAAACTTCGGGTCTAGTTGTCGCGCGCATTGAATATGATTTTAGAACATTTGGCAGTAACACAGATAGTAACCATTTGGAATGGACCCTTGATAATATCACGCTTGAGGATGCCATTATGACTATTCCACGAAATCCTAACTTTGTACCCTTTGGTAATGGTCTTCCAGATGATGCAGGTAGTCAGTTTAAAAACTGCAACGTCAGTTCTTCACTTATCGTAACCTGCTAAGCGCTTAAATACTGCGCGCGCAATGCACGAAGTTCTGCTTCGGAAATCTCTAATTCATCACGAATATAGGCCTGCATATCCCCTATAGCGCCGAGTGAGCTTTCTAGATATGAAGGCTCCACACCAAACATGGGGCGCAGGGACTCAAGGCTATAGTCTCGATTATAGCGCTGCGCCATCATTTGTGCTGCGGGCTTAAGAAAACTCTCAATATCCACAGCCTTCATTGTGAGCATATAATCTTGCATAATCGTTTCACTATCGACACCTAAAGCCGAGTGTATGATCGCTGCGAGCGTCCCAGTTCTATCTTTACCAGCCGCGCAATGTATGACGATATTATCGCCCGTCTCTGCCATATGTTTGAGGGTTTGGGAAAATATCGACACAAAGCCCGGATCACTGGGGCGCGCCGTATAGGATTTTATCATATAATTACGGGCATCTTCTGCCTCACGTAAATCATTTTTTGTAAAAGCCTCATGCGGGGCAATATCAGGATCGCGCAATCCACCAATATCCTCAAAAGGGAGTACTCTGGTCTGACTTTCCTCAGGCCATTTATTAGGTTGTTTGGCGCGCTCTGGCGCATATCTTAAATCGACTAATAAACGAATATCTAGCCGGGCTAAACGCGAAAGGTCCGTCAGGTTTGATCGGTGGAAATTCGCAGACCGAAATAATTTCGCCGGCTTTAGCTGACGGCCATCATAGGTCGCATAACCGCCAAAATCTCTAAAATTTACAATGTTATCAAATTTATAGAGACGTTCCATATACGCAGTCTAAAGCAAAATTAAAGATTATCTCAAGGGGCATTTAGCCCCTTGGCTTTTAATCCGTTAACCTTCTGTTTTTTCGAGAGTTTTTTGTTTTTGAATATTTTCAAATTCTTTCCAAACACCGTCGGCCCCGTGCCAATCGCCTTTGGTGGCGCCCTTGGAATATTCCGTGGCGCGGGCTTCAAAGAAATTTGCGTGCTCAACACCGTTAAGCATTTCAGTCAGCCACGGTAAGGGGTGATGTTCTATTCCGTATATAGTCGGTAAGCCCAATTGCTTTAGACGCCAGTCCGCAATATAGCGAATATAGCGCTTAATATCATCCGGGGTCATGCCCTCAACCGGGCCCATTTTAAAAGCCAAATCAATAAATTTGTCCTCCAAACCAACTACGGTTTTACAACAATCAATTATATTATCACCCACAGTCGGGGTCAGCGCGCCAGTTTCCTTGGCAAATGTATGGAACAATTTTATCATCCCTTCACAATGCAGGCTTTCATCCCGCACAGACCATGACACGATTTGGCCCATACCCTTCATTTTATTCAAGCGTGGAAAATTCATCAACATGGCGAAACTGGCAAAGAGCTGCAAGCCCTCCGTAAAGCCTCCAAAGACAGCCATTGAGGTTAAAATATCAGCATCTGTGTCGACACCGAACTGCCCCAGATAATCATGCTTGGCCGCCATTTCTTCATATTCCATAAAGGCAGAAAACTCACTATCAGGCATGCCAATTGTCTCAAGCAATAGGGCATATGCCGCAATATGGATTGTTTCCATATTCGAAAATGCCGCCAGCATCATTCTGACTTCGACAGGCTTGAAAAGCGGCATATAGTTTTCCATATAATTGCCGCCAACCTCGACATCGGATTGTGTGAAAAACCGGAAGATTTGCGTAAGCAAATTACGCTCATAATCATTTAGTTTCGTCGCCCAGTCTTTACAATCTTCTCCGAGCGGCACTTCTTCTGGCATCCAGTGAACTTGTTGCTGTTTCTGCCAGTAATCATAGGCCCAAGGATAACGAAAGGGCTTATAACTATGCGATGGGCGTAAAAGCCCCGATTTTGGCTCTTCTAGAAAGTCAAGTTTTCCCATGTTCAATCCCCCGATGTTTAAAGGCGTAGTCTCTACATATATGACTATATATAGATG
>CAZNCJ010000004.1:67929-70266 GCA_964571595.1 uncultured Caulobacterales bacterium | reverse complement strand
ACACGGTCTTGGAGATTAAAGTTACCGCGTGTGAGCTGTGACGTCCCGTTCGGGCGGAAATTAACCGCCTCAGCATCAGCACCAGCAAAGAAATACCATGTATTTTTGTTTAAGCGCGTGCTTTCGTCAAGCCCGTCGCCAATACGTAATAAAGCGCCCACAACCGCACTTTGACTATCATCATTTAAATGAACCGATGCACTGGGGGTAAGCTCTAGGCCCAAGCCCTTATCGTTCAAACTTAAAAAATTCGGCTTTGAATAAGCCAGATCCAGGCGGTTAATATCCCGACCTTCAGTTAAACAAATAGAATCCGCTTCAAAACAGCCTATATCGCTCTCATCGAGATTAAAGAGACGGGTCGTATCGGTTGGAAGCTCGGTAACCGCCCGCCGTAATGTCGGACTCAACCCTACAAAATTTAATCCATCATTTTGTTCAAGATTCAGGTTTAAGCCGTCAAAACTATCCGTTTGCCCCACAACTACGCTCAAAGGTGATCTCTCTAAAGTAGATGGCGCGGTTTGAGCCGTGACGGGTATAGAAAAACAAATAGAGCCAAGTCCAAGTAAGGCACATGCCTTCAGGCCTGCCTTTGCACGGGCAGTCAGGCTCCGTTTTTGCGGGAGCGTAACAATCTTATGCGTTATGCTCTGTTTCATTTACCTTAAACGACTCTCATTCGTATTTGATTTTTATTCACTCTATCCTAAGGCAGAGTACAAAAAATTAAACACACATCCTATTCATTATACTAATAAATCCTAAATGACTCATTAATAAACCTTTAACATTGAGAAACCTACTAAATGATAGACATTTTCCGTTTTACGACCTGTACGTGACATTTATACAACAAACCATCTCAACCAGACCATAGTCCCCTATGCCACTGTGAAACGCTTTAATAAAATAAACATTTCGCCGGTCTGAATTGTTTTTCGACCTTCTCTTCAACGAAATTTCGTCATAATTTTAGATTTTTAATCTCCTATTAGCCTGATCACACAAACCGCTTTTATCTACAAATAACATTCTGTTCACCAAATTGGGAAGAGACGTGAGGTCACTTTCCGTTTTCTGAATGTTAGCGATGCACAGAATTTAATATTCAGCAAAACAACCTAATATGGAGAGAGTAATGTCAAAAACAATTAGAAAAAAACTCAAAAACAAGTCCAGCAAGCTCGCCGCGCAAAGCACACTTGCCGCTTTGGCAGGTACGCTTTTATTATCACAAGAGGCTGCGGCGCAAAGCTCTAACCTGGTGGATGTCTCTTCTTTGCAGGGTATCGCCTCGGCTCAGGTGCAACCAGATGGAAGTTTACTGATCACAACTGATACTGATCACAACTGATAGCGGCCAAACATATAGCTTGCCGGCCGCTAATTTCACGTCACAAAATGGCCAATTCCTCGTCCCCGCAAATTTTGCAGATGATATTTCAGCTTGGGCCGCATCTAGCGCGTCAGCTGGAGTTGGTGGTGTAACCTCAACATTACTGAGTGCCGGCGCAGCTATTGCCGCCGCTATTGGTATAGGTATTGCCGTGTCTGGTGGTGATGACGATGATGACGATGTCGTGGCAATTGTGGTTGACGATCCGCCTGCTGATCCTCCCGCAGATCCCCCAGCAGATCCTGGCGCAGGTACTGATGGTGATGATGTGTTTGTTTCAGACACAACATTCGCGATTGATGGCGGCGAAGGTATTGATACTGTTGATTTTTCTGGATTAGGTGAAGGCGTGAATATTGACCTTGATTTAAATACACCAAATCCGGGGCCAGAATCACAAGACGGTGCGATACTTGATGCCCCGGCCCCTGCTGGCGGCGCGCCCACCCAAGACCTTATTGATATTGAAAATATCATAGGAACAGATTTTGACGATGTTATTTTTGGCAATAATGAAATTAACGTCCTTGAAGGCGGCGCAGGTGATGACGCCTTTCATAGCTTTGGCGGGGCCGATACTATTGACGGTGGTGAGGGATCAGATACGGCAATATTCACGGCTGTGCCTGCAGATGTTACTGTTGATCTTGATGATAGCGGGAATGCCACAGCCACAGGTGGGGATACACTTATCTCTATTGAAAACCTAACGGGTTCAAATGCGGGTAATGATACGCTTTCGGGCAATTCTGGCGCAAATGTGCTCAATGGCAATGCAGGTAATGATACACTCACCGGTGAAGGCGGCAATGACACTCTGACTGGCGGCGCGGGTGACGACGTTCTTATTGGCGGCGGCGGTACTGACATTATTGACGGCGGTGCGGGTGTAGATACCAATTCCTTTGCCGGAATTGGTGCTGGTGTTACAGCGACTG
>CAZNCJ010000004.1:0-67829 GCA_964571595.1 uncultured Caulobacterales bacterium | reverse complement strand
AAGGTATCGGCGTTGATGTTGTGGCGGATTTGGCCGCAGGCACGGCCGTTTACACAGCTCCAAGCGGCGCTGTCATTAGCGAGACCTTCACAAATTTTGAAAACCTGACCGGGTTTAACGGCAATGACACTCTCACGGGTGACGCAGGTGCCAATGTGCTGGACGGCGGAGCTGGTGATGACACACTCACAGGCGGCGCAGGCAATGACACGCTTGAGGGCGGCGCGGGTAATGATACGGCTATTTTTGCAGATGTTGCGGCCAATATAACTGTCACCAATAATGGCGACGGCACCTTAACGGTTATGTCTGCACTGGACGGTACGGATACGCTAAGTAATATTGAAAGTCTGGTTGATAATGCCGGCTTTGTCCTCGCAATTCCAGCACCGCTTGCGCCAGCAGTTTCAACGACAGTCTCTGTCTTTACCTCTGCCGAAGACGATGCTCCTGTCATTACGGATACGCAAAATGACGACGTAGTTGATACGGGCTTGCTTGAGCTTGAAGATATATCAAATGACGTATTTGTCGCCGTCGCTGATGTGTTTGAAATTGCATAAAAAATATAAGCTTATAACGCCTTAACCTCGGCGTTTGGCACTTCAAAGTCAAAAGACCCGCCTCATTGTGAGGCGGGCCTTTTATAATTTTAACGCATCAAATAAAGTGAAGTTCACCAAATTAGAAACTTCCCATTACTGACAGGCAATACACTCTTCAAAATCGGTCTTTGCTGCCGCTTTCATACTCTTCTCCATTTCAGAAAGAGTAGCATCTTCTTTATCAATAGCTCCGGCAAAAGCAGCCCGTTGCACTGATTTGGACCGGCAATAATAAAGAGATTTAATCCCTTTTTCCCACGCCTTCCAGTGGAGCATATGCAGGTCCCATTTTTCAACATCACCGGGTATGAAAATATTGAGCGATTGCGCCTGACAGATTTTCGGCGCGCGGTCGGCTGCGTGCTCAATCACCCAACGCTGATCAATTTCAAATGCTGTTCGGAAAACGGCTTTTTCATCGTCGCTTAATTCGGTCATATGTTGAACAGACCCTTCATTTTCCAAAATTGTAGCCCAGACTTCTTCCGTATTTAACCCTTTTTCCTCAAGCAGATTTTCAAGGAATTTATTCCGAACAGAGAAACTACCCGAAAGAGTTTTGTGGGTGTAAACATTGGCTGGAATGGGCTCAATGCCGGCGGAAGCTCCACCGCAAATAATGGATATAGACGCTGTTGGTGCAACGGCCATCTTATGCGAAAAGCGCTCCATCACACCTGCATCCTCAGCATCAGGACAAGCCCCGCGCTCCTCGGCTAATTTCACAGATGCCGCATCGGCTCCTTTGCGCATATGCGAGAATATCTGATTATTCCAAACTTTTGCCATTGGGCTTTCAAATGCTATATTTTTGCTTTGCAAGAGAGAATGGAAACCCATTAGTCCCAATCCGACAGAGCGTTCGCGCGCGGCAGAATATTTCGCATCTGACATTTCCTCAGGCGCACTATCAATAAAATCCTGTAAAACATTATCAAGGAAACGCATAATATCCTCGATAAAGTTCTCCTGCGTTCTCCACTCTTCCCATTTTTCGGCATTGACAGAAGACAGGCAGCAAACGGCTGTGCGTTGCTTGTCATATTTATCCTTACCTGTTGCCAGCATGATTTCAGCACATAGATTAGATTGCTGAACCCGCAAACCGGCATCGCGCTGATGCTTGGCCAGAGAATTGTTCACCGTATCGGAAAAGACCATATAAGGCTCACCAGTTTGCAAACGCATTTCAAGGATTTTTTGCCATAGCTTTCTGGCATTCACAGACTTAACAACCTTATTGGTATGCGGGCTGCGTAAGTTAAACTTCTTACCATCACGTACGGCATGCATAAATTCATCCGTAATATTCAAGCCGTGATGTAAATTCAAAGACTTACGGTTAAAGTCACCTGAAGGTTTGCGAATTTCTAAAAACTCATCAATTTCCGGATGATGTATATCGAGATAAACAGCGGCTGAGCCTCTGCGCAGTGAGCCCTGAGAAATGGCAAGGGTCAAACTATCCATCACGCGGATGAAAGGAATAATGCCAGAAGTTTCTCCGGCTTTGCCGATCTTTTCGCCTATGGAGCGGACTTTGCCCCAATAGGTTCCGATACCGCCGCCATTAGACGCCAACCAGACATTTTCTGTCCATGTGTGAACAATAGAATCCAGACTGTCATCGACCGCATTGAGAAAACATGAAATAGGCAGACCGCGCGTAGCACCGCCATTTGACAGCACGGGCGTTGCGGGCATGAACCAAAGCTGTGACATATAATCATAAAGACGCTGAGCATGCGCCGTATCATCCGCATAAGCACGGCAGACACGGACGAACATGTCCTGAAAACTCTCGCCCGGTAAAAGATAACGATCAATGAGTGTCGTTTTTCCGAAATCCGTTAGCAAATCGTCTCGCGAACGATCGATCTTTATATGTCCAACCTTAGACACCTTTTTGGAAACCGGTTTTGATTTACTTTGCAGCGGTTTTGGCAAATCAATTTCGCTTAAGAGAGCTGTATCGATCTCTTGTTCATCCAATAGTGTAAATTCGGCGTTTTCAGTATGGTTTGACATTCTTATCCTTATCCTATTCCCTTAAATCCCCTTAAGATCTTTTCGGCGACGGTTTCAGCGTCCGATCTAGATCAATCGGCCACAAATTTGTGATTCAGTCAAAAACTGCTTCACGGTCCTTAATGAAAAGGAAAGCAACGGCCCCGGACCCTTACTCTCTACACCATATATAGTGTTGATTTGTTCCCTTTCGTCAATACCTTGTGTCTTAAAAAAGGAAATTTTTTATTAATACGTGGTTAAAATTGGATTTTTTGTGTGAATTTTTTATGACGGCTCCGAAACAACCGCTGTTTCTCTCTTAGCCATCGGGCTAAAAATGCCGGGCAGCATGCGGCATGGTCGCCGTTTTAAGGGCGCGTGCCTATCTGATTCTATTTTAGCTTCTGAATTTTCGCCCTGACAGCTTTCTTTTACGCGCTTGTCTATAATTGCGTAGGCTTTGCTTTATAAAGGGTCTAATTTTAGGGTGAATATAATGGGATTATCTGCCAAGCAAAAATCCGTTTCTTTTTTGGCTTAACAGGCGTAGAGGGTCAAAATGGGTCGTATATCATGAAAATCCTCCTCGTGACTGATGCGTGGGAACCTCAAATGAACGGGGTTGTACGCACATTGACTAAAACCGTATCGAATTTACGCAAGGCCGGACATGAGGTTGAGGTCATCTCGCCTTCTGATGATTACTGGACCCTGCCATTACCGACCTATCCTGATATTCGCCTAGCCCCTTTTGCCAAAAAAGATGTCGGGCGCCGCATTGTCGGCTTCGGCCCCGAAGCCATACATATCGCAACCGAAGGCCCGCTCGGTCTGGCCGCGCGTAGCCTATGTTTAAAATGGGGCATGCCCTTTACGACAAGCTATCACACCAAATTTCCGGAATATATCAAAGCCCGCTTTCCTTTTATCCCGCTCAGCTGGCCCTATAAATATGTCCGCGACTTTCATAATAGTGGGGGGCGGGTCATGGTGACCACGCCTTCAATGGTGACATTTCTTGAAGCCCGCGGCTTTAAAAATTTGGCCCAGTGGGCACGCGGCGTCGACACAAAACTATTTAATCCAGATAAGCGGCATTCAAATACGCCCGAACTCGAAGACGTTTATAAGGATTTCCCGCGCCCCATATTCATTAATATCGGCCGTGTGGCCGTTGAAAAAAATATCGAAGCCTTTTTAAATCTCGAACTTCCCGGAACAAAAATTATCATCGGTGATGGACCGCAACGCGCAGCCCTTGAGAAAAAATACCCCAGCGTTAAATTTTTAGGCTCTAAATTCGGCGAAGAGCTTGCACGGCATTTCGCTGATGCAGACGTCTTTGTCTTTCCCTCGAAAACGGATACTTTCGGTCTTGTTATCATTGAGGCCATGGCCACTGGCACACCCGTGGCCGCTTATCCTGTCACTGGCCCGATTGATATTATTCCTGGCTCCAAGGCCGGCATTGTTGATGAGGATTTACGCAAAGCCTGCTTAGAAGCTTTAGATATTGAGCCTACCAACGCCGTACGCCACGCCCAAGCCTATTCATGGCAGGCCGTGACGGAAAAGTTTTTCAAACTGCTAACACCAGAATATGAACCTCTGGCCAGGAAGCGCTGGCGTAAGCTGCGCCGCGCAGCCCGTCTTGCGAGTAGTCCCTATCATTTTATCAAAAAAATTATGCGCAAATTTTTACGGTTTTTTCGTAGCAGGCCCTGAAAACAACACTGCTGCTCAACTCGTTATATTTCCCAAGATAATATCAGCGGCACGCTCGGCCACCATCATGGTCGGGGCATTGAGATTGCCGTTTGGAATAGACGGGAAAATCGAACTATCCACCACACGCAATCCGTCCAGACCAATCAGACTGCACTCTTCATCCACCACAGCAAGCGGGTCACCTTTGGAGCCCATACGATTTGAACAACTTGGATGATAGGCGCTTTCCACATTTTCGCGCACCCAATTATCTATTTGCCCGTCGCTTATAACGTCTCGGCCGGGTTGAATTTCATCGCCCCTATAGGCGCTTAAAGCCTCCCCTTGCATAATCTTACGTGTCAACCTGATTGTAGAGCGCCAGTCTTCTATATCGGATGCCTCTTTGAGATAATTAAACTGTATTTGCGGGGCCGTGCCGACATCCCCGTCCTTAATACGCACATGTCCGCGACTGGCGGGTTTATTAGGCCCGACATGCACCTGATAGCCATGTCCGCGAAAGGCTGTATTGCCGTCATAGCTTATCGCACCCGGCAAGAAATGAAACTGGATGTCCGGCCATGCTCTTTTTTCAGAAGAACGAATAAAGCCGCAACTCTCAAAATGGTTTGTCGCCCCTAACCCGTCCCGAAACAGCAACCATCTTGCCCCGATCATAGCCTTGCTCATAAGGCCTAGCTTTGAGTTTAATGTGACAGGCTGCAAACACTGATATTGAAAGAAAACCTCCAAATGGTCTGTCAGATTTTCACCCACACCCTCGCGAATATGTTCTGGTTTAATACCCGCCTTTTCGAGCACTGATTTCGGGCCAATACCTGAGAGCTGCAAAATTTGCGGCGAACCAATTGAGCCCGCCGAGAGAATAATCTCGCGCCGCGCTGTGAGCACAAACCTCTCGCGCGCCGACCCGTCGCGCCCATTTCGACTTAATAACACACCCACAGCCCGACCTTCTTGTAAGAGGAGTTTATGTGTCAGCGTGTTTTTCAACACACTCAGATTTTTGCGCTTACGGATAGGGTCCAGATAGGCCCGCGCCGTTGAGGCCCGCACACCCCCGTCGACATTCATTTGCATTTGACCAAAGCCTTCCTGACTTTGGCCATTATAATCCGCACATCTGGGATAGCCCGCCTCGACCCCGGCCTCAATAAAGGCCTGATAGAGCGGGTTAAGCGCCATATTATTACCTGTCGTGATTTTAACTGGCCCCAATCCGCCACGATGTTGCGAATTTCCTCCCTGCCAGTTTTCAAGTTTTTTAAAATAAGGCAAGCAGTTCTGGTAGTTCCAGCCCCGTGCGCCCAAGCCTTCCCATTCGTCAAAATCTTTTGGGTGACCGCGCACAAAAACCATCCCGTTTATAGAAGACGACCCCCCCAGACCCTTACCGCGATAGGTCGGAATAACCCGCCCGTCCAGATAGGGTTCTTTCACGCTTTCATAGCCCCAGTTAAAGCGTTTCTTATGCATAGGAATAGACAAGGCTGAGGGCATTTTAACAAAGACGGATTTATCACTACCCCCCGCCTCAATCAGCGCGACCTCAAAACGACCGTCCTGACTAAGACGGTTGGCCAGAATACAGCCTGCCGAGCCTGCCCCGATAATAATATAGTCATATTCGGTTTGCATCTTGTGAGCTTAAAACGCCTTTATGTGTTTTCAACCGAAAAATATAATTGCCCGCCCTCGTAAAATCGGGCAGATAGCTTCCATGAATTGGTTGACCAAATTAACACCGCCGGGTGTCAAAAATATTTTCACGAAAAAGGACACGCCAGATAATCTCTGGATTAAGTGCCCTAAATCCGGTGAGATGGTTTTTAGTGCGGATCTGAGTGGCCTCCTACATGTCACACCCGCAGGCCAACATATGCGTATCGGGCCAGATCTGCGTTTGGGATACACTTTTGATGAGGGCGTGTTTGAAAAAGTTGAAATCCCCGAAGTCGCCAAAGATCCACTCAAGTTTAAAGATGATAAGAAATATACGGACCGACTGAAATCTGCGCGCAGTAAAACAGGTGATAAAGACGCCATGTCGATTGGTGTGGGCAACATACACGGACAAAAAGCTGTCGTGCTTGTACAAAATTTTGCTTTTATGGGCGGCTCACTGGGCATGGCCGCTGGCGAAGGCTTTATCCAAGCTGCGGAACATGCCGTTGCCAATAAACTACCTTTAATCGCCTTTACCGCAGCGGGCGGTGCGCGCATGCAGGAAGGGGCTCTTTCGCTTATGCAAATGCCGCGCACGACAATTGCTGTGCAAAGATTACGCGAGGCAGGCCTGCCCTATATTGTGGTGTTATGCGATCCGACAACAGGCGGGGTAACAGCCAGCTATGCTATGCTGGGGGATATACATCTGGCGGAACCCGGTGCGCTTATCTGTTTTGCCGGCCCGCGTGTCATTGAAGATACAATCAGAGAGAAACTGCCCGACGGGTTTCAGCGTGCTGAATATCTCAGAGATAAAGGCATGGTAGATCAGGTCGTGCATCGCAAGGATATGCGCCGGACCCTCGCCCAGATCATCTCAGTGATTATGCAATCTGATATCCCGCCAGCACAGCCCGTTGCGGCGCCCGCCAATACTTAATTAGTGACAGAGCGCTTAACAGAAAAACTCGAGCAGGCCCTTGAAGAGCTGCGCCTTCTTCATCCCAAAAAAATTGATCTGGGCCTTGAACGTATAGAGCGCGTCTTAGCCAAGCTTGGCAATCCTCAAGACAGATTACCACCCATTGTCCATATTGCGGGCACAAATGGCAAAGGTTCCACCATTGCCTATTTACGCGCCTTCTCCGAAGCCCAAGGCCTGAAAGCCCATGTCTATACCTCACCCCATCTCGTCCATTTTCGGGAACGTATTATTGTCGGTTCAAACGAAATTGAGGACGCCTATCTGATTGACGTTTTATCGCGTGTCAGACAAGCAAATGGCGAAGCGCCTTTATCATTTTTTGAGGCGACAACCGCTGCCATGTTTCTAGCCTTCTCGGAAAACCCGGCAGATATTGCTTTAATCGAAGTCGGGCTGGGCGGGCGTTATGATGCGACCAATGTCATTATACCCGCTTGCGCCGGTATTACCCCGATTGATTATGATCACGCCGAATTTCTGGGCAAAGACCTTGCAGCCGTCGCCCGTACTAAGGCCGGCATTATGAAGCGGCATTCGCCCGTTTGTATTGGCCCTCAATCAGAGCTGGTCAATGCCGTATTAGACAATGAAGCCGCCAAGTCCGGGGCCAAGCCATATTTTTGGAATCAGGATTTTCGTGCCTATAGCCAACATGGCCGGCTTGTTTTTGAAAATTCTGATAGCTTGCTTGATTTGCCCTCTCCCGCACTTCTGGGTAATCACCAGATCATGAATGCAGGCCTTGCTATAGCGATTGCCAGACAGATGCAAATATCTGAAAAAGCCATCGCCAAGGGACTCCAAAATGTGAATTGGCCCGCCCGTATGCAAAATCTCACAGCGGGGCCGCTAGCCGAAAAAGTGACCCAAGCTGGTGGAGAACTATGGCTTGACGGCGGCCATAACCCGCACGCGGCGCGCGCCGTGGCCAATACAATGGCCGGACTTGAAGCCCGCACCCCCCGACCACTGATTTTAATTACGGGCATTTTATCCAATAAGGATATTGACGGGTTTTTAAACGCTTTCAAAGGGCTGGCCCAAACACTGATCGGTGTGCCGATTGGCGGGCACGCCAGTCTTGATGTGCAAACCCTGACAGAAAAGGCGAGTGCCCACGGCCTGGGCACATTTATCGCAGATGATATTATTGAGGCCGTTGACGCTGCACTCACACAGCATACCGCAAACGCTCCAGCTAACAGCCCTGCCCCGCGTATATTAATTTGCGGCTCGCTTTATCTGGCCGGGGAAGTGCTTAAATTGTCAAAACCAAGATAGCATTCCGCCGCAAAACCCCTTCTTACATCATCCCAAAATGACGGACTCATAAGTCGTAAAAGTAATTGCGACTTATTTGCAAAAAGTTATTGCAAGTCATTCTCATTATCGTTAGAAGCAGAAATTGAGACGCATTCTCAAATAAACGGCAAAAGGTTTTTAGGCGATAAGATGATTTCACGCGTAACAGTATTGGTCCGCATCAGGCTTATAAAGACGCGGCATTGGGCGGCTTTCACATCCGGGCGCCGCATATAAAGCCTCACACCCATTATGAAACCTTCCCTCACTAAACTCCTTTTAAGTGGAGCGCGCGCCGCTATCCAGACGGCCTTGATCAGCGCCGCTTTTACCGCTCCTGCTCTTGCCCAAAGCGCGGTGCAGCAACTCAGTGAGCAAACGAATGATGAAATTATTGTGCGCGGGCAATATCTCTATTCGGACCGGGTTAATGCCTTAAAGTCCCCCACACCAATTTTAGATGTCCCCCAAAGCCTGTCTATCACCACGGCAGATCAGATCATTGAGCAGGGTTTTGATTCTATTGGTGATATTGTTTTATATACGCCAGGCCTCACCCAGTCCCAAGGCGAAGGGCACAGGGATGCAGTTGTCTTTCGCGGTGTGCGCTCTACTGCAGATTTCTTTATCGACGGGCAGCGGGATGATGTCCAATATTACCGCTCGCTTTATAACCTTGAGCAAGTCGAAGTGCTGCGCGGAGCAAATGCCCTATTTTTTGGACGCGGCGGAACGGGCGGTGTGATTAACCGCGTCACGAAAAAAGGTGACATCGGAGCTGATTTTACCGGTTTCAAATCCAGCCTTGATACATTTGGTGCCTTTGACGTAGCCCTTGATATCAATAAAACCCTTAATGATCGCGGGGCTTTTCGGGTCAATGGATATTATGAGAGCCTAAATAATCACCGTGAGTTTTTTGATGGGGATCGGTTCGGGATCAACCCGACACTGGCCTATAAATTAACGCCTAAGACACATATCAATTTGTCATATGAATATGTCAATAATGAGCGTTTTGTCGACAGAGGCATACCTTCACTGGACGGGCAACCTGCTAGTGATTTAGTGGATGTGACCTTTGCAGATCCCGAACTTAATTCAACCACGCTTGAGGCCCATATATTGCGCGCCTCAATAGAACATGCCTTTAGTGATAATATTAAAGGCAATTTCAGCGCCTCCTATGGCGATTTTGACAAATTTTACGCTAATCTTTTCCCGAGCAGTTCTTTTGACCCGCTCGACAATACAGTCGAGCTGGACGGCTATGTCGATACCACACAGCGTGCGCGGCTTTCATTATCAGGAAATCTGGTGGGTGAATTTGACACGGGCCGTTTTTCCCACACGCTTGTCTTGGGCGGCGAGTTCATCACATCGAGTAATAATAATGACCGCGTTAATGCTTTTTTTAGCACGACAGCGGCCGATATAGCCGCGGGCAATCCTCCTGGCTTTGGCACGGATAATGCCCGTTTTACTGTCACACCCGGAACGCCGCTCACAATCAATGACGGCGCGGGCACAATAGACGATGGCCGCTCTGTCCTCGTCTCTTTTGGCGATTTTACGGTCCCCAATGCAGGCCTTGCAAATCCAGCCATTCTTAATGACGATACCGAGGCCGATATCGACGTCTTTTCTGCCTATATTCAAGACGAGATAGAAGTGACAGATTGGCTAGACCTAGTGCTGGGGGTCCGCTTTGATAGTTTTGATATCACAGTTGATAATATCGAAACCTTTATCAATACGGGCCAACAAGATATCTTATCGCGCAGGGATACAAATATCGCCCCGCGCCTCGGGCTTGTCATTAAGCCGCGTGAAAATATCTCAATTTACGGCAGCTTTAGCGAAACTTTCCTTCCGCGTAGCGGAGAACAATTCGCCGACATTAATCCGCCCGATGATGTCTTGGACCCAAATACATCCACTAATCTGGAAGCCGGGATTAAATGGGATTTCGCCGATAATTTTAGTTTAACGGCCGCCGTTTTCGACATTGAGAACAGCTCGCCTCAAGTCTCTGATGCCAATCCTGATACGCTGGATGTTATTGATGCCGAGGTGCGCGGCTTTGAGGCCCAAATTCAGGGCAATATTACAGATCAATGGCACATCTCGGCCGGTTATAGTTTTCTGGAAGGCAATCAGGTCACAATTGATACGGATGCCAATGGCGTCCAGACACAAATTGAGGCTACAAATGCCGCAGGCGAGGTTTTGCGCTTAAGGGAACTGCCCGAAAACACATTTAATGTCTGGAGCAATTACCAAGTCACTGACAGTTTCGGGCTGGGGCTGGGACTGACATTTCAAGATGAGAGCTTTGCTGGCAATGATAATGCCGTAACCCTGCCCAGCTTTACACGTATTGACGCCGCCGCTTTTTATGATGTCAGCGAGGACCTACGTCTCCAGATAAATATTGAGAACCTCACAGATACGGAATATTTCCCAAATGCGCATACCAATAATAATATCACAGTGGGTGCGCCGCTTAATGCCAAATTCACGGTGAGTGGACGTTTTTAGGCGCAAAACAAGGCACAAAAAAACCGCCGATAAACTCAGCGGTTTTAATGTTATAGCTTGGTCTAAGATATTAAACGTATTCAGAAACCCATTCTGTAAGTTTTGATTTAGTCATTGTGCCAACTTTCGTGGCGACAACCTGACCTCCTTTGAAGATCATCAATGTCGGAATACCGCGTACATGAAATTTGGCGGGTGTATCCGGACTGTCTTCAATATTGACTTTCGCAACTTTAATCTTCTCAGCCATTTCATCAGAAAGGTCTTCGAGGACAGGACCGATCTGCTTACAAGGCGCGCACCATTCCGCCCAGAAATCCACCAGAACCGGCATGCTTGATTCTAGAACATCATCATTAAAACTATTATCCGTGACAGCTTGTGTTGGCATAAGAGCCTCCCTGTAAAAACTTCATTAGGTAAGGCTTAAGTAAGTTGCGCTCTGACTTGCGTCAAGGCTTGGTCGAGATGTTCTGCATCCAGAACCATGAGAAAAGGCCCGTCAGTCCATAATAAAGCACACACAATCTTGTGATCCGGGTAAATCTCGCGGGCAAGTTCGCGGTAGGCCGCCATTTGCGCCATATATATAGGCGGCACTGATGTTTGCTCTCTGGGCGGGGGGCGGTTGGATTTATAATCAATAATGTAAACAATATCATCGCTCACACTTAGTCGGTCTATCTGACCGTTAAGATAAAGCCCTTTGGGCAAAGTCTTGGCTTGGCCTGCAAGCGAGACTTCCGCATAAGAGCCCTCTTGGAAGAAGATTTCGAAATCGGGGTGATCAAGCACGGCAAAGACTTCGCGCGTAATCTCGCTGGCCATTTCGGGGGCGACATTATTTTGCTCTAAAAATATACGGGCAATATCAGGACGGCGCGAGATTTCGATATCTGGTAAAAGCTCCAATAATTTATGGATGAGATTGCCGCGACCAAAACGGTCTGCATAACCCGTCTTAAGCGGGGAGCGAATGGGCGGATTATAATTCTGATCTGTGGTCAGTAAATGCGAGGGCGTCACCCGGCGATAAGGCGCGCTCTCGATTTGGGCCGGTCGACTTAAAAAATCTGACAGATAATGCGCGCTTTTAAACTCTGGTCCCGACTCTGATGTATCAGGTTTTACAGAACCACCCACGGCGCGCAAAGCAGGACGACCCTGTCCGAAAGACATGCCCTCACCAAAGGGGGTCTCAAGCTCTTCAGTGCTTAAGGCTTTCACAGCATTTTGACAAAGCTCATACCAAGAATCCTGACTATAGCCCTCACTTACTTTGCCATGCGCATATCCACATACAATCAGGCGCGATTGGGCACGTGTTATAGCGACATAGAGCAAGCGAAAATATTCCTCCTGAACGCGACGGGTTTTTGCCTCGACATAAGGTCTGATCGCTTCTGGCGCTGTTTTCTTATTTCCGGTTAAAACAAACCCGTCATTGAACGGCGTCATTTGCGAGGTTTTACTGGGGAGTTGTGTTGTATCCGGCAAAATCACCATAGGCGCTTCAAGCCCTTTGGCCCCGTGCACAGTCATCACCCTTATCTTGCCGCGCGCCTCGTCCATTTCACGTTTCAGCACTTGTTCGTCCTTCACGAAACTTTGCACAAAATATTGCAAGGAAGGGGCTTCGCGTCTTTGATAAGAAAGCGCCTTTCCAAGAAAAGCCTCAATCGCATCTTTAGCCTCAAGTCCCAAACGCCCATAAATGCGACGCAATAAACTTTCCCCGCTTGGGGCTTTCATTTCCAGAACACGCGCAAAAAATTCATAGGGGGCATAGCGCCGGGAATAACCGATTATCGTCTGTAAAATTTCTGCCAGATCAGCGCGCTTATCTTTCACGCTTTGCCAGAGGCTTATCCCGCTGCGCCCCTGCGCCAGATTATAAAGCTCCGCCTCATCACAACCCAAAAGCGGGCTTTTTAACACCTCGGCCAAGGATAAATCATCCGCGGGTAAAAGCACAAATCGCGCTAAGGCCAAAAGGTCTTTAACCGCGAGTGATTGATTGAGCTTTAGCCTGTCTGCGCCGGCCACAGGCAGACCGAGTTTTTTTAGGTTGCGAATAATGGCTTCAAAAAAGACATTGCGTTGACGCACCAAGATCAAAATATCTCCAGCTTCCACCGGTCTGTAATCATCCATGTCTTTATCGTAAATTGTCTCCCCGTTTTTTAAGGCCGAACTTATTCGGGCGGCGACTTCTACAGCCAGAGTTTCGCGCGAATCTGTAGCATTGACCGCATCGACGGGGCGCGTATCCCAAGCCTCAGACACGTCCGGTTTTTCAGGTCGCGGGGCCAGTGGCCAGACCTCTATCTGGCCCTTTGCGTGTTTGAAAAAAGCAGTATGTCCATTCAGATCTGAAGCCGTAAGATATTTTTCCGCATCAAACATGCATTGCATATATTTATCTTCCACAAATATCTGGTCGACAAATTGTAGAATTTCAGGGGTGGACCGAAAGGACATACGCATACGGATTTCACCACGCCCGGCCTTGCGCTCATAGCTCTGGATTTTTTCGATAAATTGTTCCGGCTTCGCCCCTTGGAAAGAATAGATAGATTGCTTTTCATCCCCCACAGCAAAAAGCGTACGCGGGTTTTTCCGATCTGGATTATCTTGAAAGAAAGGCTCTGCCAAAGCGTCAATTATCTGCCATTGTTGCGGGGCTGTATCTTGGGCCTCATCCACCAATATATGCTCCACCCCCCCGTCGAGCTTATAGGCTATCCAGTCAGAAACCTCAGAGCGCATAAGCAGCGCATTTACCAAACTAATCTGGTCGCCAAAATCAAGACCGCGCCGCGCCCGCTTTATATGTGTAAACTCTTCCTGATAGGCCTTGGCCACAGTCAAGACGGCGCGGGTTCCTCGCAAACAGGCAGCAGCTTTAAAACGCTCACCGACCGCCCTCATACGATCATTTTCCGGTGTATCGGTCTTTCTATAGGCCCCGAACAAAGCCTTCGCGTCCGAACCCGCGTCCTTGGTAACAATTTGTGAATTGGGTGTATTATCTGCTTTTAAAATAGCTTGCACGTAAAAATCATAGGCCCTTTCAGGATCAGTGTCTGCCAGCGCGCGAGAAATCAACTCCCCATGTTTACGGTCTTTTTCTTTCGGGCTATCCAACATGCCTTTCATCGCCGCGCGAAGCTGCGCCTTCGGGGCCGCCTCCCAGGCTTGGGCCTTTATATCTGAGACAGGCAGGCCGTTTTCAGGAAGATCAAAAAGGGCGGCCAAGTCAAGCACACCGCCGCTTTGGACCCAGTCCGTAATCTTAGGGCCGGATTGCGCCATCCACGCAAATAATTCGTCCAATGTCTGATCAGCCTTACGCCCTGCCAAATATTGCACAGCATGATTAATCTCTGAGCTTGGCTCTAGGGCGGCTTTTTGTAAAATTGACTTACGTGTCTGGGCACGGATTTCGCGCATATCAATATCGTCAATCGGCTCAAAGCCCGGCAATATACCGGCCTCAATGGGAAAGCGCGCTAAGATACGCTCACAAAAAGCATGAATGGTTTGAACTTTCAACCCGTCAGGTGTCTCTAAGGCTTTGGCAAATAACGTGCGCGCCTCACCCAAAGGCGGAAGCTCCGCTTCATCACCCAGTAATTCACGCAGAGCCTCATTTAGCGCGCTCTCTTCCATTATCGACCATTTGCCCAAAGTCTGAAATAAACGACTTTGCATTTCCGCAGCGGCAGCTTTGGTATAGGTCAAACATAAAATCTTTTCCGGCAAAGTGCCTGCTAACAATATGCGCGAGACACGATTTACCAGGACGCGGGTTTTACCCGATCCGGCATTGGCAGACACCAGACGTGTATGGCGCGGATCAGCGGCCGCGGTCTGGGCCGATGACGCGACGACGTATTCTTCGTCATGTATGAGGGATTGCGCCATTAGCCGCCCCCTCGCGCCTGAGTGCCACCTGCATCCCCGCCCACAATGCGCATCCATTCCCCGCGCCGCGCAAGGTCATCATAGTCACCGTAATCATGTGTGTATTGAATACGTGGCTGGGAATAATAAATCGTCTCGGGGTCATCAAATTCGGCGATGAGTTTTTTGAGATCGTCTAGGGCGGCCTCAACATATTCTGGGGCTGGCAATGGCGCAGACTTACTCCTAACCCCGGGCATGGGTGTCAAAGAATGCACGATAGATTTTTGTTGGGCCGTTCCGCTAATGCGCAAATAATGCAGATCTTGTGTTGGGCCAGATTTAAGTCCTTTAAAACCGCCTTTTAAAAGCAGATATGCGGTGAGGGGTAATTGCGGATCAAAGCCCGCTTTCACCACAGCAACATTGGACGGTGCCCCTGTTTTATAATCAATGACAGCATATCCCTGCGCAGATTTTTCGATAAAATCCGCTATGCCCGAAATAGTGAAATTCACCTCTTCTATCTTGTAAGATCCGTAAGCTTCTATACCGCCAACTTGCCAACCTTGGGCGCGTCTTTCCCGCGCCCAATCCGTGACATCTTTCGCAATCGTGACGAGCCGCGAGCTTTCCTTGGCGATTTCATAATCTGGAAATCCGGCTTCAGATAAAGCGGTCTGGAAAGACTCGATCAGATATTTATCCGCTTTTTCCGGCAAGCGCGTTTTATGGGCGGTCATAAAGCGCTCAAGACCTTTATGTAAGGCCGAGCCAAATTCGCGCACGCTCAGAGTTTGTTCTATATCGGCCAATGGCGATAACCCCAAAACATAACGCGCATAAATCGAATACGGGTCCCTCACCCATTTTTTAATCTGGGTGATTGAGAGCTTACGCCCTTCCGGCCACCGGGCAGCGATCGGTGGGCGAGGTTTAGGCTCTGGCGCGGCTTTGACTTCACTGGGGGCAATATGGTCTAAATTTTCTGCCCATTGCAAATAGGGTTTTTCCGTCTCTAAAGCTGTGTGATGCTCGCCCAGTGCCCCGCGTACCAGAGTTTGCAAACGCCATATCCAGCGCGAGGCGACCATTGGGCCTTCTTCTGAGCGCTGTGCGCGGGTCAGGATCACATGAGGATGGGCGGCCAGCCCGGCAAAATCATGGGCGGCCAGACCGTAACGGCGCTCGGGTAAAGACAGGCCAAGTTCGCGGCGCATTTTGCGAGATAAAAACGGGGCTTGGCTGGGACGCGCCGGCCATACACCCTCATTTAAACCACCTAATATAATCAGATCAGCTGAGAGCATACGGGCTTCCAACGGGCCGAGTATTTGCAGTCTTGGATGCGTACCAAAACGGGGTCGCACAGCCTTACCCCGCATCATTTTCGTGATGATCCTTGCAAATATTTCAATCGAGACCGGCTCTAATATATCTCCGTAAGCGATCAAATCTTCAATCAGCTTAGCGGCCTGTTCGCCCGCATCACCTTGCCATAAACGCAGCGCCCCCTGTGTCTCATCTGTGCCTGCCAGAATTTCAGCCGTCCCCGCCAAAGCGCGCGCCCATTCTTTCAAGCTTAATTTCTTATCGCCTCCAAGTTCTTTAGGGATAAAGTCGTCAAGCCCAGCCATGAGATGCTTTAAAAATCCCGCCTGTTTTTCTAGTTCTGCCCGTTTCTCTTTTTCCCGTCTGGCCCGAAAAGCCGTATGTTCTGCTTGCTCCCATATTTGTCTGAAATGACCCGGTTTTTCGCGGTAAGCAAAAAGAGGATGTTTGCACAAAGCCGCAAATGACAAAGCATGAGACGTGACTATGTCTGGCGCCCTATTCCGGTCCTGATCAGCTTGATCATCTAGGCTCTGAATTACCGCCCCTGCGCAGTCCAAAATACGGGACAAAAAACGCCCCAAAGGCGTTTCTTCCAAAGGCTCACCCTGAGAATAATCAACCTCAACATTCCAGCGCCGCAAGGCGGCTCTTACGCGGCGGGCCAAGCCGGGGTCAGGGGTAATCAGGGCGGCGCGCTTATCAGGGGTCTCCAAAACTTCCCGAAATATAAGCGCAATGGTTTGAGCTTCGCTCTTAGCGGTCTCGGCTTCGATGAGGGATAAACCGCTTAAGCCCAGCCCAAATGTGTCTATCGGGGACGAAGCATGAGTTTCAGTTTCATCGCCTTGCGGGCTTGCCTGTGTGCCTTCCGAAAGCAAATTTGCAATACGGCTAGGCCAATCTTGCGTCTCGCCGACCGGTACAAGGCTTTCAGAGAGCAAACGGCGGCGGGCGCGCGCTTTCGCGCTATCCGAGACGAGCCAATTTGGAATTTCGCGGTGCGAGAGATCCAGCACATCTAAAAGATTTTTAAGTGCACCTTGGGGGTGGTCTGGCTCTATCTGGTCCCATGCCGTTTGGCGCAAATTTATATCCAGGCCGGGTAAAATGATCAGCCCGTCTTTGAGGCCCGAGACACATTTCATCAAACGCGCTGTCGCCCCTAATGTCCCTGTGGAACCCGCAATAATGACAGGATGGTTTGGCGGACTTTCTGTCCATAAATCTGTTAAGGCATTTAGGATGGCCACACGTCTGGCCATAGGCGACATCATACCTAACTCCCCCAGTCGCTTCGGCCAATATTTTTGCAAAATATCGTAAAACACGGCGGCGTTTTGAAAATGCTTGGCGGCAAATTCCGATATCTCTTGCAAGCCAGAAATTTTATCCGCGCTGACCTCTTCCATATCTGCATCATCAAGGATTTTAAGCAGCGGATCGACCAAGGAGAGCGCCCCGTCAATTTCGAGTGGTAAATCCGAGGTTCTGTGATGAAAACGCGCCACTAATTTGGCAAGCTCAAAACGCCTTTGTGTCGCCGAGATTGCGGGCTTTACCAAAAGACCAAGCTCGCCGGGCTCAAAGGGCGGTTCTTCCGGGTCAATATCTGCCAATGTTCTCAGCCGCGGTAAAATATCCGCCCCGCCGCCCTTACCCTTCAGGGCGCCGTCCTCCAAACTATCGCTCACCAGCGCATCGCCGAGCGCCCGTACCGCGCGGCGGGTAGGCAACAAGATTAAGGCTTTTTGTAAATCCGGCCCAAAACGTCGTTTTAACCCCTTTACAAGGGCAGGCATGAAATCATGGCCAGCCGGCAGGTTATAAACAGAAACGTCTTGGCCTGACCCGCTCATAATCCAACCTGATCCAGCACAGCTTGGGCGGCCAGTCGCGCGCGCAGGTCACCGACATGCATCCAATAGCCTGCCAGCTCGCTGCCATAAATTCGCTTACGTCCTAAGCTCTTATCCCAAATTTTATTGCGCGAAAAGCGCTCAACTTTATAAGGCTTGGCCAGAGCGGGTTTAAAGATTTGCACACCCGCATAAATATGATCAGCACTCTCGCCGCGCCGCCGGACAATTTGACCATCTTTCATGAGATCAAAATCTCCCGCCCCGTTATAGCCCAGACTGGCATCGCGCCGTGCGAGTAATAAAAGCTCGTCCATTTTGGAAGGACGCCACGCCGCCATTAAGCGGGCCAGCACATCCTCAAATTCCGCCCATATCGCGTCAATATTACAGATTAAAATCGGCGCATCCCCGAGCAAAGGCAGCGCTTTAACCACACCGCCCCCGGTTTCTAGTAATTCTGCACGCTCGTCAGAAATAATAATCTCAAAATCACGCCTCTGGCTTTTTAAGTGGTCTTCCAAATGATCCGCAAACGCATGGACATTGACAATGACGCGTCTCAGACCTGCCGCTTCCAGACGGTCTAGCATATGATCAATGAGGGGCTTGCCGCCCAACTCAACCATAGCTTTGGCTTTGTCATTTGTAAGGGGCCGCATACGTGTGCCATGCCCCGCGGCCATTACCATTGCTGTTTTAATCATGGCTCCAAAATCTCTGGAATATGATGGCGATACCACGTCTTAATAAGCTTCATAACAGGATGAGAAAGATCACGGTGCAGACGATTGCGTACGGCCGGTATCAATGCACGGTATTGGGGCTTACCAAACATGAGATCGGCGCGGACAGGAAAGCCTATAACTTTAGTATTTCTTTGCGCGCCCATAACACTATAGGCCGCTCGGAATTTATCGTCATATTCTAAGCCCGCTTTTTCACAAAACCTACTGATAAGCGGCTCTGTTAAATCCAGAGATACATAACGTCTGGCATCCTCAATAAAAGAGACAAGATCATAAGCCGGGTGAGCAAATAATGCGTCCTGAAAATCAATTAAACCTACTCGTGAGGTCGCTTTTCGGTCTGGTAACCAAAAAAGATTTTCTGCGTGAAAGTCTCGCAAACACAGACCTGCTGCATGATATTTGAATGTTTCAAAAGCATCTTCCCAAAGCCCGTACCATTCCTCGCGCACACGACCTTCTATATTATGGCCAAGGTCCTTGGCATACCAATCAAGGCATAAATCCGTCTCGGCCAAAAGAGCAGCTTTATCATATTCACGTATGCGCCAGCGATAGTCTTTATATTCCATAATCTCAGGAAAACTTGAACGATAAAGGGCTGCAAGAGTATCAATCGCAGCCTCATATAACGGACGCTCAACTGCTGCATCTTTTTGGATGAGTTTAGCATAAACACCCTCACCAAAATCTTCGAGCAATATAAAACCTGCGTCTAAATCTGTTGCCAGAATTTTGGGGGCTGAAAACTCACGTCTGGAAAGTTCCGTAGAAATACACACAAATGCTTCAGGATTAGGGCCAGCTAATCGCGCCAGCGCATTATAACCCAAAGCCTTACGTTCCGCCACACTGGCCCCCTCTGGCTCACTCGGCGTCTCAGCGTTTTTCGGGGCGTCCATTAGAATAGCAATCTCGTCCCCAAGAGACACTCGCTCATAACGACGGGTGGAGGCATCTCCGGGTATTTGGGTTCGTTCGGCAGCACCCCATCCCGCATTTTGAAGAAAAGCCCGTAAAGCGTCTTCCCGTTCGATTGCCGAGCGTTTGTTTTCCTTATCAGACAATAATGTCTCCCTTGTCCCAACCCTGACATATGACGGCTCGCCCAGCCCCGTCAAATTCTATTTCAATGGTCTTGGCATGTGCCGGCGCATATCCGCCCATACGCTCGGGCCATTCGATGAGGCAGATACAGTCTTCAAAAGCCTCAAGTAATCCCAGCTCCAAAATATCATCGGCTTGTTCCAGACGGTACAGATCGCAATGCCAAATCTCTACCCCCTCTGCCTCATAGGTTTGCACCAGCGTATATGTCGGCGAAGGCACGTCCGTATCTGCGACCAATGACTGAATAAAGCCGCGCGCCAAAGTTGTTTTTCCGGCCCCTAAATCACCGCGCAAGAAAATAACATCCCCTGCCATAGAGGATTTGGCAAGCGCTGCGCCAAATGCGAGCATTTCTTTTTCTGAACCCAGTAACATCTTCTGCATATTATTTACGTGATACGCGCTTGCAATATCATGGCAAGTCCTTACATAGATTTTAAACGCATACATGGAGAGATCATGCCTAAAATCATCTTTACAGACCACGCTGGTACCAGTCGTGAGGTTGAAACCAAGGCCGGCACATCAATTATGGAAGCCGCTGTACAAAACATGATTCCCGGAATTGACGCAGATTGCGGGGGCGCGTGCGCCTGTGCGACATGTCATGTCTATGTCAATGAAGGGTTTTTAGGCAAATTAAAAGCCAAAGACGATATGGAAGACAGCATGCTCGATTTTGCCGAAAATGTGGAAGAAAACTCACGTCTTTCCTGCCAAATTCTAATGTCTGACGAGTTGGACGGCATTAAAGTCACAACACCTGAAGTTCAGTAAAACCTCAATAGAGTTTCGCTGCTAACCATTGGCAGCAAATAATTCAGGATGGGCGTTATCGCTTGTGGCTTCGCGCGGCAGATAACAGGTTACATGCGTGCCCTGTCCTTCTTCTGATTCCAGATCGACCCAACCACCGTGGCGTTCTACAAATCTTTGTACCAATGCCAGTCCCAGCCCTGCTCCGCCGCGAGAAGACTGGAAGCTTTCAAATACTTTGGGTTGATGATCAGACGGAATACCCACGCCGTCATCTTTCACCCAGATCATAACACCGCCGTCATCTGTACGCTTGCCGCCTAAAACAATTTTTCCGCCGGGCTTTGTAAAGCGCAACGCATTTGACAATAAATTATAAATCACCTGTTTTAAGCGCGTCTCATCAGCCCGGATAATACCGATCTTTTCTTCGCAATCCAGACTAAGGGCAATACGCGTATCATCTGCTTTCGTGGCCACATAATCCAGCGCGTTAAACAGCATATCAAACACATCAACATCGCCCAGATCAAGATCAAGCACATTGGCTTCAATCGCGGCAATATCGAGAATATCATCAATGGTTTTGGTGAGATCTTCTGAGGCGGTTTGAATGGCAAATATATGCTCGGCCTGTTTGTCATTTAACTCACCTGCTGCATTGTTTTGGAGCAGATCTGCATAGCCTGCGATTGTCGTAAGCGGTGTGCGAAGCTGATAGCTGACATGACCGACAAATTCCGACTTGAGCCTATCAGCAGCTTCCAAGGCCTCAGCCCGTTCTATCAAAGCGGCTTCTGCGCGGCGCTCATCCGTGACATCATCCCACGCGATTAAGGTCGCCCCGTCAGGCAGAGGCTTTGAGAGCCACGTCAGGCTTCTATCATCAGAGCGTCCTATTTCGCCCTGCATGGAGCGCCTAACCCTCGGATTAGGGTCTGTGCATAAGGCTTTGAGTTCATCCCAGAAAACCTTGTCGTGATAGAGAGGTAAATGTTTAGGAATAAGTTTGGTGAAATGCGGATTATCTTTGAGCAGGTCTTTGGGCAGTTTCCATAAAGTCTCAAAGGCGGCATTATGGATACGCAAACGCCCGTCTGTGCCAAACACCGCAATTCCTTCTGAGAGCCTATCTAGCGTCGCTCTTTGGACATTGATCAGCGTGTTAAACTTACTTTGTAGTGTCAGCTTATCGGTCATATCCCCGATCATGATAGAGATGCCCCCTTCCGGGTCCCGTAGACGCACTATGCGCAAAGATCGTCCATCAGGCAGTGTCCAAACCTCATCAGGCATTTCTCTGGGCCAATCTGTATAAAGCGATAATTCCGCGCTTTTCCAGTTTTGATAGTCTGTCTGTTCCGGTAATTGTCGTTTCTCTCTAAGATAGTCCAACCATTCCGAATGGCTGGGACGGTCGCGAAACCAATTTTCCTCTATTCCGAATAATTTCGCAAAAGCCTTATTGTGGAAGGTCATGCGTTTATCCCCCCCAAAGATAACGACAGCCTCATCCAAGCGGTTTAAGGTTTCGTCATGAGCCCTAATATGGCGCGTTAAAGCATCCCGCAGACCCTCTGTTTCACTGGCATCCATCGCCAGCCCAGCTGCACCACCAGATATTGGAAAGACAATCATGGATGTCGAACGACGCTGTCCGTCCAATACAATATAGCGTGTATCTTCAATACGCTCATTCGAGCTTAAGGCCTGTTTGGCCTGCTGGGCGGCCTGTTCATCGAGCTGGGTTTGCGCGTCTAGAACTTCTTGCATCGAGTTCGCACCCACGGCACTGACATAGGCATCATTGACCCATGTCAAACGCCCCACACCGGAAATGCGCCACATAGGAAATGGCGCCCGGCTCATCATTTCAACAAAAGCTATCGGATCAGTAGAAGCCGTAACGCGGTGACGCTCAAACCGGCTGATCGCTGTTTTTTCATCTTCGCCCCTGATCGAGGCATCTTCGAGCCACATGACTACCTGACGACCTGCCACACGCCCGTCCGCTTCAATGACATTGCCTTGTGGCAAGACAATTGAAATAGAAAACGCCTCGCCGTGACTTCTTAATTTACCTAAATGCCCCCGCAAAGACCGGGAGTTTTCGCTTTCACTAATCGTATCCAGATCGGCAAGACCGTCCAAAACACGCTTGGCAAAATCTGTGCCTTTGCCCGGTTCGGCAAAACGCACAATAGAAGCTAAGGCCGCCGGTGAACCATATATGCGCGGCTCTCCCCAATCAGATTTAGGATCGGGAATATTTTCTTCCCAGACCAGAATAAGTCCCGGATAAGACCCGAAAACAGAATCAATGCGCGTAAGCTGTTGATCTAATTGTTTGCATTTATCTTTCCAATGTCCATCTGAACGCACACGGATTACGGAATTTCTAAAGGCTATATAGCTAGCCAGAATAGCCACGAGCACGGCCACTGAAGTTATCAGCAAACTAATGGTATCTATAGGCATAGACTGCAGCGACGCCACGTTTCTCCCCCGTCAGCCCTCACACCTTGTTAGGCAAACTGATTCGGTCATCCGATTTTTAAGTCACGAATGTGTAACGTGAACCGCGCCGAGATAAAAGATGCTATTTACCCCAAATATAGGGAAAACAAGCCCAAAGCCGTCAGGAAAAGGGGCGAAAAGGTTTTAAGCGGCGACTTTACGGATAACTTCAATGAGTTGATCGGTAATTTTGTCAACTTTTGCGACGTCATCTCCTTCCGCCATAACGCGGATAAGCGGTTCAGTTCCCGAGGCACGCACCAAGACCCGACCCGTTTGTCCCAGATCGGATTTTGCATCCTCAATGGCGGCAATTACGTCTTTATGGCTAAGTGGTTTAGCCCCCGGACTATAGCGTACATTTTTAAGTTTTTGCGGTACGGGATCAAACAAGCTGAGAACTTCACTGGCAGGCTTTCCAGAGCGGACAATCTCGGCCAGCACTTGCAAGGCGGCCATCGTCCCGTCACCTGTAGGCGAGAAATCCGTCATCAACATATGGCCGGATTGCTCCCCGCCAAGATTATATCCTTTTTCGCGCATGGTCTCGGCGACATATCTATCCCCCACGGCTGTACGGATAAGTGAGAGATCTTCAGTTTGTAAAAATCTCTCAAGACCCAAATTTGACATGACCGTCGCAACGAGGCCCGGCTGGGATAATTGCCCCGAGGCTTTCCAGCCCCGCCCCATTAGAGCCAGTAATTGATCCCCGTCAATGATCTTGCCTTTCTCATCACACATGATCAACCGGTCTGCATCACCATCTAGGGCAATACCTACATCTGCGCGCATATCTAAGACAGTCTCTGAGAGCTTATGCGTGGCTGTAGATCCGCAATCCTTGTTGATATTTGTGCCGTCAGGCGAAATACCGATCGGAATAACTTTTTCAGCCCCTAGCTCCCATAAAGTAGCGGGAGCTGTTTTATAGGCGGCTCCATTAGCGCAATCGACCACGATACGCATATTGGAGAGGCGCATGCGGCGCGGAAACGTGCTTTTCACAATTTCAATATAACGCGCCTGTACGTCTTCATATCGCTTTACACGTCCGAGGTCTTTGGAAGAAGATAAAGCTGAGTCTAGATTGCCCTGCATCAAGGCCTCAATCTTATATTCTGTATCATCATGGAGCTTACGCCCATCAGGGCCAAAAAACTTGATACCATTATCTTCATATTTATTGTGCGAGGCCGTTATCATAACGCCCAAATCTGCCCGTAAAGTCCGCGTCATTAAGGCAACAGCCGGCGTTGGGATCGGCCCGAATAGTTTAACATCCATACCCACAGCTGCAAATCCTGCTACAAGTGCAGGTTCAATCATATAACCTGAGAGGCGCGTATCTTTTCCGATAACAACACTATGACGACCTGAGCCGCCATTTCTGAAAATTTTACCTGTGGCCATGCCCAGACGCATCACCATTTCAGGTGTCATTTTGCCCGTATTGGCAAGACCGCGCACACCGTCGGTTCCAAAATAGTTTTTCTTCTGTCCCATCACACTCACCACTGACCCAAGCCTTACTTACGCACAGGCCATTTTCAATTACTTATGGTTTTCACCAAATATCTATAGAGATTATACATTATTATTTCTATAAGATTTATGAACGCAAGCGCCGCGCGAATTGCAGCCCCCTAACTATAATATTCTGAAAGAGTCAATAATATTCCCAACTTAGGACTGTTATGATCAGTTTTTCACCTTTATTTCTAAACATATAAAGATTACAGTTTTTTGAAAAAAAACACGACGGGACTGAACCATTTTGGAGTCAAATTATGTCGAGTGAATACCCCTCACCCCTCTTGTACTTACGCCATATTTAAATAAGAAAGCCTATGTCACAACGCCCGCCCCAAACTGATTTTAACACATTTTTACAAATTGATATCCGCACAGGCACAATTATAGAGGCCAAGCCTTTCCCCGAGGCGCGAAAACCCGCCATTAAAATGCGTATAGATTTTGGTGAAGATATCGGCGTAAAACGTTCATCGGCTCAAATCACCCAGCTTTACAGCCCCGAAGACCTTATAGGCAAACAAGTAGCCGCTGTCGTCAATTTTCCGCCCCGCCAAATCGGACCCTTTATGTCGGAAGTCCTGACATTAGGTTTTGCCAATCATGAGGGCGATATTGTGCTGTTTTCCCCTGATAGCCAGACCCCGAATGGGAGCCGGCTTTTATGAACCCTGATATTTGCCAAATTTACGCTATTACTCCGCCTGTCATAGAGAATGAGGCGGCGTTTTTAAAAAAGCTGGATAAAGCCTTGGGCGCCGCGCCAAAAAACCAGCCTGTTGCCTGCCTGCAAATCAGGCTTAAAAACCTCAAAGAAACAGCCCTCATCCAGCTGGGGCGCTCTATCACCCATATCGCCCATAAGCACCAAACCCTTGTCTTGATGAATGATGATCCAGCTATCGCCAAGAAAATCGGCGCAGACGGCGCCCATATCGGTCAAGACGACATGGACTATTTTTCATCTCGTCAACTGCTAGGAAAGGATGCAATTATCGGCGTAACCTGTCATAATTCGAAAGAATTGGCCTTTCGCGCAGCAAATGAAGGGGCAGATTATGTGGCTTTTGGAGCTTTTTACGAGACCCAGACCAAAGCGGCTAAAACCCGCGCAGATTTGGAGATTTTAAAATGGTGGAACGAGAATATCGAAATTCCCTGTGTGGCCATCGGAGGTATAAATCTGAGCAATGCCCAAGAAATTATCTCAGCAGGCGCGGATTTCATCGCCCTCTCCTCCGGGATTTGGGATCATCCTCAAGGCCCGGAAAAAGCTATCAAGGCGCTCTCAAAACTCTGTTTGGAACACTCGCCGCCGCGTTTTTAATAAGCGCGCCTGCGCCCCTCGCCTGGGCAAGCCCCGTAGATATTAGCGTCCCGCAAAGATATGTAACCTATCAGGACGCCCTCATTGCCTATGAAGACGGCAATATAACCTTAGCCTTAATCCATGCAAAAGCAGCGGGCACAGCGCGCGCAAACGGCCTTTACGGCAATGCGGATGCGCAAGTTTTAGCAGGCCATATATTAATGCGCGGCGAAACCGGCCTTATTGACACGGAAGATGCCGCCCGCTGGTTTCGGGCTGCTGCCGATCAAAACCATCCTGACGCACTTGTCGCTTTGGGTGAAATGGCGCTGCGTTCGCAAGCCGGAATGCACCCCAGGGAAGCCTTGGACTGGCTGACACGTGCCGCCAATACGGGCCGCGAGGATGCCATGCGTGTGCTAGCGGATATGTACGGTAAAGGTCACGGCGTAGAAAAAGATGTCAATAAATCAGCAGAGTGGCTTAACCGCGCCTCGCGCAGCGGGGATTTGCAATCGGCACGGCGTATGGGCGATCTTTATTTTAATAGTGATGCACCTATTGCGCTTAAATGGTATGAAAAAGCTGCGAGTGACGGTGATTCTGAAGCCGCCTATATTGCCGCTGTCATGTATGCGGAAAATTTCGACATAAGACCAAATTCCAAAAAAGCAGCGATATTAATGAAACAAGCCGCTGTGGGCGGCATAGCTGCCGCGCAAGCCGATTACGGCCTCCTCGTTTATCAAGGTGCAGGGGTAGAGCGCGATATAGATGCAGCGGCAAGATGGTTTGAGAAATCTGCAAATAATGGCGATAAAGAAGGCCAGTTCCTTTATGCCTTTACATTGGCAAAAGGTGAAGGCGTAGAACAATCGTATGAAGAGGCCTATTACTGGCTCCTCAAATCAGGCAATTCCGGCGTGGATGATTATGACAAAGACCGCGCCGCCCTGAAAAAACGCCTTGAGGAAAATGTCGATGCCGCCACGCTTGAGCGCGCGCGCAGACGGGCAAATCAGTAAATCAGGGTAACTCGCCTATGCATGAAGGTGAGCGCATGAAAATAATCATCTTGCCTTAGATTAGAAAGACAAGATGATTACGCCCCTGACACCCATTCACATATAAGCTTGCATTTAGAGATTTACCTGAAGATATCTCAACAAGTTTTTCGAAACTATTGTCTATAAATCGCCAGACAGGTGAAAAGCCTCAAGGCTGTCTATTTCGGCACTCTCGATGAATTGGTCCATGAGCTGAACCATACAGCTCTCGATATCAGCATATGGCGTCGCCCAGATAGAGACATCCTTGGCACAGAAAAATCGCGCTTTGCTTTGCAACATTTCATAAACTTTTTGAGTGCCTTGAGGGGCTGCAAGTTCGGCCCGGGAGAAACTCACAGAAACTGTCTCTGTTTGCCAAGGAGCCGCCGCCGCACTTGTAGGGGTGGCCACTAAGCTCATGGCTGTGAGTGTTAAAAGTGGGAGCGAGCGCGTCAGGTTCTTGACGTCCCGCGCTTTAGAAGTCATAAAATTTTCGCGTTTGATAAGCATTGGATGGGTCCTTTCTATCTATGCTAATTAAGCGTAAGGCAGCGAGGCTACGACCTCGTTGCCATTCTTTTATGCGAGAGTTAAACTGATTGCGGAAGCCCGGTTTGCGCATATTAGATATGCAAAAAATCATAAATAAAACAAAAACTTAACTTAATATTCCATGCAGAATTATCCGTTCAGGTTTTCAGCCTAACAGATCGGAATTCATAAACACGCTAATTTAAAGCGTAAGACGATAACGCGCGCATTAAATGAGTATGTCAATTCAATTGGGGCCAAATTCTAAACAAATGTCCGGATCGACAATTTTTAGCCTTGTTAGCACCAGTATGCTGCATTTCTCACCACGAAGCAAAGGGGTCTACCGCGTTTGGAAAGTTATGAAGCAAAACCAGATGATTTTAAGGGAGCAGGCCTGAATTAACTACATAAGTATTATTTGCTTGCACATTTTTGCCAACCCGCCCACATTGGCTGTGACGGTCACTGCGGGTTGCGTGAGAAACACTAATCCACCGGACCTTAAATTACTCCTCGGGAGTTGGCTCTGTGCGGATCGTGGTCCGTTTAATTCCGACGCCCACCTGAACATCAGGTTCATGAGGATTCTTAAGTTTCCACGGACTTTGTGGGACCGTCACTTTCGCCTTTATCATCACCCTTTTGGATAATGTTTTCACAAAGGCGCAGATCAGGCTGACAGCCCTAAAGATGACCCACCTAAATTACCCCTTGATTTGTGCGCCTCTCTGTGCGAAACGGCGCGTCTTAACCAGAGGCGGTCTGAATTATCCCTATCGGCAGGTGCCGAAAATATAACTCAGAGCCATCACATAGCCTTTTCCTTCAAAAAGGCTGGGTGCCGCGTCTATATAATGAAGGACTGATATGTCTCTTTACGAGCACGTGATTATCTCACGCCCGGACATTTCAACGGCACAGGTCGAAGAAATGGTCCAAAACCTTTCAAAGAAATTCAGCAATCTTGGCGGCTCTGTCGAGAAAATTGAATATTGGGGGCTACGCAATCTGGCTTACCGCGTTAAAAAGAACCGCAAAGCCCATTACAGCCTACTCCATGTGGACGCACCAGCCGAAGCTATCCATGAGATAGAACGCCAGCACCGCATTAATGAAGATATTCTGCGCTATATGAGCGTACGGGTCGATGAATTTTCAGAAGACCCCTCACCGATTTTGGCCAAGCGCGAAGAACGCAAACGCCGCGAAAAGAGAGATTAGATCATGGCTGCTAAAAACGCGATTAAAATTGAGAACCTGCCGTCACGCACATCCTTTAGCCGACGTCGCAAGGTCTGCCCGTTTTCTGGCGATAACGGGATCAAGATTGACTATAAAGATCCAAAAATGTTGCAAAGATATATGTCCGAGAAAGGCAAGATTGTGCCGTCTCGTATCACAGCTGTCTCGCATAAAAAGCAACGCGAATTGGCGCGGGCGATTAAGCGTGCGCGCTATCTCGCCCTTATCCCATACGCTGCGAAATAGGAGAGTAAGACATGGAAATTATCCTCCTAGAACGTGTTGAAAAACTCGGCGCCATGGGCGACGTTGTTAAAGTCAAGCCAGGCTTTGCCCGCAATTTTCTATTGCCACAAGCCAAGGCCCTCAGAGCGACTAAAGCCAATCTGGCTCGCTTTGAAGCCGAGCGTGAATTCCTCGAAGCCCGCAATGCCGAAGCTCGTGAAAGCGCGGCGGCCTCTGGTGATAAACTTGACGGTTCAACTTATATTGTCATCCGTAAGGCTGGTGAAACCGGTATTCTTTACGGCTCTGTAAGTTCACGCGATGTTGCTGAACTTGTTGGCGGTGAAATTAAGCGCAACATGGTTGTTCTGGAACAACCTATTAAGAGCCTTGGTTTGCACGAAGTCAAAGTCAAGCTCCACCCTGAAGTGGCTGTCAATGTGGTTGTGAATGTTGCCCGTTCAGAAGATGAAGCGGAAAGACAGGCAAAAGGCGAAGACGTTATTGCCACCCAAATCGCAGCTAATAAAGCCGATGCCGAAGACGCAGCAGCTGAGCGCGCGGAAATCGCCTCTCAAATGTTTGAGGGTGATGCAGGCGAAGCCTTTATTGCTGGTGATGAGGCTGAAGACACCTCTGAGACTATCAAGCCTCTGCCGAGCGGGGACGGCTCGAAAGGCGAAGAAGAATAAACCTTCTTTACATTCAACTTACGAAAAACCCCTCTTTAAGAGGGGTTTTTTTATATCTTATTTTTCGGCATTTCCGCGCGCTAGCTTTTCTTTTGCTTTCCTATTTCAGATATATCGCGCATACGTCTTTTGCTTTTTTCGAAAGTTTTATTGCCATTAGGCTTTTTGATATTCGGATCTTCTACAACCGGTTCAGGCTCTGGCTCTCTGCGTTTAAAAACGCCTTGATGGGACGGATCAGCATCAAAGCCGTAATTAATCCCACTTAAACTCTCTTGAGAGCCTAGCATGAGATAGCCGAGCGGTTTGACGATTTTGGCCATGCCGCGCAAAACCCTGACTTGTGCAGGCGAAGAATAATGCGGCAGGACATTGCGAAATAAAACCACATGAAATTGTCCCAGACTTTCCAGATTTGAGAGCAAATGAAACTCTTTAAACTCTACGGCTCTCTGGATTTTATCTTTAACAACCCAATCTTCGCCGCGGCGGTCAAAATAGGTAATAAGATCACGAATAGGGAGGCCGCGTTGAACATCGAAATGGCTATAGCGACCTTGGCGCGCCCGGTCCAAAGCAGAAGACGGATAATCAATCCCCACGATTTTTATATCCATATCTTTAAATTGCGTACGCACTTTATCCAATGACATCGCCAGACCATAAGGCTCCTGACCACTTGAGCAGCCAAATGATAAAATCCGTATTTCTCCTCCCTTATAGGATTGGTATAATTTCGGAATCAGTACGTCTAATAAAGTGTCATAGCCAATTCTATCGGTATAGAAATGCGTATCGCGTTCGAGCAAAGAGGAAACAATTTGAATGGCCAATCTGTTTTTACCTTGAGAAAATAATTCCTCAATCATATCTGAAAGGCTCTCAAAGCCTTCTTTACGTGCCAGAGTTGAAAGACGTGTCTCTATCAAGAAAGCATGGTCAGCGCCCAGCTTTACCCCCGCCAATTCGACAGTTAAGCGCTTCAAGGCCTCATAATAGCTGGGTTTTAAGCTCAGCGCTGCACTCATGTAAGCAGACCCGCTTCAAAGAATTTACTTTCGATAATGTCTGAATCAAAAGGCTTCATGACATACTCATCCGCACCAGCATCCAGAGCCGTTGTGATTTTTTCAACATCGCGCTGGGCCGTACAAAAAACCACAACAGGTTTTTTGCCGTCCGGTTCTTTCCGTAAGGCTTTCAAAAAAGACAAGCCGTCCATGACCGGCATTTTCCAATCCAATAAGATAGCATCGGGCATGTTAGCGCGGCATTGCTCCATAGCTTCTTCGCCATTTGCAGCTTCTTTGGGTGTAAATTTCAAATCTTTTAATATCCGCCCCGCTATGCGGCGTATCATTTTTGAATCGTCAACTACAAGGCAGGTCTTCATAACACGCTCTCTTTTTGGGCGATCGGGTATTGTGCTTTAAACTGGCTCTGCGAAGCCTTAGCGTCGACCCTGACACGAAGAGTCGTTACATTATCGCTTTCCAAACAGCTGACCTGTATGAAAGCATCCGCGCCAGTAATAGCGTCCCTTTGTACCTTGCTTATTCCTCGGCCTTTACATTCAAGATCTATCGTAATGACCCCAGCTTCAGACTTTGCCGTTATTAATATCTGCCCACTTTGACTATCCCCGCGCGCCAGTCTGATGTCGCGACTTTCCATAATATTATCAACGAGGAACCGACCAAGGGCTTGCAATTTTTTCTCGACACGGCCCGCACAAAAGGCGGGCAGTAGGACATCATTGGCCGTATATCCCAGACTCACCGTTTTATCGCTGCGACGCGCCGCAATCAGCACACAATTGGTCAGGCTAGGCATTAAATCTTCAAAGGCAGTCGGACTTGGCACTCTGCTTTGCTTTTCAATTTGGGCGCTTTGCGACGTAACTGTCTGATCTTTCTCTATCGGGCGTATCATTGGGCTAGCTGTCTCTTGATCTGGACTGTCCACGGATAGTCCTGACAAAAAGCCTAAAGCCTGTTTATGTTTTTCATTGCGGGAGAATTTAAACACAGAAGCCAGCGTGTCTTTGGCAGATATGAAATCCTCGCAGTCTTGGGTGGATCCCGGTATATCAATATATGACGGAAGGCTTGTCGCCAGTTCGACCTCTTCCAAGCCTTGGCGATATTGCGTGACTAGTTTATTTAAGGCGAGATAAGCGCCGTCCATTTTGGGCCTAGAGGCCTGTGCCTCTAAAAGTTCCATAGCGCGTTGCCCGCTGCGCATTATCGCCCGAGCCTTTAAGGGCATAGCAGCCTTGCGTATGTCAGCAATAGCTGCGCGCGCCAAAGCCGCATCGTAGCGGTTTTCACCCAATAAAGTTTCAAGATGTGTCTGCGCGTCTTGGACAAATGCCCGCGCGGCCAGCAAATCATCTCCCATTACGCACCTTTAATTACAGTTAAGTCGCGACTCACTGCCGCTCTCAAAGGTTAAAGTGCCTAAAATTCGTTAAGAGGTTATAAAGCTAAGCCCTATTTGAGGCCGATTTTTACATATTTTTCAGTAAATTAAGCTGCGTTTTGCGCCCCTAGCGCGGGACATATCGCTTTAAACACGACTTCTTCTTCAGTCGCTGTCGCAAAGACCTGCCCTTTAATCTCGCGCACAATCATGCCTGCATAAAATGGCTGTATCGTGCGACCATCAAATCCGTCTTCAGGCGCGCGTCCGGCCAATGTCTTCTCAACGGCCTCATCGAGGCGCGCTTTGCGCCCATTTGCGCGCAAGACCAATTCCTCTGACCCATTAGCCGTTTTGCACGTAATCGTCAGCTCCCCGCCGCGCGGTATGGCTTGCACAGCCAGCATGACTAAATTGAGCAAAAGACGCGCACGGCTTTTCTCCAAATCAGTCAAATCCCCGTCCCAGCTAATTTCGATTTTACCGCCTCCATACATGTCCGAGACAAGACTTTTTAGCTCTTCTATGCCAACAAGGCTCTTGGTAGACCCGGCCGCGCCAAAGGCCATGCGTAAATATTGTAGCTTAGATGAGGCCTGCCCAGCTGACATTTTCACAAGCTCTAAGGCATCGGCGTGCATATCGGTATTGCTCTCATCACCCAAAACTTCCAGCGCGGTGCCAAGCGCGCCAACCGGACTGATAAGGTCGTGACAAATTCTGGAACACATAAGGGCTGAGAGATCGGAAGGGGTGAGCTTGGGTGATGTTGTCATAATTAACTCTTATGCCTTTAAGACTGATCGGGATGTAAATACGGCCCGTATCGTATTGATAAGTGATTCGCCCAATCCTATCAATCAAATGCTCTCTAAGTCGTTAAGCCCTCTTAATTCCGTCCTAAGAGGGTTCGCCTGACTTTATACTAATTTTACCATACCCCTTAGCGCCACCTTAAATCGGACTACTTATAAGTTTCTCAAGCGCGGAAATAACGCGCGAGGAATGTGAGGGATAAGCCATGCATATGGCAACATATTTAAACGCAAATTATACCCCGGCGGGACATTTCGTGCCTATTATGGCCGCAAGTTCGGATCTAAACACACAAGAGCTTACACTCGCCCTTGCCAAATCTGCGGCAAAAACGGGCAAGACCGTTTTAATGCTGGATGGATGCGGCGGTGAGCTGATGCGAAAATCAGGTATTATTTTTAATAAGACACTTAGCGATGCGGTGCATGACGGTGTGGATATAAATGATATTAAATATGTGACCTCTAATGAGCATTTCACAGCCATTACATGCGGGGACGCCCCGCTTGAGGATTTAATCGGCAGCCTTGTAGCCCTCTCACTAAATTATGACTGGACTTTCATGGCCCTCCCCGAAGGCTGCACAGCGGCACATGTCAGGCTGGCTGCGGCCTCTGACATCAGCCTGTTAAATTTTAGCACCAAGGGTGATCTGTTTATGCGGGCCTATTGGATGATGGACGCTATCAGAGCGCGCGCGCCAAAATTTGATCCTTTATTGATCTCAAACGGTCCGCAAGAGGCCGCCGACGAAACAGCGGATATGTTACGTCAAACCCTGCGCGAGTTTTTGGGCGCGCCGCCAGCTTATGCTGGACATAGAGAGCCTATGGGTGAAACCCAAGAGGGCCGACAAGACGGTGAAGACCCGGTCTTTATAGAAAGCCTGTTACATCAATTGCGTCAGATCGCACGTAGCGAGGCGGCGCAAAAAGGTCTCAGCCTGAATATCAAAATGGGCTAAGTGGTCGGTTGTTTTGATCCACGCGTTAAAACCCGTCCCAACCAGATAAACCCCGCCCCGCCAAGAGCGTAAACACACATAAAACCAAACATGTTTATCACCACGGCCCCGAAGCCGATTTCGGCAATATTCAAAAAGGGATAGGGATAAAACCCTGTCAGGGCGCCCTGTATGATCACGCCAATACCGTAAACAAACGGGTAGACCACCCAGAATGGCAGGCTTTGATACGACATCTCTCCTTTAGGCGCGAAAAAGACCCAATCCATCAGGTACAGCACAGGCAGGATGAAGTGTAGGAACAGATTTAAAATCGCGGATACACCCTCTGTTTCATGTATCTGCGCGAGCAGGCTATAATAAACGATACAGACAACCAGAATATAAAGTGCGATTGACGCTCTGACAGACTGTTTTTGAAAAAATCTCTCAAACGTGCCGCCAGTTTTTAAAAAAGAAACAGAAAAAGCCATAGCCACTAAAATATTGGTCAAAATTGTAAAATAACCAAAAAAGATCAGGCTTGTCCCGGCCAGCCCGCCATATTCACCGCCTTGCAGCATTATAACATATTGCAAGACCAAAACTGTCCAAGTCAGAACAGCACAAGATTTACGGTAAAATAAGGTCAAGACATATGTGTCTGGGTTTTTAAACTTTCAGCGGCCGATAATATCGCTTCTTTGGCGGGGCGCGGAATGACTTTAGTAATATTGCTAACATAAGCTGCATCCGCCTGATGAAAAATGCCCAGATCAGGCAGAACCGATTTTATCCGGTCATCAAATAACCCTACAAGTTTGACCATAAAGTTTGGAAAACTACCCTTGGGGAGTTTTTTATCCTCAGGATAAGCGGCCTTTAATATGGCGGCTATCTCTTCCATCCACAAAGTCTCCCCTGCTGCCATTAAGCGACGCCCCTCCGCCTTTGGAGCCGTCATGGCAGCTATATGAATAGCCGCACAGTCCCTGACATCGATTATCGGATAAGAGACTTTAGGCATTTTCGGAAAATCACCAGCAAACATGGCGGAGATCAAAGCCAGAGACGCCCCTGAATTTTGGTAGAGATCTGGACCAAAGACAAGCCCGGGACACACTGTCACCAATTTGTCTTTCAGGCCCTGCGCTTCGACATAAGACCAAGCTGAAAGCTCGGCGCGGGTCTTAGAGACAGGATAGGCTGTCAGAGGTTTCCAATCTGGGTCTGACCAGTCCGTTTCCTTAACGACCATATGTTTCTTACGACCTGGCTGGCCGACCATAGCCACCATAGAAGACGTCATAACAACACGCTCAGCACCTGCTGAGAAACCATGTTCTAATACACGCTGCGCGCCCGCGCGGGCTTCAGGCACGAGGGCTTCGCGATTATCCGGGGCTTCGAGCGGAAAAGGCGAGGCAATATGCTGGATATACCGGCAGTCTTTCACGGCCTCTGGCCACGCCTCATCTGAGTCCAGATTGGCCTCGACAAGTTCTAACTGGCTGACATCAACGCCAGCCACCTTTAGCCTTTCAACAATCTGTGCACTTTTAGCTTTATTGCGGAATGTCCCGCGTACCGCATAACCTTTGGCGAGTAATTGCGCGGCGATATGCGAGGCAATAAACCCCGAGACACCTGTGACAAGAACCTTATCTGCCATATATTTTCCCCGTATATTGCCAGTATATTAAAAGAGCTCTTTATCTTATAGGGTCATATGCGCGCTAAAGGCCAATTTTATTTGCGCAATTTTGATTATAAATCTCTATCGCTTCTGGCATCCATCTTTGGAAATCACTCACACGCGTTTCAGCCGCCGGATGAGTAGATTGAAATTCAGGCGGACTGGCTCCCGCATTTGCGCCCATGCGTTCCCATAATTTGGGCGCCTCGCGTGGATCATAACAAGCGCGGGCCACAAGAATTAGTCCGATGTAATCAGACTCAGATTCATGTTTGCGCGAAAAGGGAAGCGCAAATCCGTATTGAGAAATACCGCCAAAGACCCCCATAACGGCGCGCTGCGCGCCGAAGTCCAGACCGCCTGCGCCCAAGGAGACACCAGCCCCGACAATGCGCTGGATATTTTGCTGTGCCATACGTTCCGCGCCGTGATGGGCGAGCGCATGGGCGACTTCGTGGCCCATAATAACGGCCAGACCGTCCTCATTTTCTGCAATAGGAATCAGGCCCGTATAGACCGCCGTATAGCCTCCGGGCAGCGCGAAAGCATTGGCTTGTTCAGATTCGATGACATTAAATGCCCATTCAAATCCGGGATCAGAATCAGCGGCGGCACGCGCCAGTTTCACGCCGATCTCATTTACCGCATCCACAACGGGGCCGCTGGTAAGAACCTGACTATCGCTGAGGATTTGTTGATAGGACTGCAAACCCAATTGCATTTCCTGAACAGGTTTCATTGTTCGCAATTGCTTGCGCCCCGTATAAGGCACAGTTTTTTGATTGGCGAAATAATAAACCGCCGCGCCAATGGCAAAGAGCAACATAATCTGCCACCGAAACCCGCCGCGCCTGCGCGTTGTTCTGCCTCCGAGCGATTGTCGCCTGACTTGTTGCTGTCTAAATACCATTTAAGACCCTCAAATATATAGTGCTAGCTTACCCAATAGCCGAAAAATCAAAACAATGCCAAGCGCGCTTCTGTATGTTTTATAAACCAAACCGCTCAAAAAGCCTATAGAAGCGCTGCAATGGCATATATTTTGAAAAATCAAGCCATCTGAAAACAAACTTATCATAATTCTGAAAGTTTTTAAGAGAATGCTCAGAACTATGCTTGTAACCCTGCGTCCAATTATATAGGAGAGGACAATTTGCTTTTCTGGGGACGATTCTTTTATGAAATCGCCTCTTTTTTAGAACCAAAGATAGGTCAAATAGGATAATTCATGGCTAAGCGTACGGACATAAAAAGTATTCTTATTATCGGAGCCGGCCCGATCATTATTGGTCAGGCTTGCGAGTTTGATTATTCCGGGGTTCAGGCCTGCAAAGCCTTAAAGGATGAGGGCTACCGCGTTATCCTGATAAATTCCAATCCCGCCACGATTATGACTGATCCGGGCATGGCGGATGCCACCTATATTGAACCCATCACACCTGAAATGGTGGAAAAGGTCATCGCGCTTGAAAAACCCGATGCGCTCTTACCGACAATGGGCGGACAGACGGCGCTCAACACCGCCCTGAAACTCGAAGAAATGGGTGTGCTGAAAAAATATGATGTGGAAATGATCGGGGCGAAAGCTGACGTCATTGACAAGGCTGAAAATCGCGAGCGCTTTGCAGCCGCGATGACAAAAATCGGTCTGGAAAATCCGCGCGCCACTATCATTACAGCCCCAGAGGATAATATTGCTGCTGGTGTGGCCGATGCTCTGGATAAATTAGAGCTGACGGGCCTGCCCGCCATTATTCGCCCGGCCTTTACCCTTGGCGGGACAGGCGGCGGGATTGCCTATAATGTAGAAGAGTTTGAGCATTATGTTCGCTCTGGCCTCATGGCCTCCCCGACCAATCAGGTGCTTATTGATGAGAGCCTTTTGGGTTGGAAGGAATATGAAATGGAAGTTGTCCGCGACAAGGCGGATAACTGCATTATTATTTGCGCGATTGAAAACATCGACCCTATGGGTGTGCATACGGGTGATAGTATCACTGTCGCGCCTGCCCTGACCTTAACCGATAAAGAATATCAGCGCATGCGGGATGCTTCGATTGCGGTCTTGCGCGAAATCGGTGTGGAAACAGGCGGCTCTAATGTACAATTTGCCGTTAATCCCAAAGATGGCCGCATGGTTGTGATCGAGATGAACCCGCGTGTCTCCCGCTCATCAGCTCTGGCCTCAAAGGCGACAGGTTTCCCGATTGCGAAAATCGCGGCAAAGCTGGCGGTTGGCTACACACTTGACGAGCTTGATAATGATATTACGGGCGCCACACCTGCAGCGTTTGAGCCAACTATTGATTATGTCGTCACAAAAATTCCGCGTTTTGCTTTTGAAAAATTCCCCGGTTCTGAAGCCACGCTGACCACCTCGATGAAATCTGTCGGTGAGGCCATGGCGATTGGGCGGACATTTACCGAGAGCTTGCAAAAAGCCTTACGTTCACTTGAGACAGGACTTTCAGGTCTGGACCCTGTTGAGGTTGAAGATAATGGGCGTGATCGTCACAAGGCGATTAAGTCCCGCCTATCCATTCAGGCCCCTGACCGGATCCTTGTCGTCGCACAAGCCTTCCGCGAAGGACTCAGCGTTGAAAAAGTCTTTCAATATACCAGTATTGATCCGTGGTTTTTGCGCCAGATAGAAGCTCTCGTAAAAGCAGAAACCTTCTTGCAGGAAAACGGCGTGCCTCAAGACGCCAAAACGTGGCAGGCGATAAAGGCGGAAGGCTTCTCTGATGCCCGTATCGCCGAGCTGACAGACCAAACAGAGCAAAGCATTCGCAAAGCCCGCCATGCAGCTGGTGTACGTCCCGTCTATAAGCGTGTCGATAGCTGCGCCGCTGAATTTCAGGCCAAAACGCCTTATATGTACTCGACCTATGAAGCTGCCTCATTTGACGGCAAGGTCGATTGTGAAGCCCGCGTTTCCGACAAACAAAAAGTCGTAATTTTGGGCGGCGGGCCTAACCGTATCGGACAAGGTATCGAATTTGATTATTGTTGTTGTCACGCCGCCTTTGCTTTGGCCGATATTGGTATTGAAAGCATTATGGTCAATTGTAATCCAGAAACCGTTTCGACCGATTATGACACCTCTGATCGTCTCTATTTCGAGCCTCTGACCGAAGAAGATGTCATCGAGCTTATTCAAAAAGAAGCCAGCCAAGGCGAGCTTTTAGGTGTGATTGTGCAATTTGGTGGCCAGACGCCGCTCAAACTCGCCTCAGCCCTTGAAGCCAATAATATCAAACTGCTTGGTACTGCCAGCGATGCGCTTGACCGCGCTGAAGACCGCGAACGCTTTAAAGCCTTGGTTGAAAAACTGGGCTTAAAACAGCCTAAAAATGATATCGCCCGCACCGCCAAAGCTGCAGAAGCGGCGGCAGAAGAGGTTGGTTATCCTGTTGTCCTACGGCCCTCAAATGTGCTGGGCGGGCGCGGTATGGAAATCGTGGAAGATACCGAGCATTTACGGCGCTATATTACAACAGCGGTGAAAGTCTCAGGCAAGGCGCCATTGCTTGTTGATCAATATTTGCGCGACGCGATTGAGCTAGATGTCGATGCGATCTGTGACGGTGAAGATGTTTTTGTCGCTGGCGTTATGGAACATATTGAGGAGGCCGGTGTGCATTCAGGCGATAGTGCCTGCTCGCTGCCGCCTTATTCCTTATCTGATGAGATTGTCGAGGAGCTGAAACGTCAAGCCCGTCTATTAGCCTTAGAACTGGGTGTTGTCGGTCTCATGAATATACAATTTGCAGTCAAAGATGAGGAAATTTATCTCATCGAGGTTAATCCGCGCGCCTCACGGACTGTGCCCTTTGTCGCAAAGGCCGTCCATTTACCTGTGGCCAATATTGCCGCCAAAGTTATGGCCGGTATGAAGCTCTCAGAGTTTGACCTTGCGCAAAAACCGCATAATTATTTCGCGGTTAAAGAAGCGGTCTTCCCATTTGCCCGTTTCCCCGGCGTTGATACTATTCTAGGTCCGGAAATGCGCTCAACAGGCGAGGTTATGGGTGTGGCGCATAGTTTTGGTGCCGCCTTTGCCAAAAGCCAGCTTGGCGGCGGGACAGTTATTCCCAAAAGCGGCAAAGTCTTTATCTCTGTACGTGATGAGCATAAGCCCGTTATGGCAGATCTGGCAAAACGTCTGATCAGTCAGGGTTTTGAGATCGTTGCGACTGGGGGCACGACCAAATATCTACGCGCCCGAGGCATAGAAGTTGATTATGTCAGAAAAGTTTCTGAAGGCCGTCCACATATCGTCGATGCGATTAAAAATGGTGATATAGCCATTGTGTTTAATACGACCTCTGGCAAGCAATCCCTCAAAGACAGTTTTTCATTACGCCGCACAGCCCTGACCCAGAGCGTGCCCTATTTCACAACGGCTGCGGCCGCGAAAGCCTGTGTGGCCGCAATTGAAGACCTCGCCAAAAATGATTACACGGTTAAAAGCCTGCAAGACATAGCCGCCGCTTAAGCCATCAGCCACGATTAGCCTATAGCATTGCATAGATATCAATGAGGGTTGATCGAATAGAAATGTTCGGGAAGAGGGATGGAATAGTCGTGATCAGTATTGCCCACTATGTGATCACGACTATGCGCCCCAATCCTGTATAGGAACATTACGAAATATCCACTATAGCAAAAATCGAATATCGATTATAATTTTTTTGATCTATCTATATTTTAAGGTCAAAACTGGATAATTTAAAAATCCGGGTACAGGGCGTTTAGACTTGATTATTGATTAAACATCCTTATGTTTCTGGCGCTTGAGCATTTGCGGCCTTGGCCACACACTGAGATAGGAATTCACATGCAAAAAGTCCCCATGACTGTTCAGGGCCATGCCGCCCTTGAAGCCGAACTCAAACATTTAAAATCGGTTGAGCGCCCTGAAGTCATTCAGGCGATTTCGGTTGCCCGAGAGCATGGTGATCTTTCTGAAAATGCTGAATATCACGCCGCTAAAGAAAAGCAGGGCTTTATTGAAGGCCGCATTCAGGAACTGGAAAGCAAATTATCTTTAGCTCAAATTATTGATGTCTCTAAAATGACAGGCGATACGGTTAAGTTCGGCGCCACTGTGACAATCGTCAATGAAGAAACAGATGAGGAAAGCACCTATCAGATCGTGGGTGAAGATGAAGCCAATATCAAAGACGGTAAAATTTCAATAACAGCCCCTATGGCACGCGCTATGATTTCTAAGGAAATTGGAGATGTTTTCGAAGTTATCGCACCGGGCGGGTCCAAAGGCTATGAGATTTTGGAAATCGCCTTTAAGTAAGCCCCACCTTCATGTCCGAGCCCGCCCACATTCCGCACCTAAATTGCTGGATTGTTACGGACGGAAGACGCGGAATTCAAAATCAGGCCGAAGGGCTCGCTCAAGCATTGGCCCGACATCACCCCCTCGCTCTTAAAAGATATAAAATATCCCATAATTCCGCCTTTAAAGCCCTGCCCTCTGGGCTGCAAATGCGCTTGCGGCCAAATTTGTCATATTATGGTTTACCACTCAATCAAGGAAATGACGCGCCGGATATAGCCGATATTATCATAGGATGTGGGCGTCAGGCGATAGCGCCCTTACGGATAATCAAGCGCAACTCTCCCGCGGCATTTACAGTCTATATTCAAGACCCGAAAATCGCACCTGAGCATTTTGATCTGGTTATAGCCCCCCGCCATGACGGATTATCTGGCCCGAATGTGGAAACCATGATCGGTGCGCCGTCTAAAGTCACACCGCAAAGCCTGAAAGCGGCGGCGCACATAATGACGAAACCTCTCTCGGCCCTAACCGGTCCGCACGCCGCAATCCTCATTGGCGGGCCATCAAAAATTTATGACATGCCAAGCACGGTGATAAAACAGCATATCGCTCACGCTCAAACACTCTTGGACGCGGGGTTTAGCCTGCTGATTTCTACCTCGCGGCGCACCCCGCCAGCCGCCCTAGAGCTCTGGAAAAATTTGGCGCAGCAAAATCCAGACCATATCTGGTTTTATAATGGCAGTGCAGAGCAGAGCCATGAGACAGAAGTGAGCGCACCCAATCCCTATCAAGCTTTTTTACAAAGCGCGCAGATTATTTTAGTGACGCAAGAGAGCACAAATATGCTCACAGAGGCCTGCATTACCGCAAAACCAGTTTTCACCTTAGAGATGCGCGAAAAGCCTAAATATAAAAACAAAACCCATAAATTCAGCACCCTCTATCAAAGTTTAGCCGAGCGGTGTCATCTATCTCCTTTTACATATCCTTTTAAAATGCAGGCTTACGCCCCCTTAAACGAAACACCACAGATGGCAGAGAAAATCTGGCAACGTTTTTTGCTTTACTCAAAGAGCCAAACCGGGCGGCAAAAGGCTTGACCTTTTTGAGTTATGCCCCTAAAGGGTTGCGACCGAGCGGGGGACGAACCAAAGCAAACCCGTGACCAGAGCCGGAAGTCTGACCGGCAGGAGTAGAAAATGAAAAAAGACATACATCCAGATTATCACATGATCACCGTGCAAATGGTTGACGGCTCAGAATATCAAACCCGTTCTACCTATGGCAAAGAAGGCGACCGCCTTGTGCTTGATATTGACAGTAAAAGCCATCCTGCTTGGACAGGTGGCGACCAACGTCTTATGGACCGCGGCGGACGCGTCTCGCGCTTCAAGGATAAGTTTAAAGGTTTTGTATAAAACCGAACATGTTTAAAAGGGGCCTCGCGGCCCCTTAATTTTTGGAAGATTTAATCCGAAATTTTACAAATCGCCAAATGCAGCATGTAGGCGACTAATCTGGTCTGCCACCGTATTACCGCTTTGGGCTGCAATCGTACCGTATAGTGAGCGGTCAAGTCGGGAAATACGTTCATATAAGGCTTCAGAACGCGCCAGAAGGTCAAGCAAAAGAGCCGGTAAGGCAGAAGCCTTTTGCGCCAGATCAGAAAAACTTAATTCATCCTCATTCTTGGTAATTTCGACGAGCCTGTATTTTTCCATTCTGGCATCCGCAATCGTCATCTCACCCTCTTTAAGCGCACGCTGTACTAAGAGCCAGCTGGCGACCTGCATCAGGCGCGTGGTCAATTTCATGCTTTGAGAGGCATAGAGTAGCGCACTTTTTCTATCCAGCTTCTTGCTCTCATAACGGCCCGGCCCGTCAAGATAGGCCGCGACCTCTTCGACAAGCGCCATGCCCTCCTTGAAAGTCTTTGTAAACAAATCCGATTTGGTGAACTCTAAAAGTCTGGCCTCGGCTTGCGGGGTTAAAGTGTCTGGTAAATCAGTGGCGATGTTTGCTTCCTCGCTCATTTTGTCTCCTATGCGCCGCAATATACAGCTCTATTCTATATTGCCGTTTGTATTGCAAAGGTCGAGCCAATGGCTCCTAAGCTCCGAATAATTTATGGGCTGCATCCAATTCAGCCTCTTTTTTGGCTAATTCTCGCTTTATGCGTGTTTTTTCGGACTCCAAGACCTCTAATCTGGCTTGTAAATCCTCGACCGAGACACCGTATAAATCCTCCCCTAAGACAAAATCAATCTCCATTTGGTTCACTTTACTCTCGCCCGCCATAAAAAGCTCCCCGCCGATTTCCCTTGTCAAGATAGAGTAATAGCCCTATATTCCCCTGCATAACAGACGAAATTTTACAAATTTACCTGTTTTTCGCCCGGCAGAGCCGGGTTTTTTGATGTCTAATTGCGGAGTAACCCGATGACGCAAATTTTAATGCCTAAAGCGACAGCCGTTTGGCTGATTGAAAACACGGCTCTGACTTTTAAACAGATCTCAGAGTTCTGCCAGCTCCATATCATAGAGATTGAGGGCATTGCAGACGGCGATGTTGCAAGCGGTATTCGGGGTGCTGACCCGATTGCCAATGGTCAATTAGCCCGAGAGGAAATTGAAAGAGGTGAAAAAGACCCAGCCTATGTTTTAATCGCCACGAGCTTTGATCACGCGATTGATAAGAAGAAAAAGAAAAGCCGCAAGGGCCCGCGCTATACACCGCTCTCACGCCGACAAGACAGGCCTGATGCGATTGCTTGGCTTGTACGCAATCATCCTGAAATCCCGGACTCGCAAATTTCCAAACTTATCGGGACAACAAAACCGACTATTAATGCCATTAGAGAGCGCACACATTGGAAAATGAGTACGATTAATCCCACCGATCCCGTTTCTCTTGGCCTATGTACACAAATGGATCTTGACCGGGTTGTGAAAGTCGCGGCCGAGAAAAAAGCCAAAGCAGATGCCAAGGCCGGGAAAGATGTCAGTGAAGGCCTAAAGCCTGTCGTGGATGAAGCCATCCCAACTGAAGCGCCTAAGACTGAGCACACACTTGAGAGCCTGTTTAAGCCCTCTTCCGCGTCCTAGCTCGCAAGATACACCCAATAAGGATGATAAAGGCGGCCTTAGCCGTCTTTTTCTTTAAGGGCCATTGTGTAGTTAAGCGCCAGACGTCCCCCATCAACATAAATTGTCTCACCGGTAATATAGCTGGCATTTTCAGAGGCTAAAAAGGCGGCAACCCCCGCAATTTCATCTGGCTGTCCCACCCGTCCAAGCGGTGTGCGAGCTTTTATTTTATTCATCGCATCCGCATCAGATATAACCGAGCCGAGCATATCGGTCTTAATACTGCCCGGGCCAATAGCATTGACGCGAATTCCGTAAGGGGCAAGCTCCAATGCCATAGCCTTTGTCATTTGTTTCAAACCACCCTTTGACACACTATAGGCCAGATAATCAGGAATAGAGACACTGTCATTTATCGAAGACATATTTATGATCGCATAGGGGCGCTCTGATAGGCGTGATCGGTCTTCGCGCTTTTCGATCTCTTCCACCATATGTTTGACAGCAGCTTGTGACACCAAAAAGGCCCCGCGTAGATTTACCGCCAAAACCCGGTCAAAATCCCGGCCTGACAAATCCAGTGAACCGCCTTTAATGGCGATACCGGCATTATTGATAACAATATTGATATGACCAAAAACACTAAGAGTTTCTGCAATGAGGTTATGAACATCCAGCTTATTGGATACATCACAGGATACAAATACCGCCCGCTTGGGGTCTGCACCCAAATCGCGCATAGCCTGTTCAGCAGCGGCTTCATCAAAGTCGGAAAGGACCACCTTATACCCGTCTTCGTAAAAACGGCGGGCACAGGCATAGCCAATACCTTTGGCTGCACCGGTTACAATGACAACTTGATCCGACATACTCTCTCCCTAACGTACCAAAGTCCGAGTTTTAAAAATCGCTTTCAAACCCCGAACTTCATACCCTCTTAGAGCGTAATTTCAGTCGCATTTAAAGCTGTTTTATTGTGATAAATTTTTGATTTTTTCTTTTAAATAAAGTTTTCGTTTTTTGAGATCTATAAGGCGTATGGCATCAGGCAATGGATGTTTGAGTTCATTTTTAATTTTTATATCCAGATCTGAATGTTTCATTATCAGCTCTTCTACGTGCGCTGATTGAGCCATAAGCTATCTCCTTATTATATTTTCAGGATGTTTTAACATAGCATGATTTTGCGTACTTGTCATCTCACCTCTAGGCCGCAAGGTTAATCAAATCCCTTAAATACAGGCCAATCTTAAGATTGCAGATGCATTTTCAGCTTGTTCCTGTTATGATAGCTTATGTCCGACACAGATGATCCACATACTGATTCTATGGCAGATCTTGACAGTGAAGCTGAGCTTCAAACCCGTCGTGCCACACTCAAAACACAACTCGAAATTCTCAAAAAAAAGCATCGCGAATTGGATGTTGAAATTACGGCCTTAAGAAATATCGGATCAAATGACGTTTTAAAAACGCAGCGCATGAAAAAACAAAAATTGGGTTTAAAAGACAAAATTGTCTATATCGAAAATCAACTCACGCCTGATATTATAGCCTAGTTAGAATAGAAAAATTGCGACTTAAGAGGTCTTCTTATTCATATACATCGCCCTATCTGCACGCGATAAAATCTGTTTGGCCGTATCATTTGGATCACAAGGTGCAACACCCCATGCCGTTGAGACACTAATATCTCCGGTTGGATGATCTATCCTTTGTTCGGCAACCCGGCACGCTAAGGCAGAGGCCTTGGCCTGTGCAACTTTCTGAGGCGTTTTAAATAAAAGGACACCGAACTCATCACCGCCAAGACGCGCCACCAGATCACAACTACGCACACTCTTAAGAATGACTGTGCCCACTTTTCTTAAAAGCTCATCCCCAATACTATGGCCATAGCGATCATTTATGTTCTTAAAGCCATTAAGATCAAAGAAGATCAAACTAGACGGAATGTCATAGCGCGCGAAGACCGCTTGGGCGCGAGCTAATTCCCGCATAAAAGCCCGGCGATTAAAAATAGGAATTAAAGGGTCCATATCCGCATCGCGTTCAAGCTCTAACACGCGCAAACGCATCTGGGCGAGCTCGTAAGACAAGCGTTCATTTTCTTTTGTAAGGTAAACCGATCCGACTTCACCTGGAAGTTGGGATGGTTGCTGCAAAGCTAATGAGACTCGAGAAACGGACATAAATGACTTTAAAGATTTAACAAATTGAAGCTCTAAGCTAACAACATCTCGTTAAAAAACCTTCAAACTCCGCTTGAAATTAGTGAAATTACAGCCCTACGGATAATCTTTCGAAGTCTATGGTTAATTTTGTCTCAGCAAATTGGCCCTTTTGCCTGTTGCGATCTCAATAAATAGCGCAAAAGCCTATTTGACCGCGCTGTAAAAAGGGATTATGCAGTATCGCTTTCTAAATGAGATAAGTGAAAGCTATGCCAGCCTCAAATTTGATCGCGATTATAATGGGTTCCACATCGGATTGGCCGACAATGGAACATGCCGCAAATATGCTGGATACATTAGAGATTGGCTATGACGCCAAAGTCATATCAGCCCACCGTACACCTGATCGTCTTTATGATTTTGCCAAAAATGCTACAGATAATGGCTATAAAGTTATTATAGCGGGTGCTGGCGGGGCGGCGCATCTGCCGGGCATGACAGCCTCTATGACGCGCTTGCCTGTTTTGGGCGTGCCTGTCGAAAGCAAGGCACTCTCGGGCATGGATAGCCTGTTATCTATCGCGCAAATGCCAGGCGGTGTGCCTGTAGGGACATTGGCTATTGGCAAATCAGGCGCTAAAAATGCAGGCCTCATGGCTGCCTCTATCCTGGCTTTAAGTGACGCGGAAATTGCCAAGCGCCTCGAGAGCTGGAGAGAGGCCCAAACTGACTCTGTTGCTTTATTGCCAAATGGCCCTTCTGCTTAATGACAAAGAAAAATACCCATATTATCGTCGCACCTGGCGGGATGATCGGTATTCTGGGTGGGGGTCAGCTTGGCCGTATGCTCAGCTTAGCGGCCAGTCGGTTGGGGCTAAATTGTCATATATATTGCCCAGAAGAAAACGGGCCCGCATCAAAGGTAAGTACGCAAACCACAGTCGGGGCCTACGAGGATGTAGATGCAGTTTTCGCCTTTGCTAAGAGCTGTGATGTCGTGACATATGAATTTGAAAATGTTCCGGCCAAAACGGCAAAGGCAGCCAATAATGCCGTGGCCTTACGTCCCAAAGCCTTGGCTTTGGATGTCGCCCAAGACCGCTTAACCGAAAAAACCTTTATCCGCGACAAAGCCGGGGTCGGCGTAACCTTATTTGAGCCCGTCGAGTCCGTTTATGATCTTGAACGCGCCGTGCGTAAAATCGGCCTACCCTCTGTGTTAAAAACCAGGCGCATGGGATATGACGGTAAAGGCCAATATGTCATCCGTAGCCAAGAGGATATTAAGCCGTCTTGGGCCAAGATGAACGATGCGCCGTCAATTTTAGAAAAATTTGTCGACTTTACCCGTGAAGTCTCTGTCATTGCCGCGCGAAATGTACAGGGCGAGACGGCCGCCTATCCGCTCATAGAGAACATACATAAAGACCATATTCTACATACCAGCCTTGCCCCGGCCATGGGCGATACGGGAAAGGCGGGGACCTTGGCGCGCAAAATTATGGACGCGCTTGATTATGTAGGTGTCTTGGCCGTCGAGTTTTTTGAACTGCCAAATGGGGATTTTATAGTCAATGAAATTGCCCCGCGCGTGCATAATTCTGGGCATTGGACACAAGATGCGGGCTGTGTGGATCAATTCGAATTACATATTCGCGCGATTTGCGGATGGCCGCTTGGCAACACATCACCCCGCTATACAATGCAAATGACAAATTTATTGGGAGAGGATGTCAATAAATGGGCGGAGCTGGCAAAACAGCCCGACACAGCCTTACATCTTTACGGTAAGAGTGAACCCCGCAAGGGGCGGAAAATGGGGCATATTAACCGCAAGCTCGGCCCGCTTTAGGCCTATCGCCTGTAACGTCCTGCATGTGAAGCATGTGATCGACGCCGCCGCTGAAAAGGTTTGCCATATCGCAAGCGTCCTAAAATTTCCGCCGGGTTTGGTGTATTTTTCAAACGAGACTTCACCGCCCATTTCGTTTTCTCAAATGTCATAACATTCTCGATACGGTCATCCAGAAACGCCTTCCCGACCTCTTTATCAGGACTATCATCTGAAATCCATGACAGGGTCGAACTGGACAGCACAGCAGAGAGTACAGAGCGTTTGGAATAATAATTACTATCCGTACTGGTATCACCAATGGCGCGCCAGATCATATCTGCACTGTCCCAAAGCTGTTTAAGTCCCACACCGGCTGACGGGCCGATATGCGCATCAGGCAAAGCAAGTCGTGACAAAGCGCGTTTCATCGCCAGCTCATGACCATCTATCTGGCGAAGGCGGATATGAACGGCTTGGGTGATTTTATCGCGAATACGCATATCTGTCATATTGAGCGATTTCAGTTTTTCTTCGCTCTCGCGGTCCATGCGCGCAGACCAAAATGCGATCAAGTCTAATGCACCTTTGGGAAAAAGGTGATGAATTTGAGACGGGTCCAGCTTTGCCGCCTTCGCGGCCTGCGACATCATTTTGGACGTCCAGCCCTCAAAAGGTACAATCTTAAGCGCCGCTTCAAGAACAAGCGCCTTTAAACCTTCTTGCTTTGCGGCATATGAGCTGCGCTTATTTGCGTCTTCCTTGTCAGCCATATTTCTCTCGGATGTTTCCATGCTCGACCTATAAACCTTTATAGCCACAAGACCCAAGCATTATTTAAACTCATCCGTAAGACGCAAGACTAGGCGCGGGAGCGACCCTTGCGGAAAATCTTATCACCCAACCAGCTTTTAACACCCTTGACACCTGAGCCGGATAAGACACCAAATCGGAAAATACGGCCCGCCAGCCACATGACCCCGATCGTGCATAAAAATAAGATAAAGGCAGACAGGCAAAGCTCCCATAATGGCGGATCAGCCGGCAAGCGCATAATCGCTGCAAAAGGCGCAGATAAAGGAAACCATGACGCAAAAATCAGGATCGGGTTTTGCGGATTTTGCATACCTATTGGCACGACCATAAATAATAAGGTCAAAATGAGCATGATCGGCGTTGTCAGTGTTTGGGCGTCCTGCATGCTTTCAGCCAAAGCCCCGATAGCGATAAAAAACGCCCCGTAAAACACATATCCCAATATAAGAAAGACGATAAAAAACCCGATCATCTTGGCGTTTATCGCAGCCTTTAGCCCCAGACTGACATCCGCTGGACCAAAGAGGATAGCCACGATAGCCGCCCCCGAAGCCGTAATGATATATGGCAAAAGCGCCGTGAGGGTTAAAGCCGCCACCCCTAAAAGTTTACCGAGCATAATCTCGGAGAACCGTGTCGAAGCCAGCATCATTTCAAGGAGTTTATTGAGCTTTTCTTCCAACATGGAGGTCAGCAACATATAAGACCCCGAAAAGACGGTGAACCACAAAATCGCTGCCAAGGTCGCGGCGACAAATCCCGGAATATTATCAGCCAATGTCACGGCTTGGCTTTTATTATCACCCGTATTAATTTTTGTCGGATCAAAGCTCTCTATCGACAGACTGCCTCGTCTGGCCGTTTCAAAACCTTCAACCGACAGCCCGCCTGATTTCAAATAAGCATGCGTGGCTTGGTCTCTGAAATAATCACGCGCGAGAGTTGGCACTTCGCGACTATTAATATTTTCAGACCAATAATCCGCTCTAACGCCCTTATCCTGCGCGTATAGATGTAACGCCCCGTCCAGAGCTACAGTTTCACCCTTATATGTAATGAGTTTCTCGCCGCGCAAATATGGCTTTAAACCTTCAATCGTAGAGGCAGGCGGGGGTACAAATATCCGGTTAGGTATGGGCAGTTTGAGACGCTCCCCTGCCCCTGGAAACTTTTTGTCCATAAATTCGCGCGCGCTCTCTAAGCCGTCCGTATCATAGGCCTTAAGTAAAGCCTCAAGCTCGGAACTCGATAATATTTTCTCTCCGATGCTTTCAAAGAGGTCGCGTTCTAGAGCACGCCGGCTCTCAGATTCGCGCTCTATAATCTTTGCGCCGTGATGGGCAGTGCTATCCAATATAGTTTCATAGCGTGTGGGCTGTATATTGATCTGCAAGGTCGAAGCAAATAAGCCCAAGCCCATTAATATAAAGGGCAGGAAGAAAGACACCCAAAACCCCCATGTTCTGACATAACCCAGAAAATCACGTCGGGCGATCAGATAGACGCGGCGGATATCAATCGCGGGTAAGCTCATAAGATCCTCTTCTGCCTATCAGCGCCCATATCAGCGCCCATATTCGCCGCAAAGTCATGCCCGACCATGGCTACGAAAGCCTCATGTAAGCTGGCCGTCTTTGGTTCAAACCGTGCCAGCCGAACCTTTTCTTTGACCAATGTTTCCAAAATCCTCTGGGTCTTGGCCTCTGGCTTTAATATCAGCGATAAAGCCCCGTCCTCTCGGCGCTTTGCCGTTTTGATAAAGGGGGCCATAAGCGTGTCAATATCGGCATAATCCGTGCTTAAAATTAGGCGTCTGGGCGCTTTATCCAAGGCTTGCGCGAGATTACCATCAAAAACTTTCTCACCCCCTGACATCAAAATTATTCGGTCACACAACCGCTCGGCATGTTCCATGACATGGGTAGAAAATATAATTGTACTACCGCGCGAGGCGATCTCGCGCACCATATCTTCGAGGACTTTCTGGTTGACCGGGTCAAGGCCTGAGAAGGGTTCGTCCAATATATAAAATTCCGGATTATGGGCAATAGCGCCTAGTAATTGTACCTTCTGGGCCATGCCTTTTGACATGTCCTTATTCTTCTTCTTGATCGCGTCCTTAAGGCCGTATTTTTCCAATAGCTCCTCGGCCAACCGATTAGCCTGTTTTCCCTTAATACCGTTTAGGCGGGCCATATGGGCAATGGAATCGCGCGCTGTTTGCTTTTTATACAAGCCGCGTTCTTCGGGCAGAAAGCCAACCCGTCCAAAAATTTGCGGCCCCGGCATTTTTCCAAATAATTCTACACGGCCATAATCAGGCTTAATCAATCCCAGCGCCATGCGCAAAGTCGTGGTTTTGCCTGCACCGTTAGGCCCTAAAAACCCGACAATTTCTCCGGCATTAACCGAGAAACTAACATTCTTAACCGCAGCGTTCCGGCCAAAGGATTTGGAAATATTATCAATTAAAAGCGGGGGCGTTGTCATAATGTCTATTTTACTACCTCATATACGAGCGTAATTTCATCCCGCCTATATATCTTAGAGCCAGATTATTTGTTATGGGTTTAGATAGTATGAAGCCCGAAACCTTAAAAATACGTCAAAGTCTTGAAGCCCACCGGGCTGAGTTAGAGGAGCTGAGCGCGCAGGCGGCTGGCAATCGCAAACCCGTTAAACTAGATCAGCAAAGCGTGGGCCGTCTTTCGCGCATGGATAGTTTGCAAGTCCAAGCTATGGATATGGCGCAAGAGAAAGCCAGACGGAAGCAAATCGTACGCATTGACGCGGCCTTAGAAAGGCTGGAGAGCGGTGATTACGGCTATTGCGTGACATGTGACGAGCCTATCGGGGATAAACGCCTTGGTCTTGATCCGGCCACGCCCTTTTGTATTGGCTGCGCGAAATAAGAACCCAAATTGGTTATTAATAATTTTCCAAAAGCTCGAATATAATCTGATGGCCACCAAGCGCCCATAAATTCGTATGTTGACCACCTTCTATAAAATGTCGCGTCACGGCGCCCTTCAAACCTTTTTCAAGTTTAGCACTTTGGGCGGCCGGAATAACCCTGTCATCAGATCCGTGCAGGATTAACACCGGAAATGTGGCATTTTGCAAAGCCAGATCAGAGCGATACTCATCCAAGAGCCAGACAGAAAAGCCGTAAAGCGGCATACGCAGGCGCACCATATCCAGCATGGAATTAAAAGGCGCCTCCATAATCAAAAACGCTGGTGGGTGCGTCTTACTTAATTGCGCAGCAACCCCAGCCCCTAATGAAGTGCCGAAAAATATGATTTTCTCTGATCTTATATTGTGGGCAAGCAACCAATCATATTGCGCTTGGGCAGCGCGGATATTGGCGTTTTGGGACATCTTACCGCCAGCTCCCGGATAGCCCGGATAAGAAACACCCAGAACACCAAAACCAGCTTGCGTGAGATCACGGTAAATATCTACATTGGAAAAGACGCCAGAGGCATTGCCGTGAAAAAACATGATAACAGGCTTATCGTCTTCGGGTTTATGCCACCACATTTTAAGCTCAGTGTCGTCTCGTGCGGTTATCTCCACCTCTGTAAAATGCGCGAGATTAACCGCTTGCGGGCTCAAATATGTATTCGGCGGAAAATATAAAAACCCGCGCTGGAGGACAAATAAAATCGCGCCCCCCAAAAGGTAGAGCGCGACTAAAGAAATGCAAATGAGCACAAAAGGTTTCATCGCTATAGAGCCTTAATGATCTCCTCGACCATTTTCTTGGCATCAGAGAGCAACATCATTGTACTGTCATCATAAAACAGCTCATTATCAATTCCGGCATAGCCCGGCGATAAGGACCGCTTGACGAAAAGCACAGTCGAGGCCTTATCAACATCCAGAATAGGCATGCCGGCAATCGGGCTTTGTGGATCGGTTTTCGCCGCTGGGTTGGTGACGTCATTAGCCCCGATAACAAAGGCAACATCCGCATTGGCAAATTCGGAATTAATATCCTCAAGCTCGAAGACCTCGTCATAAGGCACATTGGCTTCGGCCAGCAAGACGTTCATATGGCCAGGCATACGACCCGCGACGGGATGAATGGCATAGACCACATCCACGCCCTCTTCCTTAAGCGTATCGGCCATTTCGCGCACAGCATGTTGGGCTTGGGCAACCGCCAGACCATAACCGGGCACAATAATCACCTTAGAGGCGTTCTTCATGATAAAGGCCGCATCTTCAGCAGAGCCGCGTTTAACCGGACGTTGCTCTTTGGCTGCACCGTCCATACTGCTTGCAGTGGCCCCAAAGCCGCCCAAGATGACGGAGATAAAGCCGCGGTTCATGGCCTTACACATAATATATGACAGAATAGCCCCGGAAGAGCCAACCAAAGCCCCAACAATAATCAAAGCCAAATTACCCAGCGTAAAGCCAAGGGCTGCTGCCGCCCAACCTGAATAGGAGTTGAGCATGGAGACAACCACAGGCATATCCGCCCCGCCAATCGGTATAATCAGCAAAAAGCCGAGCAAGAAAGTAATCCCGATAATCGCCCAGAACATTCTGGGGTCTGCCCCGCCTGTACTCATCAAGAGATAGATCAGTACAATCGTGGCTATTGCGAGCCCCAGATTTATGAGATGTCGCAAGGGCAGTAAGATAGGCGCGCCTGACATGTTCCCGTTGAGTTTCGCAAAGGCAATCACTGAGCCTGAAAACGTAATCGCACCGATCGCCGCCCCGAGGGACAGTTCTAACAAGCTAAAGGGTTTAATCCCTGTCGCCGTGCTGATCCCGAAACTGTCAGGTGAGAAATAGGCTGCAATCGCCACAAGTACAGCGGCCAGACCGACAAGTGAATGAAAGGCTGCGACGAGTTGCGGCATGTCTGTCATCGGTATTTTACGGGCAATAACCGCCCCGATGACACCACCAATAGCCAGACCACCGCCGGCGAGTAAAAGGCTTTGCCCCCCCAGTCCTGCGACCAGAACTGTTGTGATAATGGCAATCGCAATACCGATCATACCAAAGAGATTACCCCGACGAGAACTTTCCGGAGAGGACAGGCCGCGTAAGGCTAGAATAAAGAGAACGGCTGAGACCGTATAAAGAATAGCTGCGAGATTAGCGGACATTATTTAGCCTCCACTTTCTTGGCAGGTTTTTCTTTCTTCTTATACATTGCCAGCATGCGCTGGGTCACAAGAAAGCCGCCGAAAATATTAATCGCACAAAGGGCTACCGCCAATGTGCCTGCATAAGTCGAGAGGTTTGATCCGCCTTTCGTGCCTGCTGCCACGGCGATGAGCGCACCTACAATAATAACCGAAGAAATTGCGTTCGTAACGGCCATAAGAGGTGTGTGTAAGGCCGGTGTCACAGACCAGACAACATAATAACCGACAAAAATCGCCATCACAAAAATAGCGAGTTGAAAAATAACGGGCGAAATAGCGGCGCTGCCTGCCATCACCAATCCTGCCCCGAAAATAGATATTAAATAGCTCATCTCTATCCCTTTACCCGTTCATGTATAATCTCACCGTCGCGTGTCAGCGTACAGCCCTTGATAATCTCATCATCCCAATCCGGTGCATATGCGCCGTCCTCGGAACTCACCAAAGGCAAAAAGGCTTTCAGATTGCGCGCAAACATATTTGAAGCATCTGACGCCATGCGTGAGGGCCAGTTCAAATGACCGACAATTTTAACACCGTTGGAGGTCGTCACAATTTTTCCGGGCTTGGCTCCTTCGCAATTCCCGCCGCGCTCGACGGCCAAATCCACAATGACGGAACCCGGACGCATAGCCGCCAGCATTTTCTTATCAATAAGCTTGGGCGCTGGACGGCCCGGAATAAGCGCTGTGGTAATCACAATATCCTGTTTGGCGATATGAGTTGCGGTTAATTCGGCTTGTAACTTTTGATATTCTGGCGACATTTGTTTGGCGTAACCACCAGCTGTTTCAGCCGCTTTAAATTCTTCATTTTCTACCGCGATAAATTTAGCTCCGAGCGAGGCGACTTGTTCCTTGGCGGCAGGGCGCACATCCGTCGCCGTTGTAACCGCCCCCAAACGCCGTGCCGTCGCAATGGCTTGTAATCCAGCCACACCCGCGCCCATTATAAAGACTTTGGCAGGCGCAACAGTTCCCGCCGCTGTCATCATCATCGGCATGGCCCGGCCATAAACACTCCCGGCCTCGACCAAAGAGCGATAGCCCGCGAGATTGGATTGCGAGGACAGGACATCCATGCTTTGAGCCCGCGAAATGCGCGGAATATATTCGAGTGCAAAGGCGCTTATGCCCGCTTTGGCACAGGCGGCGACATATTTCGGATTATCTGTCGGGTTCATAAGGCCTGTAAGACCTGCACCCTTTTTCATTTGGGAGATGAGTTTTTCGGTTGCCCCGTTAACAGACAAAACCAGATCAGCGGATTTTACCGCTGCGCCATTATTTGCGGCAATACTGGCCCCGACCTCTTTATAATCATCATCTGAGAAATTTGCGAGGCTACCCGCAGCTTTTACAACGCTCACCTTGTGACCAGAGGCGATATAGCCTTTGACCGTATCCGGTGTGGCTGCAACCCGGGCTTCATCACCGCCCGTATCATTAAGCACGGAAATTTTCATAATCTTCCTTCTATCATGCACAGAGGGTCAGCCAACATGGCTGATGAGGCAAAAGCCTTTGGCGCGCACCCACCTCTTTTTAAAATAATATTTTAGAGTTTAAAATATGAGGCAAAAAATGGCGATAAGCACGGCCAAACCAATGACAAGTGCATACCAACCGCCTTTGAGCTTCAACGCTACGCCGAGAATTATGCCGACGATAGTCGTGACGACCAAAGCGGGAAACCATGTTAAAGCTGTACAGAAAATTAACGTCGGTAAAATGACAATGAGCGCGACCATAGCCCCGCCATATGTTGTCCAATCCATAAATCCACCAAATGTGTCTTTATGGTCATCTACATTCATTTCACCATGAACATAATCCGAGTGTCCTGACCCCATCGTATTATCCCTATTGTGTAAAATTTGACCTTTTATATTGTGGGGGATGGCTAACATGGCCGCCTTCTAAATTCAAGATGAAATCGGGGGTAACAGGCTCGGTTTATCTCTCATTTTTGAGAGTTTATTAACTCTACTTTTTAAACTGAAATTTATGATCTTGTCCCATATTGCAACGCAGAAGGTCTGGGACGCAATCCGAAACTATTGTAGAACAGATGATATAATATGAACGCGCTTCATAAAAATAATAGGGTATATTATGGGTAAAACTGTTCTGATTGTAGATGATGATCCAACACAAAGACGCTTGCTACAAGCCGTCGTTGAAAAAAGCGGATTTTCTACCTTACAAGCTGATAGCGGGGAAAAAGCCCTAGAAATGGCGCTTAGCCCTGACGGCTCGAACATACATGTGATTTTGCTTGATCTTATCATGCCTGGCATGAACGGTATGGAGACCTTGACCGAGCTTATGAAATCTCGCCCTGAATTACCGGTTATCGTGCTGACTGGTAAAGGCAGTATTGATACTGTAGTGGCCTCTATGAAAACGGGTGCGCGTGATTTTATTGTCAAACCCGCAAGCCCGGAACGCATTATTGTATCCATCCGCAATGCCTTGGAAATCAAAACTCTGGTGAAAGAAGTTACTCGTTTAAAGAAAACGGCAGAAGGTAGCCTCCAATTTTCAGACCTCATCGGGAATGCCCAATCCATGCGCTCCGTTGTTGCTATGGGGGAGCGCGGCGCGAAGGCTAATATCCCTATTCTGATCACAGGCGAATCTGGTGTCGGTAAAGAAGTCGTCGCACGCGCCATTCAAGGCGCATCAGACCGCTCAGGTGGTCCGTTCATTACGGTAAATTGCGGCGCCATCCCGGAAAACCTCGTTGAGAGCATTCTATTTGGACATGAAAAAGGCTCGTTTACAGGTGCCAATTCACGCCATATGGGGAAATTCCAAGAGGCCTCTGGCGGCACGCTTTTCCTTGACGAAGTCGGTGAGCTGCCCCTTGAAATGCAAGTCAAATTATTACGGGTCCTCCAAGAAGGCGAAGTTGACCCTATCGGATCTAAAAGACCCGTCAGTGTCGATGTGCGTATCATCTCAGCCACAAATCGTGACCTGTCTGATGCTGTAAAAGGCGGGACGTTCCGCGAGGATTTGTTTTACCGCTTAAATGTCTTTCCTATTCTCGTGCCAAGACTGCGCGATCGCCGTGAAGATATTCCGGCCCTGCTTGATCATTTCATCAAGCGCTTTAACGCCCAAGAACGTCTCAGCGTTATGGGCACGACAACAAGCACGATTGAAATGCTTAAAACCTATGACTGGCCGGGCAATGTCAGACAATTGGAAAACACGATTTACCGCGCCATGATTTTATCAGACGGCGTGATGTTAAAACCACATGACTTTCCGCAAATTTCGGGTCTTTCGCCCGCCATGCAAACTCAAAGCCCTGATCCTATAAACTCTCTGATCGGGACGGCAGAGCCCGCAAGCGAGACACAAGGCGCTATCGAATTTATGGACAGAGATGGCCACCTCAGATCACTTGAAGAGATTGAGCGCGATCTGATCGAATTTGCGATTGATACCTATAGCGGACATATGTCGGAAGTCGCCAGACGTCTGGGTATTGGCCGCTCAACACTTTACCGCAAAGTGCGCGAACATGATCTGGATGTGGACACGAAAAAGTCCGCTTAATTATTCCGCCTAATTATAAAGGCACGCGGCACGAGAGGTTTTAGTTTTTCGTCTGCGTCTCATTTTTAACCAATCGCAGAAACGGTTTGATCTGTTTCTGCGATTTTTTTTGCTCACTTTGTAGCGGGGCTTGCTTATCTTCTGGCGCGCCGCCTTTGAGTGTTTCATCAGAATTTGACGGGGCGAGCTCATCTTCAATATGTCTGACGCGCGGCTTAAAGGCGGCGCTATTTTTACGTTTAAAACCCGTATTTTTAAAGCCCTTACTCTTGCCCTTTTTTGGGTCTTTTAGCTTTTTACGCATCTGACTTATGACCCGTTTTTGCGAAAAAGAAAGCGCCTCACCCGAACGGCCTTTTTCCAGATCATTAAAAGCCGTTCCGTATTTATCAAGGCGTTCAGAAACAGACTCAGAAAACTCCTTTTCCCAGTCTGATAAATCATCCTTTTCGCCTAATTGTGTTTTTAAGCGTTCCAATTTGCGCTGGGCTTTGCGCGCAGACCGTTCGCGCGAGCGCTTATCTTTTTCGCGCTGCTTTTTAACCGCCTCTTCCAATTGCGCTTGGCGGGCCTGCCATTCGGCTTTATCGAAATCGTCTTCCACACCCCAACATAAGCAGTTTGTTTTTGGGTGCAACTCTGTTTCGCTTTAAGGCTTAGACCCTAAGTCGTGGCTTTCTTTGTCCATTTACCGCGCCCATCTTGTTGCCAATATGACATAGGCGCACCGCTGGCTTTAGTCTCGGACCAGCGCTGGCGTGCCTGGTTCACTGCCGCCTCGCTTTGGCCATTAATCATGTAAATCAGGCGCGAGACACCGCTCAGATCCGCCATATCTGAGCCGTCTGTGATAAAGACAATATCCGCCCCGTCAGGCGCGCTCGCCGTCGCAGACAAACGTATGGGATGCCGATCTGCCAAAGGTTCGTCGTCTCGCCCGTGGGGCAGAAAAGCCTCGTCCCGATAAGTCCACAAAAAGCCGTCCAGCTCAGAAAGATCTGCCTCAGAAGTTTTAACCAGGGCCGTCCAGCCCCGCTCCAGGGTTTTTTCCAATAATTCGGGCAGCACCGCTTTTAAACTGGCGCTCTCCATATGGTAAAACCAGTGTTCAGGTGACGCTAATTCGGTTTGGGACACCTAACCCTCGTAATTATCGGCAACCCAACGGTTAAGCAGGCGCACACCAAAGCCTGTCGCAAAGGCTGGCTCTCTCGGATCATGGCGCGCATTTTTCATAGCTGTCCCCGCCACATCCAAATGGGCCCAAGCCGTGTCGCCCACAAAGCGTTTTAAGAATTGCGCGGCCGTGATCGACCCAGCCATACGCCCACCAATATTTTTCATATCCGCATTCGGACTATCAAGCAGACGGTCATAATGGGGCCCAAGTGGCAAGCGCCATGTTCTTTCTGTAGAGCTATCAGAGGCAGCAAGAATTTGTTCAGCCAAGCCGTCATCATTGGAAAACAGGCCCGCATGCTCGCCGCCAAGAGCGACTAATATCGCACCGGTTAAGGTCGCTAAATTTATCATAGCTTTGGGTTTATATTTTGTGCGCGCATAATGGAGAGCATCGGCCAGAACCAGACGCCCTTCGGCATCGGTATTTTGCACTTCAATGGTTTGCCCTGACATAGAGGTCACGACATCACCCGGGAGTTGGGCTTTACCGTCTGGCATGTTTTCCACCAGACCGACAATACCCACAACATTGGCTTTGGCTTTACGCGCGGCCAAGGCATGCATCGCCCCGACAACAGCAGCAGACCCGCCCATATCGCCTTTCATATCCCACATATTCGCTCCGGGCTTAAGGGAGATACCGCCCGTATCAAAGGTCACGCCCTTACCGACAAGACAGACGGGCTTGTCACCGGATTTTCCGCCGTTCCACCGCATAATGACCAATTGCGACTCGCGTGCCGAGCCAAGGCCAACGCCTAAGAGCGCATGCATGCCTAATGTCGCCATTTTCTTTTCGCCAAAGACTTCGATTTTCAAACCCAGCTTATCGAGCTTTTTAATCTTATTGGCATAGGTTTTCGGATAGAGCTTATTGGGCGGCTCAGAAACAAGGTCACGGGCAAAAACCTGACCGTCACAAACCGGGCCGTAATAATTTTTATAAGCCGCGCGGGCTTTGGCGGGATTATCGCAAGCCACTTTCACCACCTTAAGGCTTGGCTTTTTACTGGCCGGTAATTTCGTACGGTAATTATCAAACCTATATGAGGCCAGTCTGGCCCCCACGACCAGTCTGGCCGCGCTATCCGGGCTGATATCGGCCCCGCCCAAATGGAAAGTCAAGCTGGTCTCACCCGAGAGTAAAAGCGATTTTGCCAATTTCGCGCCAAACATTTCAGCATCAAATTTTGATTTATCACCAGCCCCCACAATAATCAGCCGCCCAAGAGAGAGGCCTTGGGGCGCATAGAGGCTAAAGGACTTCCCCGCTTGCCCCGTAAATCCGGCTGCTTTTGCCGCCTTTTTATACTGCGCGCCCATGGCATTAATATAGTCTTTGGCGGCACCATAAGCCTTACCCTTATTAAAGACGGGGATGATGGCGGTTCCGGCGGCAATGGGTTTATCGGCAATGAAGCTGGCTTTCATAACTTATTCCTTCAAAAGCCGCGAGCAGCAAAATTACGTCGCGGCATCTCTATAATATCTTATATGTGGTAAAGGAAAGCGAGGTAAGATAGAAGCCCTGATATGATGTTATCAAACATTTTTGAACGATAGAGGGTAGCGTGACGCTTTTGCAGCGATATTTTTGGCGCCAAACCCTTTGGCCGCTTCTTATTTCGCTTATGGCACTCGCCACATTAGCCCTTCTAACCCAAAGCCTTTCCACCTTGGATTTGATTGTTGAAAATCGGCAATCCGCCTTTATTTTTTTAAAGATCACACTTTTGGCTTTGCCGCAATTAATGGCGATTATTCTGCCTCTAGCTACATTTCTTGCTGTGATTTTCGCATTTAACCGCCTCAATATAGACAGCGAAATTATAGTCACGAAAGCCTCGGGCGTAAGTCCTTGGCAAATTACAAGTCCGGCTCTGCGCCTTGCCAGCTATGCCCTTATCGCACATCTGATTATCAACATCCTTGTCCAGCCTTTTGCCTTTCGCGAAATGCGGCACACCTTAACCGATGTCAGAAATGATATAGCCGCAAAAATGGTGCAAGCCGGCAGCTTTATTTCCCCCACAGACGGGCTTACCCTTTATGCTCAAGATGTACACCCCAATGGGTATATGGTGGATATTCTTGTCTATGATAATCGCAATAGTGATGACCCTGTCACCTATATGGCCAAGAACGGCTATCTCCACCAACAAAACGGCCAAACGCGATTTATCCTCAACACAGCCAGCTACCAGATTGTGAAAGAGGATAAGAGCCTGGATATTTTAGAAGTAGAGCGCGACGAGATTGATCTCTCGGATTTATTGGACGCAAGCGCGCCGACCCATCTTAAAACATCCGATAGGTTTTTACATGAGCTGTTAAAACCTGATCCCGAAACCTTGCGCGGAGACTGGCAAGCCCGAGAATTTCTAGCCGAGGGACACGCCCGCTTATCCGCCCCGCTTTATAATATAGCGCTCACCCTGCTGGCTTTAAGCTTTTTGATAAAGGGAACTTATCAACGCACGGGCTATACCCGCCCTATTGCGATATGTGCGATTATCGGATTTTCTCTCTATCTTATCAGCTTTGCACTCAGCGCAGCTTCGGAGGATAATCCGGCCCTCAATAAGCTGCAATACGCCCTACCCCTAACGCTTAGCCTTATATGTCTGACTTATTTGCTTTACATAAAACCACCTCTGAACGCGCAGCTCACCCCCGCGTTACAAACGAGATCAAGTGACGGGGTTGGCAGATGAGGCGCACGCTTAATCGCTATATTGCCCGGCGGATACTTTATGGGTTAATGACCGCATTTTTTATCGTCACTGCCATTATAATTTTAGTGGATTTTGTAGAAGGGACACGCAAATTCAGTGATGTGGACTCTATGAATGCTGTCCAAATTTTCGGGATAACCCTTTTGAAAATTCCGCAAATTCTCGAAGAAACCCTGCCCTTTATTGTCTTGTTCGGCGTAATCGCGACATTATTTAACCTCAACCGGAGAAGCGAATTAATTGTCATGCGCGCCTCTGGTGTCTCGGCATGGCGTTTCCTAAGCCCTGTCTTTTTGATTACGTCAAGTTTGGGCCTTATATGGGTGAGCCTGTTTAATCCCTTGGCAGAGCACACACATAATTTGCACACACAATATGTTCAGACCCATCTGGGCGACAAAACAGAGGCCTCTGATCAAGACGTGATTTGGCTGCGGGCAGGTTTTGAAACCGGGCAGACTGTTATACGGGGCCAAAATTTTAATATTTTGGATAAAACAATCTCGCATGCGACCTTCTGGATATTTGACATACAGCCCGGTCAGCAATCTAGGTTTTCATATCGCTTAGATGCCCAACATGCTCACTGGTCACCCGGTTATTGGCAGCTCGAAAATGTGGTAGAAAATTCTGCGAAGGGCATAAAGCGCGATATTGCTTTTGTCTCTTTACCCACCAATCTCAGACTACAAGATTTTGACCGCGCGCTTAGCAAACAAAGATTGCCGGGTTTTTGGCAATTACCCGACGAGATAAAACGCTTGCAACATGCCGGGTTTTCAAGTCACCGCCTCACTCTGGAATGGCACAGCCTTTTGGCCCTGCCCGTTATGTTAGTAGCCATGTCATTTATCGCAGCAGCGGCCACTTTACATCTGAGCCGCGAAGGCGGGACATTAAAACTAATGATATTTGGCGGCCTTATCGGATTTGGGGTTTTCTTTGCCAATAGCGTTTTGAAGGCATTCGGGGAAACAGGCGCCCTAAATCCCGCTCTTGCCGCTTGGACGGTTCCTGTACTGGCCTTGCTTTACGGTATTTCATATTTAGCAAAACGCGAGGATGGATAGAATAGAGGCTAAACTCGTCGCAATTTTTACCAATTTTTAGCAAACTAGGTGGAATCTATCTGTATTTTAATTTTCTATGTTCGATTAAAAGGTTATTTAGGGAACGTTCAAGCTGTCAACAATTGCCACAGTGTCTGTTTTTTGATAAATGCCCAAGTCAATAACAGATAAACTACGGATAACTCCAACGGCTTTGATTATCTGTTTGGGCGTAAAATTTGAAAATATCGAGAAAGTTCGACAATAGGTAAGACATGAATAGTTTGAAAAAATTCTCTACCACAGCCCTCACACTTTCAGCTACGTTGCTAATGGCGCTTCCAGCCACCAGCTTTGCACAGCAATCACACGGAATTGCCGCCGTGATCAATGACGATATTGTTACAAATCACGACCTGGCCCAGCGCGTTCTCTTTATGATGGCGACAACAGGCGCGGAACGCAATGAAGCTACATTGCGCCGCATACAACAACAGGCCCTGCGCAATCTCATTGATGAGCATTTACAAATGCAAGAATCAGAAAAATTTGATCAATCTATTGGTGATGAAGAAGTCAATCGCAATGTCGCGCGCCTCTTTGCCCGTAACGGGCTGGAGCCAGAAGACGTTATTGGACGTTTGGCGCAAGCAGGTGTCTCGATCGAAACCTTGCGCGATCAAGTCCGATCTGAAATCGCATGGCAACGTATTGTCAACGGCCTGTTTGGATCACGTATCCGTATTAGTGATGACCAGATTGACGAAACACTTGACCGGCTATCCTCCAATGCATCTGAACCCAGTTTTCGGGTCGCAGAAATCTATATCGAAGCCACGCCCGATATTGGCGGGATGGAAGGGGCCATGGAAGGCGCACATGCGATGATTGCACAAGCCAATCAAGGCGCGCCCTTTCCTTTACTGGCCCAACAATTCTCGTCTGCCCCAACGGCGGCCAAAGGCGGCGATCTTGGCTGGGTACATGAAGACGAATTACGACCCGAGCTGAGCCGCGCGCTTAGCGCGCTCGATGCAGGCGGGGTTTCTGATCCTATTCAGGTTCCGGGCGGGGTTTACGTCATCACATTGCTCGATAAGCAGCAAAACGAGGCTGATACAGTTTACAAGCTCAAGCAAGTCAGCATGGAAGTTGCAGATAAAAGCAAGATGGAAGCGGCGATGGAAAATTTCTCCAATCTAATAGCTAATATAGACTCTTGTGAGAGCCTCTCAAGTGATGTCAGTGAAATTGAAGGTCTGGGCAGCGCGGATATGGGAGAGATAAAAGCCTCTGATATGGCCGAACAAATGTTAGCCGTTGTCAATGAAACCGAAATTGGCTCACTATCCAAGCCAGTAGAAGCCCCTCAAGGTCCGGTGGCGATTATGGTTTGTGACAAGAGTCTCTCTGGTAAAAACATCCCGACACGCGGCCAGATCGAAGACCGCTTAACAGATCAGCAATTAGCGCAAGCCTCCAAGCGTCACCTTCGAGATATGCGCCGCCAAGCCACAATTGTACTGCGCTAGGCACAATACCGAACATAATACATCTTTAAGCTAACCGCTCTACCAACACTTTGACGAACTCGTCAGGTTTAAACTTGCGCGCGCCCTCATTGCGACTAAATTACCCTCACAGTATAATGCTGCCCTTAAAAGATATTGATCTGAACTTGAAGAGATATGCAAAGTAGAACACCGCTTAACCCGCACAGCCCCCTTGTACTCTCCATGGGAGACCCGTGCGGTATCGGGCCTGAGATTACGCAAAAGGCATGGCAGGCTTTAAAGTCTGAACCAGAGTTGAACTTTTGTGTCATTGCTCCGCCCGCGCTCTACAAGGATGTTCCGGTTCAAACCATTGCACATCCAGAGGCGGCTAAGGACATATTTTCTAAGGCCCTGCCAGTATTAGAGATTAACGGCGGTACCGTCACAGCGGGACACCCCAGTGCCGCCCACGCTCCTGCGATTACGGGAAGTATTGAGAGCGCCGTCAGTTACATTACATCTGGTCAAGCCCGCGCACTGATTACCAACCCTATTGCCAAAGAGGTCTTATATGAGGCCGGATTTAAATTTCCCGGCCATACGGAATATTTAGGCGAGCTCACAAAACCCAGTTCGCAAAACACGCCTTATCCCCAAAGCCCGCAGGTCAAAGGCCCGGTGATGATGTTGATGGCAGCTGGGCTTCGCGTTGCTCTCGTGACTATACATTTACCCTTAACCGAGGTTGCGAAACATTTATCCTCTGAAATCATTATAAACAGAGCCAAACTTTTACATGCGTCCTTACAAACTGATTTCGGCATAAAGCAGCCTCGCATTGCGCTTACCGGACTTAATCCACATGCGGGTGAAGGCGGCGCTTTAGGGTCAGAAGAAAATGAGATCATAAATCCCGCTGCTGAAATATTACGTGAAGACGGCATTCAAATCACAAATGCCCAGCCCGCAGATACGCTCTTTCATGCAGAGGCCCGCGAAGGATATGACGCCGTTCTGGCCATGTATCACGACCAAGGGCTTATCCCGGTTAAAACTTTGGATTTTCACGGCGGGGTCAATATTACTTTGGGACTACCCATTATCAGAACCTCGCCAGATCACGGCACAGCCTTTAATATTGCCGGACAAAATAAGGCCCGCCCAGATAGTTTGATCGCCGCCATTAAGGCCGCGCATAATATTAGCGCCCATAGATTTTCTTACGCGGCTTCGCATGCTGGATAATCTTCCAACCTTAAGCGAGGTCGTCAAAATTCACGGCTTATCGGCGAATAAAAAACTCGGGCAGCATTTCTTGCTCGATATGAATATCACACATAATATTGCCAAGCTGGCCACCCCGCTGGACGGGGTGAGTGTGGCCGAAATAGGCCCTGGCCCTGGCGGGCTGACGCGGGCCTTATTGCTCAAGGGTGCGACGCAGGTTTTAGCCATTGAAATGGATGAACGCTTCTTGGCTCCCCTAGACGATATCGCCGCGCAATCTGAAGGCCGTTTATCCGTTCTCCACGCGGACGCGCTTAAAGCCGATATAGCGACGCATCTTGCAGGCGAGATTAAGATTGCCGCCAATCTGCCTTACAATGTCGGCACAAAGCTCTTAATCAACTGGCTAACCGCCAAGCCCCTATTCTGGAGCCAAGCGGTGTTAATGTTCCAAAAAGAGGTGGCTGAGCGGATTATCGCGACCCCGCAAGACAAGGCCTATGGGCGCTTGGCTGTTTTGACCCAAAGCGTCTGTCATGTCCGCATGGCCTTTGAAGTGCCTGCCCGCGCCTTTAGCCCGCCGCCAAAAGTCGACAGTGCGGTTGTCGTGCTTGAGCCTTTACCAACCGGGCAGCGTTATAGCGACCTGAAACTTTTGGGCCAGATTACTGCCGCCGCCTTTGGCCAAAGGCGTAAAATGCTGAGGCGCTCTTTACGAAATTTTGCCAAAACGCGCCAGATTGACATAGAAGACTGGTTTGAGAGCGCGGGTATAGACCCCAGCACACGGCCCGAATCCCTTGAAGTCCACGCCTTTCAAAAACTGGCAGATTATATCCGCGCAGCCAATGAAAAGCAGCCCTAGCCTATTCACGCAGAGTTTACAGCCAAGTGAATTTTCTCCAGCCTGCTTTTATGCAAAATAGTTCTCATTGATATTTATGAGGCCTAACATGTTAAAAAAACTGATCCTCCCGGCCATATGCGCCCTTTCCTTTTTTCTTGCCTTTGCAACGAATGCTTCGGCCCTGACCGCACAAGGAAAGTTTAAAAAGAAGTCCTATAAAATAAAAGGCGCGTGGGCCTTACTTGAAATTGAAGGCCAGCAGGTCATCAGTTTTCACAATAATTTCAAGACCAAGGACGGGCCAGATCTGAAACTGTTTTTGTCAAAACAAACTCTGCGTAATCTGGATAAAAACCCGACCTTTATAGAGCCGCTATCTCTGGGTCCTATCCGCTCTCATACGGGCGATCAGAACTATGTCTTACCTGCCCATATTCATCTGGAAGACTATTCCAGCCTCGTTATACACTGCGAAAAATTTAATGTTCTCTGGGGCGGTTTTGATATCCCCAAAAAAAGCCTAACATCCAAAACGCGTGATGATGAATGGGGTGAAGAAAACGAGTTGGGTGAAATTTTCGATGAAAGCGAAAATACGAATTACGGGTCTTAACTCCGTTTAGCTTAGCCCACTATTACTTAACCCCCTTGGGTCAGCGTTTTAACAAAAGGGCCAAGCCATAATTGGCGTCTGCGTTTCATACGTTCAGCGGCCAAAATCACACGCAGTTCTCCCATCGCCAACTCTTTATCATCATTAACGATGACATAATCATATTCAGCCCAATGGCTAATCTCGGCTTCCGATTTGGACATACGTTTGGCAATCACCGCATCGCTATCTTGCGCACGTGATTTAAGACGCTTTTCCAACTCCCCCATATTGGGAGGCAGGATGAATATTTTTACAAGATCATCAGCCGCCGCCTGCGTAAGCTGTTGCGCCCCCTGCCAATCAATATCAAAAATAACGTCTTGGCCTTCCTCTAATGCGGCTTCTACGGGGGCGCTGGGCGTGCCGTAAAAATTATCAAATACTTTGGCATGTTCTAGAAATTCGGCCTCGTCGATCATCTGGGCGAATTTATCTTTAGAGACAAAGAAATAGTCCCGCCCGTCTTTTTCTCCCGGCCGTGCTGGTCGTGTCGTGGCAGAAACCGACATAGCCATGCCGTCAGAATTTTCACTGAGCAATTGACGCGTGAGCGTTGTCTTGCCAGCCCCAGAGGGAGAGGACAGGACGATCATTAAACCACGTCTTTGATTTACCCGATTTGATTTGGTTGTCATGTAAGCGACCTATTCAATATTAGCGGCTTGTTCCCGAAATTGTTCTATCACAGATTTAAGTTCCAAACCAATCCGGGTAAGCTCCGTATCGGCTGATTTAGCACAAAGCGTATTGACCTCGCGGTTAAACTCTTGGGACAGGAAATCCATCTTCCGACCAATAGGGGAGCCTTGAGAAATTAATTTACGCGCCAAAACACAATGGGCGTCAAGTCGGTCAAGCTCCTCTCGTACATCTGCTTTCATAATAAAAATAGCAGCCTCTTGCGCCACCCTGTCTGGGGGGATCCCTTCGCCTGTAAGAATGGATAATTTATCTTGAACGCGCTTATGTAAACTCTGGGGTAAATCATCGGCGACTTTGCGGGCGCGAGCGAGATAAGTTTCAATCTGGTCGACCGCCCCGCTTAATAAAGTCTCCATCGCCTCACCTTCAACGCGCCGCGCCGTTTCCAGTTTTTCAATGATAAGACTATAACCCTCCAGCAGAGCTTTTTCATAAGCCTCAAGTTTAGC